>CAZQSD010000062.1:0-17061 GCA_964595885.1 uncultured Sangeribacter sp.
ATATACAGATGATATTAGCCCTGTTGCTCAGCAGGCCTGTATTCTCCTCAAACTTTTGAATAGTAGTAAGGAATACACCTCCCGAAGTGCGATTTTCGAGTTGTGTCTTGAGATCCTCTCTGCTATTCACTTGCATTACCACCTCGTCACCGATGAACTTCTTGGCATTGATAAACTGCTTGGCGAGCTGATCGTCAAGGTCTGTTCTATCGGTGATAAGCACAATGGTCGGGCTGCTCAGCTTGGTGGTGCGCATAAGCTGACGCGCCAGATAGAGCATGGTGTAACTTTTACCACATCCAGTTGCACCGAAATAAGTGCCTCCTTTGCCGTCACCGTCAGGATTCTGACGGCCATGTTTCAGTATGTTGTCAAACAAAAGAGTCGTGGCGAAATATTGAGGGTAACGGCATACAATCTTATCCTCATGCTTGGGAGTGTCAGGGAAGAAAATGAAATTATGCACTACATCAAGGAGCCTCTCCCTGCGGAACAGTCCCTGCATCATAGTGAACATCGAGTTGAAGCCACCTTCAACTTCCGGATCATCGTGCTCAACCTTTCGCCAACCATAGAAGAACTCGTAGGGAGCAAACAATGAGCCGAAGCGATTATTAACGCCATCGCTTATTACGACGAACGCATTGTAGCGGAATAGTTTCGGTATGTCTCTACGATAACGCACAGTGAGCTGCGTGTACGCATTTTCAATAGTGGTGTTCTCCTTAATCGCATTTTTGAACTCCAACACTACTAACGGAATACCATTGACAAACACAATGCCGTCAGGTATTCGTGTGTGTTCGCCATCAACCTTAAACTGATTGACAAACTTGAAGGTGTTTCTTTTTATATGCTCAGGGTCAAAGTCGATTACATTGATATAGAGATTAGGCTTTGAGGGGTCTTCGCGTTTGATAGTGAAACCGTCCATTATCCGGCGCATAGCCTCAACATTTTCAGCATACACTCCTCCACCGTCAGTCGCTTCTAACTGAGAAATAGCGGAGGAAATCTCATTTTCTGTAATTCCCACATGCCGATACTGCCGGCGCAAGAAATCGCGCAGGTCATCATATAGCAACACATCGCGACTGTCACGCTGAATATCATCACCGTGCACATAGTCGTATCCCTGTTCCTTGAACAGTTCAACAAACGCCTGTTCTAACTGTGTTTCGTTAAATAAAGACATAATAACTACTGCTTTTTACAAGCATCAATAAATAATTTACCAAAGTCTGAAATCTCAAAATATCCTTTGTCAGAATTGTGCGAATCCCATGGATTAGTGTATCCCATTCGATCCAATATACTAATTTGGGGATAATTCTCTGACAGGTAAGGGTAAATGTATTTTGCGTGTTTCCAGACGTTAATTTGCGTTGGCGTTGTAGTCTCTGTTGGCTTTGAAAAATAATTTTCTATCTTTGCATAATCATCATCCTTAGACTTAGAATCACTAATAACTCGCTTTAATATTCCAATACTCAGTAGATTATCAAAATAAGCGTTGACATTCTTTGGAAATCTGAGACTCTCATCTTGTTCTAATAGTGTTAGAGGATTATGGTGAGGTGTTATGAGTTTATTAGAGATGAATGAATAATCTTTAATGTGATAAAACGGAATGTATGGCTTTTTCTGCAAATAGGTGATTATTTTTGCTTCATCTTCTGATAAACGACCAATTATGTCAATGAATGCCGGATGAGCACGATTCACAGTGTCTATATTGGAGGCATTTGCCAATAATGTGGTAAATAAATTGGCAATTTCATCGTTAGTTGTATACGTTAATTTTTCTACGATAGGTGTACCTATCTGAGGATCAACTTCACATCGTTTTCCCTCTGGAATCTGTTCTAACTTTTCTTTATATTCGTTTAAACGCTTTACAAAATTGAGTTTCCGCTTCTCAGTCCAAAGTTTTAATGATAATAACGAGTTGGGACATAGCTCAAATACCGTTGATAAGGCTTGCCCAAGAGCCTTAACGCTTGGCTGAGCTAAGTCTTGGTAAAACTGTTCAAGAACGTTTGCTCCTGACTTTACCAGTTCTACTGCCTGATTTTCTTTTTCTACCATATTTTAGTTATCTCTTTTTTCAATTGCGTCTTTTGTAGATTGAGGAAGTGCATTGAATATATCATCTATTTCTTTCGGCTCAGTTATAAGTCGTTCGGTGATGATATTCAGAAGTTTCATTAGGGTTTCTGACGTTGACTTATCATCAACATCAAAGGTAATTTGTCCCGGATGTACAGCTTTGTTTCCAATGACACGAACAGCATCTAATGCTTTCTGAACTATTGATGGTAACCCTTTCTTAACAAGATTACCAATCATGGTATCAATCTTGCCTGTTTCTCCAAGTTCATTACACAATCGTTCAACGGCAAGGCGCAACAATGCACATGCTGCTCGTGGAGATTTATTATAGATCAATGAAGCCTCATTGTAGAGTCCTTTAACTGACTCAGGCATATCTTCACATGGCTGAAGGTATTGCATTTCAGGGTAGATGTATTGATCCTCTACCCATATTATTTTTTTTTGACAGCTGTAGCAGACCGCAATATAAATATAAGAATTGCTTTCCGGAAATTCTGTTATGTATGCCTCGCCATCTTGAATAGTAATAACTGATAGATCCATTTGAGAATGAGCGCCACAATGAGGACAAGTAAATGATGATAGGGAATAATCGGGCGAGATGTATTTTTCCTTCATAATATTTTAGATAACTTAGTTAGCAATATTGCTGAGGTAGAGTGTAACACTTCAGTCTCTTTTTCAAGAGACAAGCAGTAATCCAGTATTGAGAAGGTAAATTTGTGAAACGTTTCTAATGCCTTTTCTGAAGGATGTATTATACTAATATTTTCAAATTCGGATTTACTCAACATTGGCATAGTCGAACTTCCCACGGCTAATCGTTGAAGTTCATTTTTCATTTGTCGCAGGGTATAGAAAAGATATGGAATATCATATTTCGAATTTGTAATAATGGAATTTATCTGCTGATTACTTATACAGTCATTTTTACAAATTCGCACTTTGCCCATATCTGAACCAATACATGTAACGGACAAACTATATCGAGTAATTAGTTTACTTTTTAATTTATTTAGACCATCTTTGGATAGTTTGCGAGTTGGACTTGAATAAAAAACATTATTATCTTTGAACTCTCCCGGAGTTACAAAATCAATGTCATCGCCAAAATCTTCTGGAGATGTGGAAGATGGGGTTTTACCTGTTATAACTGTGCCAAAATCCCCAATGATACCCATGCGCCAGCCTTCGGGAAGATTGTTTGGGTCGATGTTGTCGACGAACATATTGTGGTAGATGGCTTGGGCGGTAGCTTCAAGAGAGGCAATTAAACGACGATTGTTTTCAATCCTTCGCTCTATTGCCTGATACTCGCCCACAATCTTCCGCTGTTCCTCAATCGGCGGAACAGGAATATAAAGATTCATAAAATCTTCCCAAGTTAGACTTCCTCTAACTCCACCAACAGCCCAAAATGTTACTTCCCGATCAAATTCCCTTCGAGAGAACCACATCATAAGAAAATCAGGCAGTAATTCGTCTGTCCGACTAACCTCAAACATCGGATAAGCTGGCGACATTATTGCTGCATCTCCTTTATAAATGGCTACGGGCATTTTCCCATCACGGCTAACCTGCATCAATGAACAAGCAAACTGATTGTGAGATATAATCTTATAGTTAGACAAGTCGGTGCCAACTGTATTAGCTACAGATGGTATGAAAGCCTTGTCGATTGTTAAGCCCACAAGTTCAGTTACATTGAGATCCCGATTCCGAACATCAATCTGCCGTATGTAATCGCCTAACCGTTTATAATTTGATTTCATAGCCAAGAGATTTGAAAACATCAAGTATTTCCTCGCGACTTTGAGCTTCTTTACGAAGAATATCTTTTAGCTCAGTTTGGAACTCTTTCATCTTAGTATCATAGTCTATCGTTTCATCGCGATTGACAAATTTGATATACTTACTCGGGACCAAGGAGTAGCCTTTTTCCGCAACTCCGCATTCACCCTTGATTGAAACTGACTTGCAGAACTCAGGCTCGTCCTTATACGCATCGGCATGACCTTCTCGTTGCCAGTTGTGATAGGTGTCTGCAACTTTGCGGATGTCAGCATCGGAGAACCGCACGTATTTCTTCTCAAATGGTTCACCCATCTGGCGCATATCAATGAAAAGGATTTCTCCCTCGCGGTCACGATACTTTATCTCTTCTCCTTGACGCTTCACCACACGTGCTTTCTTGTTTGCATTGAGAATCCAAAGCGTAACGGAAATATCTGTCGAGTAGAAAAGGTTACGAGGAAGAATGACAATAGCTTCCACCAAACCTTTTTCAATCATCTTGCGGCGGATAGCTCCCTCTGTGCCGTCTGCCGAGAGGGCACCATTAGCAAGAATGAAGCCGGCCACTCCATTACTCGACAGCTTGCTCACCATATTGAGAATCCAACCATAGTTGGCGTTGGAAGTGGGGGGCACGTCATAGCCTTGCCAACGCGGATCATCGGTAAGCTGATTCTCTGCTCGCCAGTCTTTCTGATTGAACGGAGGATTAGCCATAATGAAATCGGCTTTCAAGTCTTTGTGGCGGTCATCAGTAAACGTGTTGGCAGCATAATCGCCGAGATTGGCAGCGATACCGCGAATGGCAAGATTCATCTTCGCCAACTTATAGGTGGTCTTGGTAAACTCCTGGCCGTAGACCGACACATTGCGACGGTTGCCGTTATGGTTCTGAACGAACTTCAGTGATTGCACAAACATACCACCTGAGCCACAGCAGGGGTCATAGATGATACCCTCGTAAGGCTCTATCATCTCGGCTATCAGATTGACAATGGTCTTGGGAGTATAGAACTCGCCCTTACCCTTACCCTCCTTAATGGCAAACTTTGAGAGGAAATATTCATAGACGCGACCTATGATGTCGTTCTCCTTGTCGTTTTCAAGGATAGAGTCGAAGCCATCAATCTTATCTATAAGCGAACCGAGCTTTTCTGCCTCAATTCCGAGGGAGCTATAATAGTTGTTTGGCAAAGCACCGGCAAGAGACTTATTCTCTTTCTCAATATCGGCAAGAGCCTTATCAACTTTGATAGCAATATCATTTTGTTTAGCGTTTTCTTTCAGATAACTCCAACGGGAAGTTTCCGGAAGATAGAACACATTTTTTGCCGTGTAGAAAGCAACGTTATCCACGAAAGCCTCCTGTCCTGCAGCAATAATCTCCCGACGCCGCTTATCAAAATGAAAACCGGCGTATTTCAAAAATATCAGTGAGAGCACGACGTGCTTGTACTCACTCGGCTCTATCGAGCCACGCAGAGCATCACACGCCTTCCACAGCATTTCCTCCATCGGAAGAGTTTCCTTTTTATTTGTCGCTTTCTTAGCCATAATTAAGAATGAGAATACCCATGTAGTATCTGAAGGCTGACCAAAGCCTGTAACAACTACAAGGATATTCTCAAAGTAAGTTCGGCTCTCGCCATATGTCCTTAATATTTAATGACTGGTCTTTTTCAGATTGACGTTACTTAATAACGCAAAGTTACAAATTATTTTCAAAAGAATGGTATTACTATTCGGAATTCTTAGGAGCATACACGACGTTATTAATTCTACATTATTAATTCTACATTCGATTATTTTGAGTCAAATTTTCTACGTAACAAATTAAGCTCCATGTTTCTATAATTTAGGCATCTCAACTTGCTTACAGATAGTTAAAGTCCAGCAGACCAGCATCTGACATACTCTTGAACCACTTTCACAACCCACAGTTAGAGGAAACAAGTGGTCATGTCAGTTACTCATAAAAGTATCCGGAGATGACTTCACATAAGATTGGGAATGCGTGCGTTCCAAATTATTCCATCCCAAAACAGTTAAGTGTATACCGGGAGGGATTATTGCTTGTGGAATTTGATGTAGGTGGTTTTGATCCAGCCGGGGACGATGATGGCGCCGATTATCAGGTACAGGTAGTAGGAGATGATACGCCAGAGGATTGCCAAAAGAAGGGCGAGTCCGGCAGAGTTGATGATGTCGCCATAGTATTCCGAGAAGAGCCATTCGCTGAGTCCGGAGCCACCGGGGGTGGGACTGACCATCAGCACTACCCACAATACAAATTCCCGGGCGAAGATCACCCATTGGTCAGGATCGGCAGCAGGAAGGAGTCCGAAAAACAGGGCATTGACCACAAGATAGCGGGAGAACCATGAAACAGCAGTTCCTCCAAATACTTTCAACCAGAAGCGAAAGGGTTTCTTGCGCAATTCTACCGAAGTGGCAACCATATTGTCACCTAACTCAGTAGCCTTACTCTGCCAGCGACGTAAGAATTTCCAGCTTGTCACCTTTTTGAGAAATGAGCGCATCCAATTGGGTTTCCAGATTATACCGCAGAAAAGAATCGTTGTCCAAGCGAAGATAACGCTATAAACAAGCCAGAAGGTCAACTTGATTCCATGAGTGAAAGTAGCACCCCCGGAAGAGAAAATCATGTCACCGGTGAGGAGAACAGCTATCGGACAAAACACCACAAAAAACAGTTCGTCAAGGAAAAGAGTGGTCATCATCAGAGTGGTGGCACGCCCAAACTCAATTCCCTGGGAGTTAAGAAACACCATTCCCAATGAACTGCCGCCAACAGCCGACGGAGTGATGCAAGAAGTGAACTCACACAAAAAATCTACTTTAAATGCCTGTCCCCAACGAAGCTGGTCGTCTGTCAAGGCCCGGAAACGCCAGCTTAACCCGAAATCCCTACCGAACATAAACAGAAAGGCAAGGACAATACAGGCATAAGTGCGCCATGTGAAATGAATGCTGGCCCAGACTTCCGCCAGATTTTCCTTCCTCGCATCGTGCAAAAACATCAGCACTACCACAGTGATGCCTATGGCTACAGGAAGCAACACTTTCCAAAGAGAGAAAAATTTCTTGCCATCTTGCTGTGCAGATGCAGACTGATTGTTCGATTTATTTGCAGAATCCATAATCTCAACTCTTTAAAGTTTACGTAGCGATTCAAATATTAGAGCTACTTATTCCGGGCTATAATAACATTGTAACGGTCAATCACCTCCCCTACCACATCTTCCCAACTTCTCACGAGAGTATTTCTCGCCTCATTAGCTACCCTACGGAGCCTTTGACGATCTTCGGCAAGCTGTGTGATCAGCCCGGCAAATGCCTCAGGAGTACGGGCAGTGAGGAAACCGTTACTGCCATCCGTGATAACTTCAGCAGCAGTGGAACCCTCAAGCAACACAGCAGGAGTACCCATCGCTGCTGCCTCCCTCAGCACAAGCGGTGCATTGTCATAAAAAGACGGGAAAAGGAAGAGGTCGCTGCCGGCATAGTAATCGCTCAGCGTCTTCCGGTCGTTTATAACGCCATTTATCTTAACTTTGTCATCCAGTCCCAACCGGCTAACTAACTCGGCAAGCTCACCGGATGCGTAACCGTTACCTATGAAGTTCATGTGAAATGGAACCTTATCCTTTATCATGGCAAGAGAGTCAATGATTACCCTTATCCCCTTCTCCCAGATATGCTGCCCGACAAACAACAGATTAATGGCATCATCGTTGATGCCTATCCTTGTCCGGGCATCCTTTTTATAATCCCAGAGATCTCCTTTGATAATAGAAGCGAAGTCATTACCATTCTCCACAACGGTCAGTTTTCCCTTATAGCCATATTCCCTGACTGTCTCCTCCACCTGAGCCTGCGGTATCCACACCTCATCACATGCGTTGAAGAAATTGAGAATCCTCTTCATAATGATTGGAATGCACCAAGGCATCAATTTGAAAGAATGCTCAAGATCTGACTTATATTTTGAATGGAAGGTGCCTATGAGAGGAATATGCTTATGTTTTTTAACATAGACTGCGAGCCGACCGGATGAGAAAGGGCAATGGGAATGGAGAATCCTGAAATCAGTTTTCAATAGTCGACGCCATATGAAAGGATCAAGCTTTGGATAACCGTAGCGATAGGGCTTCCTTGAACGAATAGGAAGAGAGAAGAACCTCATCACAGGGTAATCATGGTCAATGGTGACAGGATTCCAGGGGGTCACCACACATGGTTGCAACCCGGCTTGCCGCAGCCAATACACATAGTTCTCCACCGTCAGGGTCACACCGTCTAATATCGGTGGGAAACTGTCGTTGAAGATGCCATAGAGTCCGGTCCCTTCGGGATATGAGTATAGCTTTTTCATTTTTCGTGTGCAAAATTAGTCCTTTCTTAGGTCGCATCCAAACTAATAACGTCAAAACAAAGTTGAAAGGTTAAATTTTTTAATTAATTTTGTAGCGAAATAATTAGCAACCCTGAAAAATGACAAGACTTCTGGCAAACCAACGGATAGCCGCGACACTGTTTTACATCGGTATTTTCTCACCCATTTGCGCGCAGCATCTGGAGTATGAAGAGACCACTGACTCCATAGAATGGAATCATCTTGACGACTTTGTTATAGTCAAAAAGAAAGCCGGCAACTTCAATCTTTCCGGGCCGGAAAACGCGTTTAAGATAAATCAGAATGAATTGTTTAAAGCAGCCTGCTGCAACCTCGGCGAAAGCTTCACCACTAACCCTTCGGTAGACGTGAATTATGCAGATCCCGCCACCGGGGCAAAGCAGATCAAACTGCTCGGGTTGTCGGGAAGTTACGTGCAGCTCCTGACAGAGACCCTACCGAATTTCCGGGGAGCGGCACGACCTTACGCACTCCGTTATGTGCCGGGCCCTTGGATGAAGAGCATAAGCGTGTCGAAAGGATGCAGTTCCGTGAAGAATGGCTATGAATCAATGTCCGGACAGATTGATGTGGAGTATCTGAAACCGGAAGATCCGCAAGGGGTGGCGGTAAACGCATACCTGGATTCAGAACTGAAGGCCGAGGCAAACCTTGATGCCAACTTTCACCTCTCTTCCCGTCTCAACACAGAGATTCTGCTGCATGCCGAAGACCGCTTCATGAATCATGACGGCAATGGAGATGGATTTCTTGATACCCCTGATATCCGACAGGTTAATGTCCAGAACCGATGGGATTATTTCAGCAGCCGTTATATTTTTCATGGTGGAGTCGGTGTCATAAATGAAAAAAGCGAGGCTGGCCAGACATCACATCACCACCATTCAGCCACCGGAATGCCTCTATATAAAATCACTCTCAATACCCAGAGATATGAGGGGTATATGAAGCACGCCTTCATATTAAATCGCGAGACCAATTCAAATCTCGCAATGATGGCAAACGGCTCCTTTCATAAACTCGATGCCACTTATGGCTTCAAGGGTTATGATGTGGATGAAAGCAACATCTATGCCCAAATGATGTATGAATCTGATTTCACGGATAGGCATAATCTTTCAGTGGGATTATCCCTTAACCATGATTATCTGGATCAACATGTCAACGTACAAAACACCAATGGGGCGACCCCTCACAAATTGCTTGACAAGGAAACTTCGTTTGGTGGATATGCACAATATACGTGGAAACCGTTCCCGGCACTTACAGCAATGGCAGGCATAAGAGGCGACCATAGCTCACTTTACGGATGGTTTGTAACCCCAAGAGTCAATATCAGATATTCCCCTGTGGAGATTCTGACACTACGTGGGTCGGTAGGGAAAGGCTACCGGACAGTGTTCCCCTGGGCAGAGTATAATTACCTTATGGCGAGTGCCCGAAAATTAGTTGTGGAGAATCTTCAGCAGGAGGCATCATGGAATTACGGAATAAGTGCCCAGCTATCCATCCCGATAAATCAGGAGACCCTACGCATAAACACAGAATATTACTACACTGATTTTGACCGTCAGGTGATCGTGGACTATGATTCTGATCCTCATACCCTCACAATAGGCAATCTCTCAGGGAAATCTTTTTCCCATACTTTTCAGATTGATGCCACCTATGAGTCTTCATTCGGGCTTGACATCACTGCTGCCTGGCGACTTAATGATGTGAAGACCACTTATGGAGGCAGCCTGATGGAAAAGCCTCTTACCTCTCGATATAAAGGGCTGCTGACCTTCTCATATTCTACTCCGATGGACATCTGGCAGTTTGACGTGACTCTTCAGCTAAATGGAGGAGGCCGGATGCCGGCTCCTTATAAACTGACTGACGGCTCATGGTCATGGTCGGAGAGATTTAAGCCATTCCCGCAACTTAATGTGCAGGTGACTCGCTGGTTCCGCCATTTCTCCATTTATGCCGGAGGTGAAAACCTGACCAATTTCAGACAGAAAAATCCTATCATTGCCTCCAATGATCCTTGGGGGCCGAATTTCGACTCGTCAATGATATGGGGGCCTGTGCATGGGGCTATGGCATATGTAGGTGTCAGGTTTAATTTCGGAAAGCTGTAAAAGGTTATTTCCTAACCGACATAAGATTTTAGTGATTTACCCGTTAAGATATTAGAGAATTAACAAATAACATTTTATCAGAATGAGGAATTTATTGGTATCTTTCCTTCTCGTAGCTGGCTGCTTTTCTATGTGGGCTAAAGACATAAAGGAATATGTTGTCACCACCACTCCCCCCATGTCATGCCAGAACTGTGAGAACCGCATAAAAGGTAATCTGCGTTTTGAAAAAGGGGTCAAGAAAATTGAGACTGACCTTGAGCATCAGCGCGTAACCATCACTTACGATGCCGACAAGACCAACGAAACCAACCTTGAGGAGGCATTCGCCAAACTCAATTATCAGGTGACTAAAATAGAAGACGAGGCTGACGGCTCTTGCACAAATGCCACTCCTGCCTGTCAAGGCAAAACAGAGTGTTGCAAGAAAAAATCCGAGTGTAAAGATAAGTCTGAATGCAAAGATAAGTCTAAGTGCAAAGAGAATGAATCGGAATGCTGCAAGACGAAAAAATAAATCTCTTTTTTCTTACAAAATTTAACCACCTGAGGTGACTTTTTCCGCTTCAGGTGTGTTTTTTATAGAAAACAAAAATATTATCACAAGATTTTACTATCATGGATCAGACAGTAATACTAACTTCTTACAGCAATCCGGAGGAGGCAGCTATTGTCGCCGGAATGCTTCGCTCCAACGGGATAGCATGTGAAATTGAAAACCGCAACAATCTCTATGTCCCCACTTTCAATGGGGTTGACATCATCGTGTTTGAGAAAGATCTTCAACGTGCCCGTCAGCTCCTAACCGAACATAATGACTGAGACTGAGTGTACCACCCCAAGCACGAAGCTTAAAAGGATGACTAATCATTCATCCCAACTCCAGTTGTAATCATTTAAACCGAAAGATGCGCTTACCTCCCAACTTTCAGGTATTTTGTTGACCATTATGGCAAAACGGTTGATGCACCTCATATCGGGATATGGCACCTCATCCGCGCCAACATGCATTTCGATAAACCAATTATATTCTTTCTTCAGATTCATGCGTATGTAGCGATACCTATATGAATCAGGCGCCCAAAACAGCAGTCTGTAATATATAAGAAGGGTGTAGTGTTTAAAATCAGCTTTCTTGTAAGCTTCCGGAAAGCCGAGGCGATCATCGGGTAACTCCTCAGCAGAATTTACTACGAACAGTTTGCCACTTATTTCCTTGAAAAATTCAGCGTCAGGGTCATTTTTATCAAGCCACATACCCATCGGTGTAAAAAACTCTTGAATAGGAAGTAAGGTTTCCGGCTGAGGATCATTATTATGGTTACATGAGCACATAAGGCCACATAACAAGCATAGATAATAACAAAGCTGCTTCATATTAGGTAATAAATGTATATAGGTGCTACTTACTCCGATATAACGCCTGGCAGTCAACATTTATTGTAAGAGAAGGAGTTGATAGAAAAGAGAGCGTTGGTTATCATGATAACCAACGCTCTCTTTTGAGGTGCCAACCAGATTCGAACTGGTGTAAGCGGTTTTGCAGACCGGTACCTAACCACTCGGACATGGCACCTTTTGTATTTGCTGCTCACCTTTCGGCTTTGCGAGTGCAAAATTAGACATTTTTTTTCATTCTCGCAAATTTTATGATAAAAAATTTGCGAGATTTTTTCATAATGACTTTAATCAACTGACTAACAGCATTATTTAAATTTACTATAAATAGCCTTCCCCTTACGTTTCATTGCCTCAATATCTGCAGGCTTGTTGGGATCTACATTATATTTTGACAAAGGAGGCACCACCACCTTTGTGCCGGGCCGGATGCGGTCAGGATGACCCAATATCGCTGAATTTTCTTCATATATTATAGGCCACAAATTAAAATTGCCATAGTGCTCCTTTGCGATGGTGGTAAGATAACGTGTGGTGCTCACTGTGTCATATACCGGAGAATCAGAAGGTTGTGTGGCTACTTCTTCCCCGTTACTTATCTTATCTCCGTCACTTATGGAATCTGTAGCTACCGAATCAACCAAATTTCCGGCATTATTCTCTGTCAATTGACTTTCTTCCGGCAACAGCTCCGCAGCGGCAACTTTATCATGCCCATTATCCGGTTTGTGTATACCTCCATAATAAATAAAAACCATCCAACCTATCAAAACCGCAGCACACACTCCGGCTAAAAAGCCAAATATAAATTTATATCGCTTCCATATAGAATTATTCGTGTTTAGATCAAAACTGTCAAGTTCCGGTGGGTCTTCCTCCGACACTACAAGCGCAGCATTATCCTCTGAATATTCCGATTGGTCATTATCTCTTTCAGGATCTTTTTCAGACAGAACAGGCTCTTTTTCAGATAAAGCACTATCTTCGGGAGATTCGTTTTCTTCATAAGATTCATTTTCCTCTGAAGGTTCATTTGCCCACTCAACAATCTCATCCACCTCCCTCTCCCCTTCCAAGACATCAGTTGCAAGCCCATCGGCTATTTCAACTGCCTCAAACGCATCAAAAGGAGCGTTTACAAGTGAGGCCAATTCCTTAGCCATTACAAAAATCACTTTGTTGTGACCAGGAATCTCATTATCCTCACCGGTGGCAACATTCACACTTTTACGAGGCTCCACCTCTACCAGTTTGAATGTGCCGAATCCCTTTATCCTTACATTTTCCCCATTTATTAACTCTTCCTCCACAATCGAAAAGAGTTCACTCAGAAACCTCTCACATAAATCCTTCTGCTTGCCCGTTGACAATGCAAGCATGGCGGCGAGTTCTGCCAAAGAAATCTTATTTTCCATTGTCGTCCCCTCCTTTCCGCACTTTTTGCTTTAATGAAACTGATGGTTTGAAGTTAAGCACTATTTTAGGTGGTATAAGGAGACGCTTGCCGGAGGCCGGGTGAAGCGCCACACGTTCAAGGCGCTTCTTCGGCTCGAAAGATCCAAAGCCTTGAACCGACACTGTGTCAAGTTGGGCGCCACACTCACCAACTACCTCCGCAAGGCCGTCAATCAATGTAGTAACAGCTTCCCGCGATATGTCAAGTCTCTTTGACAGGGTATCTATCAATGTCTTATTATCCATTAATCTGTAGGTTTAATTCCGGTTGCTTAGTTAAGCCGACAAAAGTAACTAAAAAATTTCATACTGCGATAATACAAAAAAATTTTTATCACCATGAAACTATTTTCTATATCGAGCATCTAATATGATAAAAGGAAATAAACCTCTAAATTAAAAATGAAAAGACTTAACTATTTATTCGCCTTTCTCCTTCTTTTTACAGTACTCCCTGCCTCTTCACAGGTGTTCTACAAAGTTGAAGGCAACGGCTTAACAGCACCGTCGTACGTGTTTGGCACCCATCACCTCGCTCCCCTTTCAATGATTGAGGCCTTCGGAGCCGCAGAACCCTTCAATGCGTCTCAGCAAGTGGTGGGAGAAATCGACATGACAGGCAATCAGATGGCAATGGCAGCCGCTATGCAACCATTTATGGAAGCACCTGCTGACAGCACACTCACCAAACTCCTCTCGCCGGAAGAATTCAGTACGGTCAACGAACAGTTTAAGAAGTGGAGCCCCATGCCAGGCATGGATCTGTCAATGTTTGACAATTTCAAACCCACAGTTGTTGCCACAATGGTGGCTGTGGGCATGGCTGCCCAAGCGATGCCGGGATATAATCCTACAGAACAGCTTGACACCTATTTCCAACAACAAGGCAAACAGGAAGGGAAAACCATAACCCCACTGGAGACAATAGAGGAACAGGCTCAGCTTCTTTATTGCTCAACTCCGATTGCATATCAGGCTGAATCACTTGTGGAGATGCTTAAAGAACCGGAAAAGGCCATGCAAGCCACCAAAGACCTCACGGAAGCTTATGCAGAAGGCGACCTCTCCAAGATGCTTGAAATATCAAACCGGGATTCCGAACATCCGGAATTCATGAAAGCCCTCATAGATGAACGCAATGCCAACTGGCTCACAAAACTTCCGGAGATAATGAAACAGGCACCCTCCTTTATAGCCGTCGGGGCGCTCCACCTTGCAGGCCCGCAGGGAATCATAGAGGGGTTACGGAATCTTGGCTATACAGTCACTCCGATCACTAAGTAAAGGATAGCCAGTAAAAATTTTATCAGTTACACAGAAGCATTCTAAGAGCGGGAAACTACATCAAAACGTGGTTTCCCGCTCTTTTTCTCTTTTTCAACTATCAAAATATCACTAATAACCAATATGTTATAATTTTTTACAAATATTTTTATTATATTTTTTGCATACCTAAATTATTCTCACTAACTTTGGGGAGAAATTAATGGCTCCACAGCTGTTCATAATCTAAAAATTTATTCTAACCTATATAAAAATATAACCTTTCATGGAAATTCCATTTGCAGAATCTTGGAAGATCAAGATGATCGAACCCATCCGGAAAAGCACCCGCGAAGAGCGTGAAAAATGGCTTAAAGAAGCACACTACAACGTGTTCATGCTGAAGTCTGACTATGTTTACATCGACTGCCTCACCGACTCCGGCACAGGCGCAATGAGCGACCGCCAGTGGGCAGCTATGATGACAGGTGACGAATCATACGCAGGCGCACGCTCTTTCTATGAGCTCAAAGACACCGTGACACGCATCACAGGTTTCGAATACGTAATCCCTACTCATCAGGGTCGTGCTGCCGAGAACGTGCTTTTCTCTCACCTCGTTCATGAGGGCGACCGCGTTCCGGGCAACTCACACTTCGACACTACTAAGGGCCATATCGAAAGCCGCAAGGCATTCGCTATCGACTGCACTGTTGACGAGGCTAAAGACACTCAGCTTGAGGTGCCTTTCAAGGGTAACGTTGACCTCAACAAACTTGAGGCTGAACTCGCTGAACACGCTGACAAGATTCCGTTTATCATCGTGACTATCACCAACAACACTGCAGGTGGTCAGCCCGTTTCTATGGAAAACCTCAGAGGCGTAAGAAAGATTGCCGATAAATATAACAAGCGCGTGATCTTTGACTCTGCCCGTTTTGCTGAGAATGCTTATTTCATCAAGACCCGCGAACCGGAATTCAAAGATGCTACCATCAAGGAGATCTGCCGCGAGATGTTCTCATATGCTGACGGCATGACAATGTCTTCCAAGAAAGACGGACTCGTTAATATGGGTGGTTTCATCGCTACCCGTTGGGAAGACTGGTATGAGGGTGCAAAGAAATACTGTATTCCTTTCGAAGGCTTCCTCACCTATGGCGGTATGAACGGTCGCGACATGGCTGCCCTCGCAGTGGGTCTTGACGAGAACACTGAGTTCGACATGCTCCAGACCCGTATCAAGCAGGTTGAGTATCTTGCTTCCAAGCTTGACGAATACGGCATTCCTTACCAGCGTCCTGTTGGTGGCCACGCTGTGTTTATTGACGCAGACAAGGTTCTTGACCGTGTGCCCAAAGAGGAGTTCCCCGCTCAGACTCTTACAATCGAGCTTTACCGTGAGGCCGGTGTTCGCGGTTGCGAAATCGGTTATATTCTTGCTGACCGTGATCCTATCACACGCGAGAACCGCTTCGGTGGCAACGACTTCCTCCGTCTTTGCATCTGCCGCCGTACATACACCAACAACCACATGGACGTGATTGCAGCCGCTCTTAAGAACGTATACGACCGTCGTCACGAGATCACTCGTGGTGTGAAGATCGTATGGGAAACTGAGCTCATGCGTCACTTCACTGTTCAGCTCGAACCTCTCCAGTAATACTCATTCTCCCTTATAAACACAGCACCCGTTTGGGGAAGGATTCCCCAAACGGGTGCTGTGTTTCCCACCTACTTTAACACTAACTACGATACAAAAAGCATTTAGCATGAAAAGATTTATTATTGGTTTGGTTTCCTTAATATGCACCATCTGCTCATATGGACAGCAATACAAAACAGCAGTATTATATGAGGCACATGGACCGGTAAAGGAAATACGCACAAAAAGTGAGAATCCATTGGCAAAGAAGAAAGTCAAATTCATGCCTGACGGGAAAACGAAAACTGAAGTCATGACCTTTGACGACAATGGGTACCCCATTGGTTACGGCATGAACATGGGCGCGATGTTCAACAACTTAAATGTTGCGTATGACTCGCTTCAAAATGTCTCCCGAATAGAGTTTGAAACTAATATCCTCGGCAATAAGCAAAAGATAGAAGTCACTAACTTCTATGACGGCAAACGGCTAACCTCAAGGAAAATAAATTTCACTTCTCCTAAAAAATCCGGTACCATTAAGTCAGAAATTTCAGATGAAAAATATGATGAATATGGCAACTGGATAGAGCGCACCGTTCACGAAAAAGGATTTGACGAAAACGGTGAGCCGGGCAAAGAAAAGACCTACACCGAAACCAGGGTCATCAAATATTATCAAGAAAGTTAGTATTACCTATTATATTACAAGTGCCCTCTATTTTGCATAGAGGGCACTTGTAATATTTATAAATCTAAATAATAAGGATTCTTATGCCGGAGTTGCAGGGGTGGCTGGATGAGCAGGAGCAACTGTGGCGGCATGA
>CAZQSD010000063.1:0-17018 GCA_964595885.1 uncultured Sangeribacter sp.
CGGGATACGGAGAATACAAACAAATTCATAATGGATAACCAGTATGATGAAGGACGTATACTCGGCACGATTGATAACTACATGTATTGGACTGGATTCGGTGAATATAATGTGGTATACACCGCTTTTGACACTCCGCTTATCACACCACCGGATGATATGGAAACCGACCACTATATCATCGCCTGGAAGACTGCAAGCGCAAGGATGGTGACTATCGGCATTTCCGGTTCTGACTGCTACATCCAAGGCCTTTCCTATTATGCTCCCGAAGGCTGGATAAAAGGTTCTTACAAAGATGGCAACATCATTCTGAAGTCAGATCAATATGTGGGCATAAATTATGATTGGGATATGCGGTCACGTCTTTTCTTTAAGGCAGCTAAATTAGAGCCGGTATGGGTAGAATGGGCTCAGGAATATTACGACCTGCCCGTTGCCACTGAAGAAATGGTGCTTACTTATGATGCCACTACCCGCACTTACTCATCTGAAGATGTCATTGGCTTTACAACCGGCAATGCCCCCGATGCACAGTTCTATGAGTATTATGCAGCTCCGACACTTCGATTCCAACCAGACGACATTTCTCTCGTGCCTGCCAAACCTATCTATAAAGATTATTATCCGCTTGAGTCAATACAAGACGCTCAGTGTATCCACTTTATTATTCCCGACCTTAACGTTGACGGATATCTGCTGCCTCATGATAATCTATATTACAGAGTGCTTGTGAATGGGGAACCATACATCTGGGAACGTACCGAATATCCAACAATTCCTGAGGAGACTATGGAATGGATGCCTGTGGATCATGACGACTGGTGGGATTTTATGACTCATGATGATTATATCTCCATAGTAGTCTATGTGGCCGGTATGTCTACTCTTGGCATACAGTCTTGTTTCTATGATGGTGAAAACCGCTATGAATCGGAAGTAATGTCTTTCAACACCGATGATCCCATGTCGGTTGAGAGTATAGAAAATCATGGCGACATAAGAGATATAAAATATTATGATATGTCGGGGCTTGAAGTCACACAGCCTTCAAAGGGATTATACATTAAAAAAATAGTTTTTGAAGACGCCACGGTGAAAACTTCAAAAATAGCTGTGAGATAATAATCAACATCTTAACTCTTGTGAGACTGATGAGGGGATTCTCTCTTCAGTTTCACAAGCAAAAGACGGATTTAAAATTTACAAATATGAAACTACACAATATTTTAGCTACGATTTTGCTGACAACAGGCGCAATAATAGGCCACGCTAATGAGGTAACTTATTCTTATGCCAATCTTGACGGAGAGTTAATAGCCTACGGGAATCCGAAAGCAGACAATTATGATGTGGCGATAAAAATGACCAATCTCGGCTTCGAGAATATCAGTGTAAAAGGAATAAAAGTCATGTTTCCTGACACCCCGGATATTTCCGGGTGCAAGGCATGGCTGTCAACAGAACTTAAAGTGGAAAACAATCAAAATGTAGTTGACCTCACCACAGTTGAGGCCACAGTAGCTGACGGCTACCTTTCAGCCACATTCCCTGACGGTTTTGTAATTCCTGAGGAGGGTATTTTTGTAGGTTACTCTTTTTGCGTAGAACAATACAATGATGACACCAGAGGTCCCGTCATTCTGGGAAACGGGAATAACCCTGATGGGTTCTATATGCATACTTCCCGCAAATATTACAGCTGGGTAAATATGTATGACAGGACCAACCTTGTGTCGGCAATGGAAATCATCCTTTCCGGCGATTTTCCATCTAACAACGGATCCATCAATCTGGAAACGGATCTTAATTTCTCCTTGTCACAAGATGAACTTGAGATCCCTCTGACTTTCACCAACTATGGATCTCTGCCTATCGAATCCATGGAGTTTTCTTATTCTTTCAATGGCTCTGACACCTACACATGCTCCACTACGTTCGATCCCGCTTTAAATCTCCAGTTCACAGGCACAACACCCCTCACGATATTTATAGACAATAAGGCGGAGGCAGGGAGAAATGATTTTGAGCTAAGCCTGTCTAAAATCAATGGTGAAGAGATTTCAAATCCGGAGGCTACCTTGACAGCACCCCTATACATATTCGCCAATGTTCCAAAACGCAGAGTCCTCGTTGAAGAATACACAGGCCTTTGGTGTGGCTACTGTCCGAGAGGGTATGCCGCGATGGAATATATGGCTACCAACTATCCTGACGATTATGTGGGAGTGTCCTACCATTCACGTGACGCAATGGAAACAGTGCCATATACCGATTATCCCTGGTTAGTGACAGCCTTCCCGGTGTCTACCATTGACCGCCTTGAACAAGGGGATCCTTTCTTCTGGAATGATTTCTCCGGCTTCGGTTTCCTGAGCGCCTGGGAAAAAGAACTCAAGAAATTCACCCCGGCTTCGGTTGATCTCTCCAACGTAGCCTATGATGCAGACAGTAATACGGTAAGTCTGACAGCAGACGTATCCTTTATCAAGGAACCGGCCAATGATTGCAGCATTTTTTATATCCTGACTGCCAACGGTCTCTCCGACGACACTTGGGTTCAGACAAACTATCTTTCAGGAGAAAACTTTGACAATTATGGAATCGAGGCCATCCGTGAGTTCGTGGAGGGGCCGGGAGCCATTACAGGATTAGTCTTTAACGATATACCGGTAAAATGGACCAATCTGAAAGGTGTTGAAGGGAGTCTGCCTGACGCCATAGCGATTATCCCGGACAACATTTATAGCCACTCTATAGAATTCGGCCTTAGTGACACTCTGAGCGCCCAAGGATTCGATCTCATTGGCCAAGCCTCTTCTATCCGTGCTATTGCCGGAGTTGTGGATAATGTCACCGGAGAAGTGCTTAACTGTGCAGTAGCTATGATCGATGGTCTTTCAGGAGTAGACGGTGTATCCGTAGAAGATTCTGATGTGGAGTTCTACACTATAGACGGCATAAAAATCAATCAACCCACAGATTCAGGAATATACTTACGCCGCAGTGGGAAAAAGATAGAGAAAATATTGGTAAGATAATTCTTGACTGGACAGTAATTATAGGTTAAACGGACAGGTTGCCGCATAGTAGGCAATCTGTCTTTTTATTTCTGTTTCCATCTTTCCTTACCCATCTTCTTCACTATGTAGTAAGATGAATCTAATGAAAAATCAATTCCCAGGATGATGACTTTCCATAATTCAACATTTATGACCAAATGATTTTCCCAATAATCTGATGGCCATCGACTGATAAATTTTCCAAATATCAATTTTATTACTATTTTTGCAAAAAATAATAGCTTATGGAAGTATGGGTTATCTGGCTGATTGTTGCCACTCTGCTTGTGATTATTGAAGTTCTGACCCAGATGGTATGGACCCTTTGCATCGCCATCGGATGTATCATCGCCCTCCTGCTCTCTATCCTTGGAGTTGATCTGGCATGGCAGCTAATTAGTGTAGGAGCCGCCTCTGTAGTGGCGTTTATATGGCTTGTGCCAGTGCTTAGGCGTTGGCATGATGAAAACAATCGACACCAGAACCGTGATGACCGCACAGGCATGGAGGCTTTATTGGGGAGACGAGCCATAGTCACTGAAGACATACGACCCGGCCGACTCGGCAGGGCACGTATTGACGGTGATAACTGGCAGGTGTGTTCTTCTTCAGATGAAATCATCTTTCGTGGCAGTGAGGTAGTCGTAACTTCTTACGACAGCATTATCCTACATGTTCAAATTGTTAACCCTAAATAACCAACTTTTTATGTCTACATTATCAATCATTCTGGCAGTCTTGATAGTGCTACTTGCCATAGCCATAATATCTGCCGGGGTCAAGGTGGTGCCCCAGTCAGAGACCCGCGTAATCGAACGGCTCGGACGCTTTCATAGCGTTTTGGCACCGGGCCTGAATTTTATTGTCCCATTTATTGACCGCCCAAAAACCATCTATACCCGACGCATCGAAAACACTGTCGGCAACCATACCGTAGTGCGTATGACAGCCACCAAAGTCATTGATCTCCGCGAACAGGTCTATGATTTTCCCTCTCAGCAAGTCATCACCCGTGATAACGTCACAACCGAAATAAACGCGCTAATCTATTTCCAGATTACAGACCCAAAGAAAGCCGTTTACGAGATTGACAATCTTCCTAACGCTATAGAGAAGCTGACTCAAACGTCGTTGCGAAACGTGATCGGCGAGCTGGAGCTTGATGAGACCCTCTCATCACGTGACACTATCAATTCACGCCTTCAGAATATCCTTGATGATGCAACCAATAAGTGGGGAGTAAAGGTAAACCGTGTCGAACTTCAGGATATAACTCCACCGGAAAGTGTGCGCGTGGCAATGGAGAAGCAGATGCAGGCGGAGCGTAACCGACGGGCCGAGATCCTTAATGCCGAAGGAGAGAAGCAATCGGTCATTCTGCGTTCTGAGGGTGAACGCACCTCAAAGATTAATCAGGCGGAGGCTGTAAAGCAAGCTGAGATTCTGCGCGCTGAGGGAGAAGCCCGCGCCATCATCCTCAATGCGGAAGCAGAAGCAGAGGCCATCAAGAGAGTGGCGGAAGCTGTGGCGGCCACAAAGACAGATCCTGCCACCTATATGCTTGCCATGAAATACATAGAAACTTTAAAGGACATGTCGTCCGGCAATGGAAGCAAAACGGTGTTCATGCCCTACGAAGCCACCTCCGTCTTATCCTCACTCGGCTCAATCAAATCACTTTTCCCAGATAAATAACAGATTATCCACATAAAAAATGGCAACTCAATTGGGCTGCCATTTTTAGTAGTGAATTTCCAATTACTTCTTATGAGCTACGGCTGCTTTCTCAATCGGAAGGCATTGCATATAGTTACGGATATATACCTCAAAACCTGCCACATCTTCCGGAGTCGGTGCAATGCTTGTGCCGGTATTGCCGTCAAACACTTCCATCTCAAGATAATCAGCAAGATTGCGGTCATTTTTGTTGTTGACAAGGTAACCGGCAAGCAAAGCCATGCCCCATGCCCCACCCTCTCCGGCGGTCTCCATCACAGAAATCGGAGAATTAAGAGCTGCGGCAAGAATACGCTGACCTACACCGGGAGTCTTAAACAGACCGCCATGACCAGTAATGCGGTCTACCTTTATCTTCTCCTCATTAAAAAGAATATCGTTGCCTATCTTCAGACACGCAACGGCAGCATGAAGGTTAGCACGCATAAAGTTGGCAAGGTTGAAACGGTTGCCGACACTACGCACGAATAACGGCCGCCCCTCGGTAAGGCCCGTGACAGGCTCGCCTGAGAAATAGTTGTAAGACATCAATCCGCCGCAATCAGGATCCCCCTTCAATGCATTATTGTAAAGCCGGCCGAAGATCTCATTCATATCTACCGGCATACCCATCAATTCAGTGTATTCACGGAAAAGTCCTACCCAGGCATTAAGGTCGGAAGTGCAATTGTTGCAATGGACCATAGCCACGAGACTTCCATCGGGGGTAGTGACCATGTCAATCATCTCATGTGGCTTTGACAAATCTTTCTCCAATACAATCATTGAGAACGAAGAAGTGCCAGCCGACACGTTACCTGTGCGCTGTTTAACCGCATTAGTGGCCACCATACCGGTTCCGGCATCTCCCTCCGGAGGACATAAAGGCACTCCACCCTTAAGATGGCCGGATATATCAAGACGCTTGGCGCCTTCTTCCGTAAGCTTACCGGCATTCTGACCAGCCAAAAGAATCTTCGGCAAAATATCCTCAAGTCTGAAGTCATACCCCTTCTCCTCAATCAGTCTGTCGAACTTCTCTACCATTGGAGCAGAATAATTCTTGGTTTCCGGATCAACAGGAATCATGCCGGAGCCGTCGCCTATGCCGATTACTTTCTCTCCGGTCAATTGCCAATGGATGTAACCGGCAAGGGTGGTGAGGAAAGCTATCTCCTTCACATGAGGCTCATCATTGAGCATCGCCTGGTAAAGGTGAGAGATGCTCCAGCGTAAGGGTATATTATATTTGAATAAGTCAGAAAGAATAGCCGCAGCCTCACCCGTATTGGTGTTGCGCCAAGTGCGGAAGGGAGCAAGCATATTTCCCTCTTTGTCAAAAGGCATATAGCCATGCATCATGGCGCTGATGCCTATAGCTGCAAGATTAGTGACCTCCACCCCATATTTTGCCTTCACGTCTTCACGCAGGTCACGATAGCAATCCTGAAGGCCAAACCAGATTGCCTCTGTGTTGTAGGTCCAAAGCCCGTTGACTAATTGGTTTTCCCATTCATGGCTACCCTGGGCTATAGGATTGTTATTCTCGTCAATAAGAACAGCCTTGATTCGGGTAGAGCCAAACTCTATGCCGAGAATGGCCTTACCCTCTTCAATAGTAGCTTTTGCTTTTTCAGTCATGGTGCAAAAGATTAGCAGAGCGACTTATTAAGCATATAATATACCTCGTTCCAGCGAAGACTGTCTTTGAATGCCGGAATAGTGGTATGCGCATTTATATGTGCCATCTCTATGCCTGCAATCTCAGCGTAGTCTTCCCAATATTCGGGAGAGAGCACATAGGAGAAGCAAGAATGGTGTGTGCCTCCGGCAAGGATCCAGGCAGCAGCCCCTGTCTCGAAGTTAGGCATCGGAATCCAGAGAGCGGATGCCACTGGAAGGTTAGGCATCGGCTTCGGTTTGATGCACTCCACATCATTTACAATCAGACGGAAACGGTTGCCGAGGTCAACAACTGTGGCAGTAATGCCCGGGGCGGCTTTGGAAGTGAATACGAGACGTGCTGTAAGGCTCTTGCGAATACCGATGCCGAGGAAGTGAACTTCAAGACGAGGTTTTTCGTCAGCGATAAGCGGACAGATCTCAAGCATGTGAGCCTGCAGAAGTGAGCTGTTCTTACCATCGAAATTGATAGTGTAGTCTTCAAGGAAAGAGCAAGCCTTACCTTCCGACATCATCCACACGGTGCGATAGAGGGCCGCACTCTTCCAGTCTCCTTCTGCGCCAAATCCGTAGCCTTCAGCCATAAGACGCTGGGAAGCGAGCCCCGGAATCTGGTCAAACCCCACAAACTTAGGATCGTTGACATCATTCGTGCCGAGGTCATCAAAGTTAGTGGTGAAGCCCTTCGCACCCTTTGCCTTCAGGATGGCGCGGAGAGCCAGTTCAGCGGCCGCTGAGTTCCAGATTTTCTTATAACCTTCTGAATCCGGATTCTTAAGGTCATCGGCCACTACATATTCATTGAAATATGTCTCAACGAGAGCCTTGATGTCTTCATCTTTCACTCTCTTGTAATACTCCATCAGCTCGCTTACAGGACAATAGTCAACGTGGTAGCCAAGACGCTGCTCAGCCTCAACCTTGTCGCCGTCAGTCACAGCCACATTGTTCATCTGGTCGCCGAAACGGATGATGAGCATATCCTGGGAGTCAGCCCATGCTGCGGCAACACGTTCCCACACAGCAATCTTTCTTTGTGCCTCCGGATCAGTCCAGTGGCCTACCACCACCTTACGACGGATGCGCATACGGGTGCATATATGACCGAATTCACGGTCGCCATGTGCGCTCTGGTTGAGGTTCATGAAGTCCATGTCGATGTCGTCCCATGGAATCTCTGCATTATATTGGGTATGGAAATGGAGCAATGGCTTGTTGAGAAGTTGCAGGCCATGAATCCACATCTTTGCAGGGGAGAAGGTATGCATCCAGGTGATCACACCGGCACACTTCGGGTCATTATTGGCGGCACGCATGATATCGCTTACCTCCTTTGAAGAATTGGCGGTGCCCTTGTAAACCACCTTTACAGGAAGATTACCTGATTTATTCAGGCCATCTACCATTTCGCGTGAATGAGAATCTACTTTCACCACGGCATCGCCTCCATAAAGGAGCTGGGCGCCGGTCACCCACCATATTTCATAATTTTCAAACATGATATTATATTTTAGGGTTAAACAACTATTTTTGTCCGTAGTAGGCATTGGGGCCGTGCTTACGGCTAAAATGTTTCTCCACCAGGTTTCTATCCATAGTAAGGGAGGGATTCACAGAAAACGATATAAATGCCATCTTCGCTATCTGTTCAAGCACCACCGCATTATGCACCGCTTCATGCGGGTCCTTTCCCCACGTAAACGGCCCATGATTGCATACGAGTACACCGGGAGTATGCATCGGGTTAATCTCCCTGAAAGTCTCGACAATCACATTGCCTGTTTCCAGTTCATATTCCCCCATCACCTCGTCTTCTGTCATGCGGCGCGTGCAAGGCACGGCATCATGGAAATAGTCGGCATGGGTGGTGCCTATATTGGGAAGGTCAATACACGCCTGGGCCCACGCTGTGGCATAAGTGGAATGAGTGTGAACCACTCCCCCGATTTCTTTAAACGCACGATAGAGGGCGAGATGGGTAGGGGTGTCAGAGGAAGGCTTTAAGTGACCCTCCACTACTTCGCCACTCTCCAGATCAACCACCACCATATCTTCCGGCTTCATATTGTCGTAACTAACGCCGGAGGGTTTGATCACGACCAACCCTTTCTCCCGGTCGATTCCGGAAACGTTGCCCCAGGTAAAGATCACCAGGCCATGTTTCACAAGATCAAGGTTTGCCTTGCAAACCTCTTCTTTTAATTCTTCAAGCATATTTGGTTATGTTTTTATTTTCTGTCAATTAATTCCTACCCGTTTCCTGCAACAGGCTACATGGCAACCCGCGACCGGATAAAACGGTAAAGTCTCGCTCCACGTCGTGACGATTCCTTATCAATCAGCTCTGTCGCCACTATCTCCGGACTTTCCATAATGCGTTTCCGGAAATTACGCTTATCAAGTGTCTTCCCAATCACTTTCTCCACAAGATTCTGCAACTGTGTCAACGTGAAAAGCTCGGGAAGAAGATTAAACACAAGATATTCTGACAATATCTTTTTCCGCATCTTTTCCATTGCTTGCTGAATCATGCGCGGATGGTCGAAACCTAAAGGAGGAAGCGCATTGACATCTACCCACTCCCCTTTCAGTCTTCTCACTTCTTCCTGATTGACCTCAGCATAATTCAGCAGGGCGAAATAAGCCACCGATATCACTCTTGCACCGGGGTCACGGTTAATATCACCGAAAGCACCCACCTGACGGATATAAGCATTTCCTATGCCCGTCAGCTCAAAGAGCACTCTTTTGGCCGCCTGATCCACACTTTCGTCTTCCCCGACAAAACCTCCGATAAGCGACCACTTCCCTTTCTCAGGCTCAAAATCCCTCTTCACAAGCAATATCTTCAGCTTATCATCTATCACCGTGAAGATAATACAATCCACTCCCACATGAAAACGTGGAATCCCCAAATAGGCAGTCGATTCACCAGTCATAACTGTCTTTTGAAAGATTTCTCAATGGAGGCCAGTGCTGGCCTCCATTGAGTGAAATGTAGGTGTTTGTTTTTTACCAGAAATAAATATAGAAGACCACAGTGATGCCAAGGATTATTATAGTGTGGATAATATCCCAGGCGTTCCAGCTCTCACGAGTGGCCAGGCGCTGCTCAGGCGTGGAAGTGCCGAACACAAGACCCTGTATTTTCTTCTCATCGGGTGCCTTTGTGCATAAGCTAACCACAAACACAACCGCAAGACAGAACAGCAGCATCCAGCCACAGAAGAAGAGCCAGTTGCAATCAAAGAAAATAAACTGGAACCAACTGTGGTCACCGCTTGTCTCAGCCCCATTTGTATAATATATCTTTGCACAAAGACGTGTGCAGCCGATAACGAGACCTGCTATCAGGCCCCACAGACCACCCTGGGCAGAGGTGCGCTTCCAGACGATACCCATGAGGAAGGCTGCTGCGATGCCTGGAGCCAATACCGACTGCACATCCTGCAGATACAGATAAAGCACATCGCCCACAGAGCGCATCACTGGAATCCAAAGAATGCCTAAAATTACAATTACAACAGTTGCTATCTGACCGATCGCCACAAGCTTCTTCTGAGGTGTCTGAGGTCTGAACCGCTGATAGAAGTCAATGGTGAAAAGGGCGGCAGATGAGTTGAAGAGAGAAGCAAGCGAACTCATGAGGGCAGCAAGAATGCCACACACAATCAGACCCTTCACACCTGCGGGCAGCAGTTTGGCCACCAAAGTCGGGAAAGCCGCATCGCTGTTAGGCATGCCGTTTTCAAGCATTGGGAGGAATGACCCAAGTTTCTGATGAAGAGCAAACGCAATCATGCCGGGAATAAGGAACAGGAACACGGGGAGCAACTTCAGATAAGCACCAAAGATTGTGCCCCGGCGTGATTCCTTCTCATTCTTACCTGAAAGCACACGCTGAACGATAAACTGGTCAGTACACCAATACCAGAATCCAATTACAGCCGAACCGATCAAAGCTCCGAGCCAAGGATATTGTGCATCATTATTATCACGGATAAGGTTGGTCATTGTGTCGCCATATTCATTTACCTCCACTGCTGAACAGATACGCATCATCTCGTCCCAGCCGCCAAGTTCCTTAAGACCCAGCACAAGAATAATCACTGAGCCTAACAGCAGAATCGGAGTCTGAAGCACTGATGTATAGAGCACAGATTTCATACCGCCCACAATAGTGTAAATAGCGGTGATGACCACAAGACCTACGGCAGCAATCCAGAAGAAATCAATGCCCCATAGCTTGTCAATACCAAAGACCTGCTGGAATACGAGTCCACCGGCATAGACAGTCACGGCTACCTTTGTCAGCACGTAGCTGATAAGGGAAATGATCGACAGAATGGTTCTTGAGGCAGGATTGTAGCGACGTTCAAGAAACTCCGGCATGGTGATCACCATCGAACGAGTGTAGAACGGGACAAACACCCAGCCCAAAAGAAGGATCATCCAGCCCTGGATTTCCCAGTGAGCCATTGCCATACCGCTCGATGCGCCCGAGCCGGCAAGTCCGATAAGATGTTCCGAACCGATGTTGGATGCAAAGATTGATGCACCGATTGCAATCCAGGTTGCGTCTTTACCGCCGAGGAAATAGTCGGCGGCATTATTCTGCTTCTGACGCATTACCCAGACCACGATTCCAATTAGGGCAGCTGCAAATATCGCGATCACTACCCAGTCTAAGGCTTGCATAATGTTAAGGTTTTAGGTTAGTTATAATTATTTGACTGAGAATCTGTAGATGCATTCAGAATTATAGGTCTCCCCTGGGTTCAACACCACTGATGGCCACTGGGGTTTGTTAGGTGAATCGGGATAATGCTGGCTTTCAAGACAGATGCCGGCATGCTGATTATACGCAATGCCCTGCTTCCCGATGGCAGTGCCGTCAAGGAAGTTGCCGGAATATACCTGCACACCCGGCTCATTTGTAAACATAGTCAGCTCAATGCCCGACTCAGGACTATAAAGCACCACTGCAGGCAATGTCACGTCGTTATTCGTGTCAAGCACAAAGTTATGGTCATAACCATTACCATTCTTTATCTGCTGGTTATCAAAATCCTTAATATTCTCACCTACCCTGCGCGGTGTGCGGAAATCGAATGGAGTTCCTTCAACTGCAGCTATTTCTCCTGTGGTCATATAAGTTGAATCAACAGGAGTATAACCGGAAGCATTTACCTGAAGCAAATTGTCTGTGATAGCATGTGTCGGGTCACCTGACAAATTAAAATATGAGTGGTTGGTCATATTTATAATAGTAGGCTTATCAGTAGTGGCCATATAAGCTATGTCAAGCTCATTACCATTGCGGAGAGTGTAGGTCACCTGGACATTCATGGCCCCGGGGAACTGATTATCTCCATCAGGCGACTGGAGAGTCAGGACGAGAGTGGAATCGTTGGGCTGTTGTGCTTTATAGACACGATATTGCCAACCCAAATCACCCATCTCTCCCCCTCCGTGAAGGCAGTGACCAAAATTATTCTGTGGCAACTGAATCGTATCGCCATTAAGCACAAAGCGGCCTTGATTTATACGGTTGGCATAGCGACCCACAGATGCACCGAAATCCGACAGATTGTTTTCGGGGAAATATGCCTGGACGCTGTCGAAGCCAAGCACTACATCTTTAAGATTGCCCTCCTTGTCAGGCACCATCATTGACACGAGACGCCCACCGAAATTAGTGATACAGGCCTCAGCGCCATCAGCGTTTACAAGAGTATAGAGGGCGGTCGCTTCCCCTTTGTATTCACTTTTGAAATTCTCAGGATTCAATCCTGACTTTGTAAGCTGCGCATTCTCGGAATGGCTTCCGCAAGCTGCCAACATAAGGAGTGACCCTATGGCAGCCACAGTTCTGATCTGTTTCATAGATGTTGTGTTATAGAGTTTTTCATTTGGGTGTAAAATTAACACTCATTATTTAGGCTGTCAACATTCCCTTATATGTTATAAAACATATTTCCAACACAATACACCTATATGGCCAATAAAGCGTAAAAACAGCCAGTAGAATATGATCAACTACCGAAATATACAATTATGCCGCATATGGCTATATAAAGGAGCGCGTATGGGATTGCCTTACGGAGAATGGCATCATCAGCCCCTTTCATATCGCAGGCAGCCGTGGCAATAGCTATGCTCTGAGGAGATATCATCTTGCCTCCGGTGGCTCCGGCAGTGTTGGATGCTGCCAGCCAATCGGCTTCAGACCCCATGAAACCACACACGGAGGTAGTGCCACTCATTCCAAGCTGACCCGCCACATTTGCCTGAAGTTTTCCGAATAATATATTTGATGACGTATCGCTGCCGGTTACAAATGTGCCGATAGCACCGATAAGAGGGGCGAAGAACGGATAGAAACTGCCCGAAATAGCAACCAATCCTCCGGCTATTGCCGCTATCATGCCGCTGTAGTTCATGATGGATGCAAGCGAGATAAGCGATATGATTGTTATGACAGTAAAACGTAAGTTCACTATAGTCTTTGCCATGACCACTGTGAGCTGTCGCCATCCGAGTCCCTGCACAAGTCCACCAAACACACTGCCAAGAAAGAGCATAAGACCGGCATTGCTTATCCAGCCGAATTTAAAGGTAGACCCAATTATTGACAATGGCATCACAGTGACCCAGTGTGATTTAAGAAAGTTATTGACAGGCGGACACAATGCCCCGCTGACAAGGATAAAGACCAATATGAACAGATAGACGCTCCACGCCCTCAATGTCTCTCCGATAGTAAATTTCTCTGTCTTCTCCGTTTTCTTTTTACGAGGAAGGAACAACCGGTCATAGGCTATGATGGCAAGAATGGCAGCGATAGAGCCCAAGATGGCAGGGGTCTCGGCCCCTAAGAACGTAGCACATACCAACTGCACTGCCAACGACACGCCACCCACCCAGACGGCCACACATATATTTTTAACCCATGCTTTCCGGTCAGTCAGCATAAGTATGATAAAAGGAATCAATATAAAAAGCGGTGAAAGCTGAATCACGGAGAAAGTTGACACTTCACACACAGTCTGGGCTGAAGCACTCCCTCCCGCAGAAATCTCATTGCATAGAGTCGTCACGGGTACGCCGACTGCCCCGAAGCCTGTTGCCACAGTGTTGCCAAGCAGTGCGACAAGTGCTGAAAACATCGGTTTGAAACCTAACCCTATCAGTATCGCAGCCGGTATAGCCACAGCAGTGCCGAATCCTGCCATCCCTTCAAGCAAACCACCGAAGCCCCACACCATCATCAGCACCAACACTCCTTTGTCATCTGTCAGCGCGGTGAATTGCTTCTTGATAACCTCTATCGCCTTCGACTCCACTATCACGTTATAGCTGTAAATTGCCATGAGGATAATGATGAGGATAGGAAAGATCGCTTTCAACACGCCTTCAGCAAAGCTCCACCAAACCAGGTTGTAGACTGACTCGCCTACAAATTTTTCCGGGATTATGCCCATTGCCGGGGCTGCCCATAATGCCAGCCCGGCAGTGATAAGCATTGTCAACAAGGCACTTTTCCATCCTGTCACTTTCAGTCCGAGCATCAACACAAAAAGTATGACTACCGGCAGTATAGAGATCAGAGCATTCATAATACGGGGGTTAGTAGTTAGAAATTTAAGGGTTATAGTTGAGGAGGATGAAAATCAAAGCTCCGGGATTATGATAAGGGTCATGCTTCTGGCTGCCTGCGCACCCAACACAAGCACCTGGGCTATGTCGGCCGTCTTAGACGGTCCGGCAATGAAAACGCCATAGCCGTAATCATTAAAGCTCACCTCCCCATATGCCTCATGCATATTGCTCACGGCATGTTCGGGCATCACCGCAACAAGATTCTCGGAGATGAAGCACACGTCGCGTTCCTTCACTTTCTGCATCACCCAGACACTGCCATTCTCGGCCACCCCGAACTCTGCCCTTATCACACCCACGTCTACACCGTTCAATGCCTGGGCATCAGGCACGGTATCAGGATTCAGGCTTGCGCTCTTAACATACGGCAGACTGCTTGCCACTACCTTGGCATCCGGATAAACCTTCTTAATTATAGCGTCAACCTCATCTGTAGAGTTCGCTCTCTCCACCTTACACCCCATCACCTGAGCCTGTGAAATAAATTTCTCAAGAGGATTTTTATATGTGGTAGGGTTCAGGTCTTCCAATGTCGGGCGTTCCAGACGCTCCCTGATGCTGGCCCTGCATCTGTCTATTATATCTTTCTTTGTGCTCATAACTTGCTCAATTTACCTACAGGGATTACTCTTTATTATCCTTCATGTCTTCGAATTGCTTATGGAAAGGCTTCTTGGGGAATTTCATCATCTTGTGAGCGTATGCCCAAGGATTAAGTCCGTTGTTGACCAGCGGCCCCATCCCGTTAAGGAAATGCGCACATGCGGTGGCAGTGTTATAAATGGCTGTATGGTCAAACACCATATCCATTCCCTTCACCATCATTTTCTTCTCCTTGTTTGCCACTCCATAGCTGTCAAGCACTTGACGCCACTTATAAATCTGTGTGCCCAAATCAACTTTTGCCGGACAGACGCACTGACAGCTCAGGCAAAGCGTACAGGCACTCACATTTCCGGCATATTCCTTAGGATTGCGAAGCATGCCAAGGTTAATTCCGATCGGACCCGGAATGAAATAACTGTAAGAATAGCCACCTGACCAACGATAGACCGGACACGTATTCATACACGCACCACATCTTATGCACTTCAGGCTCTCCCAATGCTGAGGATCACCGAGCCATTTGCTTCTGCCGTTGTCTACAATAACAATGTGCATTTTGTCCGCTCCCGGACGAGCCTTCCTGAAATGACTCGTATATACTGTGGAGGGCTGTCCTGTGGCAGAACGTGCAAGAAGTCTTACAAACACCGACAATGCCTCATAATCCGGAATAATCTTTTCAAGTCCTATGGCAGCAATCTGAAGTTTAGGCACAGACGTTGACATATCTGCGTTGCCCTCATTGGTGCAGACCACAATGTCTCCGGTGGCAGCTATGCCGAAGTTTGCACCTGTCATGCCGGCATCGGCTGTCAGAAACTCATTACGCAGACTCAGGCGGGCCATATAAGTAAGATATGTCGGATCATGATTACCTTTCTCAGTGCCTAACTCTCTTTCAAATATTTTCCCCACATCGTCATGGCTGAGGTGGGTGGCAGGCATAACTATATGACTCGGAGCCTGATGATCAAGCTGCAGGATGCGTTCGCCGAGGTCTGTCTCAACCACATCAATGCCACGTTCCTCCAGATAAGGATTCATTTGGCACTCCTCGGTAAGCATTGACTTAGACTTCACAAGTTTCTTGGCATTATGCGATTTGAGGATATTATACACAATCTCATTAAACTCCTCCGCATCTTTTGCCCAATGCACCTCCACGCCGTTTTTCTCGGCGGCATCGGAAAACATCTCCAGATACTTGTCAATATTGGTGAGGGTATGCTTTTTTATTGCCGACGCCTTGTCGCGCAGGCGTTCCCATTCCGGAAGTTCGAAAGCCATCTTGTCTCTCTTGGCTCTTACGCCCCAGAAAGTATTGTCATGCCATATTGCATATTTCTGATTTTCCAGAAATTTTTTGGCAGCTATGCTGTGTGATGTGCTCATAATCGTAGATTTTAAGATTAGAATTTAGCCATTCGGATTGGCGTCCTTTTTTTCAGAACCATCATTTAAGTCCTGAAGCGAGGATCTCAATTACATGAAGAAATTTTATGGCAGGATATTTCTTCTCCTTGGCATTGATGCCGGCCATGTGCATAAGGCATGAGCAGTCAGCTCCCGTGATGTATTCAGCCCCTGTGGCAGCATGGCGCATCAGTTTCTGCTCACCCATCTGCTTGCTCACAGCCACTTCCTCCACGCTGAACATTCCTCCGAAGCCGCAACACTCGTCTTCCCTTTCCGGCTCAACCACTTCTATTCCTTCCATCAGGTTAAGCAAGTCTTTTATCTTGTTAAATTTCGGCACCACCATTTCAGACGGTGAGGAAAGGTGCAGCTCACGCACTCCGTGACATGAATTGTGCAGACTGACCTTATGGGGGAACTTGCCTAACGGACCCTTTATATTTACCACATCATGCAAAAATTCCACCATATCCATTGTGCGTGAGGCTATCTCACACCTATGGTTGGCATCTTTCAGAATAGTGGGATACTGGAGACGTATGAACGCAGTACAAGACACTGAGGGAGCCACGACATAGTCAAATCCCTCAAACATTGATTCATATTTTTCAGCCAAATGCGTGGCATCTTTAGCAAACCCGGCATTGGCCATCGGCTGCCCGCAGCAAGTCTGACCCTTAGGATAAGTTACATCAAGACCGAGATGACGCAAAAGTTTATATGATGCCATCCCCACCTCCGGGAAAACTGCATCTACGTAACATGGTATAAAAAGTCCTACTTTCATGGTATGGAATGGTTTTATTTTGTATAAACACTGCAAAACACCCAATAGTTTCACCTCAACATCATTTTTCCATGAATACTTTAATT
>CAZQSD010000064.1:0-16978 GCA_964595885.1 uncultured Sangeribacter sp.
TTGTTGGCGGGTATGAACGGCGCCTGCTCTTTTCCATTAACCTTAAATGACTTGATCTTATCGCCATATCCACTCACTGTGATGTCAAGATCAGCATCGCGATATTTAAACCCGTCAAGTGAGCGGGTGCCTCCAAGTGCTTTCGGCACAAAGGGACGGAATGCGAGTCCGTCTTTTTCAAAATCAATGCCAAAGAGAATCTTATGGGTCAGCGCGATATTGCCGCTCAGACACCAAAGCATGTTTGATGAATTCAACTCTGTGGCAATATCTCCGTTCTCGAGGTTGTAGTTCTCTTTGTTGGTGCAGAACAGGGCAGCCGGACGGAACACTGAGCCGATGGCCTGCATGACTCCGTCCTCGTTGCCGACCTTGGCGTTGGCGAGCGCCCACCATGAGCCTACCCAGGGCCATAGCGACTTGTTATGGTATGAGGGTATGTCAGGAATCGAAGGATAAAAGTTTGCTACGCCGAAAGGAGTGGTAGGGTTATTGCGGGTGATTGACTCTGCCCTCTTCTCCGGAGCCACATCCCACATGATTGCCAATGACTCCCCTAATGTCTCTGCCCGGGGATTTGTGATGAGATTGTCGCGGCCATAAAGATACATCGCGTAATATCCCTTGTCGTCAAGCCATAGGGAGTTGTTGATTGCCTCCTTGATTTTCTCAGACTGGGCGAAAGCCTCTTTTGCCACATCTTTGTGTCCGAGTAGGGTAGCCATCTCTCCAAGCACATACCATGCCTGGGCATGGACCGTAGAAGTTGACAGTGTCTCCGTGTTGTAGATATCGGCACACTGCATCCAGCGGGGATGGCTCTGTTCGCGCCAGTCGATAAAGGAGGTCTCACCCTTAATAAGCCCGGTCTCAGTGTCATAGAATGCCTCACGGTCTGTTTCGAGCGAACGCTTCACAATGGGATAGATGTATTCAAGCCATTTGCGGTCGCCGGTAACCTTGTACACTTCCCATGCTGCCACACACCATATTTCACGGTCGGTTGACACGGGCCATGCGCCACCGCTGCCGGTATCCTGAATTATGCGCCCCATCGGGTCAACCTTCTTCATCAGGGAAATCTTCGATGCCTCCGGCTGCATATAAGCCATTGAGAGAAGAATCGAATAGCTTACATCGCGTGTCCATACCCCTGACCATTCCTTGCCCGTTCGCAGCGTGGTGTCAGGCTCCACAGCGTTTACCATCTCATCAAGACCCATATTATAGATTGCCTCATGCAGACGGTTGGGAGTGGAAAGACGCGGATATGAGCTGATATCATTCTTCTGGTTCCATTCCTTGTCAATACCCATGTAATAGCCCGGTTGCGCCGAATAAGTGGAGACTATACGTGTGGGACTGGGGGCGGTAGCCATATAGACGCCCTGGGTTATCGTGTCGCCATGCCAGCTGTAGCCGGGAGTCTTTACCACAGTATTGGCGGAGAGTGTGGCGGTCATCAGGCAGATGGTGCCCGTAATTATTATCTTTTTCATTTTGCTGCGAGATTTGTGAGTTTGGTAAGTTTGATGGCGCAGCCTCCGCTGCGGCCCTCAGGAATTGTCAGGGCCATATCTGAAGTGACGTCTTTCTCCTCAATCACCACCGGATAGGGATCAGTGTCGTAATTGGCGTTTTCTCCGTCTCTATAGATTGTGGCACGGTAAGTGCAACCCGGGTCAAGGAAAGAAAGGCTTATGTTGGCCACTCTCGCCTCGTCGCCTGTGGCACTCCCGACAAACCAGCTGTCACCACCCTTTTCCTTACGTGCGGTAGTGATATATTTACCGATCTCAGCCTCCGGGAAAACAGTCTTATCCCAATCAGTCGGGCATTCACATACAAAACGGAACGGCTCAGGATTAGCCTCATAGTTCTCGATCTCGTCAGATGCCATCTGCAGCGGTGAGTAGAGAATCACAAACAGGGCAAGCTGTTTTGCAAGGGTCGTGTTGACATGAGTCTGTGGCATTACCGGGTTTTCAAACCTGAAAGTGACCGGAGTGAAATCCATAGGCCCTGCCAGACCGCGTGTGAAAGGCAAAGTGACGGTATGTGAAGGAGGATTGCCACCTTCGGGGCACCATGCGTCCCATTCCTGACCACGCACACCCTCCTGAGTCATCAGATTAGGATAAGTGCGCTGAAGGCCTGTAGGCATAACCGGCTCATGATTGTCTACGGCAAGATGGTGACGGGCAGCAGCCTCTATCACCTTACGATAATGGCGCACACCAAACTGACTGCTATGCAATTCCTTATCATCAAGCATATCGCCTACATAGCCGGTCTTGACATAGTGCATGCCGTTGTCTTGATATAGCTGCATGCCGTCTTCCATCTGTCTTTCATAATTTGCTATCCTGCCGCCTGTCTCGTGATGGCCAATAAGGGCAACTCCCTTTTCGCGACCATAACGGTTAATCTCCGCAATGTCAAAGTCCTCATAGGGGCGGGTGAAAGAGAAGTCCCAGGTAGCCCAGTCATGGTTCCAGCCTTCCACGAGCACGCCGCCAAAGTTATTACGGGCTGCAAAGTCCATGTAACGCTTCACGTTTTCTGTTGTGGCGCCATGCTTCTCGCCGGCTTCCCATGTGGCGGTCTTCATATGGTAGCACCACCACACACCGATATAACGCTGCGGCACGCAAAACTCTTCCGCATTTTCAACGGCGCAAGGTTCGTTGAGGTTAAGCATGATGCGGCTCAATGCCATGTCGCCGGCATTATCGGCGATAATCAGTGTGCGCCAGGGAGAGGTCCTTACGTCTGTCACAAATACTTTCTCACCCGACTGCCAGGGAGTAAGGGATGCTTTCAACACGTTTGATCCGGGAGTGGCCTCAACATTCATGGCTGCATAGTCAGTGAGATTGGCTTCGTGAAGAGCCATGTGGGTGCCGTCGGCACAACGTATGGTGACCGGTGTGGAAACCTTCCCCATTTTATCAAGAGGAAGCTCACGGAAAAGAGCCTCATAGAACCGGTAGCCTTCAGCAGGAATGCTCCATGTGGTGTGGTTGCCGTTGAAGGCAAACTCCGTCAGTTCGTCCATTATCACAAAATCCTGAAGTGACTCCTGACGGGGAAACTCATAACGGAAACCTATGCCGTCATTAAAGACGCGGAACACGATCGCCAGATCCCGGCCCGGGGCGAGCTGATCCTGCTGTAGATTTACGCGCAACTCGTTATAATTATTCTCTATCTCCGATTCCTCACCCCACACAGGCTTCCATGTCTCGGAATGGGAGTCGCAGCTTGAGGATTTCATTGAAAATCCTTCGGAGAAATCAGGCTGGTCCTTAAGCTTCAGGCCGAGGCGGGAGTCATTCAGTACACTGACACCATTTCTCGTCACAGAATAGTAAGGCACACCCTCTTTAGTGTCAAACTCAAGGTTGATTGAGCCGTCGGGCGATGCCACCCCGAGGGGGGCAGCATGAGCACATAAAGTGCTACATGCTGCGAGGATTCCGACTATTATACTCTTGCTATTCATGGTGTATTCAATTTAAGTAGGAGACGTGAATTTTATGCTTGTTGCCGTCAATTATCACTTGATAATTTCCGCTTTCAGTGACAACCCACTTGTTGTCAGGATCGCCGTTGGGCATCAGTGAAATCTCATCTGAGGCAACTCCTGAATGACTGATGGTGACTCCGTTGGTGGCAGGCATTATGAAAGGTCCTCCCCAGTTGCCCGGTTCCATAGGACACTTGAACTCGCCCTCATTTAGCGGCCCGTTATATTGGAACACATTGTCTTCCACTTTCTCCATCTCAACCGGATTGTCGATGTTCCAGTCGGCCGGAGTGGCATTGCCCACCATCCAAAGATTCTCTATCTCATAGGGGGTGACCGGAATCTCCACCACTTTCAGTTCTTTATCTGAGTCGCAACCTGTAAGTGAAAGGAGCGACAGAATCATTACGGGAAATATTTTATGTAGTCTCATGATTTTCTAAGATATTAATAGCCGGGGTTCTGAACAAGGTTATGGTTTGTGTCTATTGCCTTTCTTGGCACGGGGAAAATTGCAGTGTGGACATCCTTGTCGGGCTGCTTGTCCCACCATGCTTCTGTGTTAAACTTTCCGAAGCGAATGAGGTCGGTGCGACGGCGGCTCTCAGCAAAGAACTCGCGTCCCCACTCGTCGAGCAACTCCTGTTCATTAAGGGTTGCGTTTCCTTCCGGTGCATAGAGGGTAGACGACCAGACATCAGAAGGATAGTTGCGTTTACGCACACTGTTGAGGAGCTTTCCTGCCTCTGCCACCTGGCCTTCGCGGAATTTGCACTCTGCCAATGAGTAGATCACCTCGGCAAAACGAATCTCAACGAAATCCGACTCAATCTGTCCTGCATCCTCATCAGTATAGAAAGGATACTTCGCAAAATGATAACCTGAGTTGTGATCACCGCTCTGAAGATTGCTTGTTTTGTCTTCAGGCCATTCATCATCGGCGAGACCACTGAAATGACCCACTGCGTCACGTATGTTGAGCTCATAATTTCCGTATGGGTCTGTCACATATTCCTCACCTTCCTTGATCGAGGGAAGCTTACCAAAAATGAAGAGACCCTCACGTGTGCTGCTGCCGAGGTTACGGTAAAGCTTGAGACGCACGTCTTCCGGATAATTGCGGAATTTCTGCACTGTGTTGCCCAATGTGTAGGAGTAGAGGTTACCGCTCAGATCGTAGCTCGGGGTGCAGGCATACTTGCAGTTATGGTCGCCTGCTTCAGCCTTGGTGTCGCCGATGTAGTAGCGGAATTGTGAGGGAGTGGTCCACCAATAGGTGTCTCCCTGATAATGCCAGAATGTATAGCCCTGAGAGGCCGGGAAAGCAAATATCACCTCTGCACAATTCTCGTTGTTCCAGTCAAAGGGGGCATCCCATCTGTCGGCAACTGAATATGACCCAAATTCACCGTCAATTATTCTCTGTGCCCAGTCAGCGCATTCCTTATATTTTGGAGTGCCGATCCATGTCTCAGCGTTAAGATACAGTCTGACGAGAAGCGCTGCTGCACCGGCCTTGTTCCATTGTGCCTGATATATGCCGTTGCCTGCATCGCCGATTTTTGTTGAAAGAAGACCGACACACTCCTTAAGCTCTGTCTCGATGAAGTCAAAGAGTTCCTGGGGTGACACCTGACCTTTTGAGTTGAGGTTGACATCTTTGCTTATTGCAAGAGGCACATTGCGGAAGTTGTCAAGAAGGCGGATATAGAACCATGCGCGGAGCACACGGCACTGTGCCTTCAGGTTATTAAACTCCTCTTCAGTGAAACCGAACTGGTCGGCAGCGAGAGTCTGAAGGTCATCAATAACGTAGTTTGCCTGCATGATGCCCTGGTAGCACCCGTTCCATTCAGTCTCGATAGTGCCTTCCTCAATGGTCCAGGTGTGATAGTGATAACGGCGCCAGAGTCCACCGTCGTCCCACCAGCCGTCGCGAGATGGAGTTATCAACTGATCGGCAGTCAACTCATTAAGCACGTGGCGGCTCTGTATGCTCCAAAAACCATGCTCGAAGGGACGTAAGACTGCACGGATCACATCGTTGCGGGTATTGTAGTAGTTACCGGAAGAAACCTGATCATAGACAGTTTCATCAAGGTTGGTGCAGCTTGTCAGTGAGAGGGCTCCTAAGGCAAGGGCTGCTATATATGATTGGATTTTCATTATTAATCAGTGTTAAAGTATCAGAAATCAAGTTGAACGCCGAAGATAAACTGACGGCAAGAGGGATAATAGGTGCGTGAACCTGTTGCGCCCGGAGTGAGTCCGTTGGTCTGGAAAGAGGAAGGATCAACTCCACTGTAGGAAGTGATGGTGAAGAGGTTCTTCGCTGTGAAAGTCAAGCGGATATTATCGATGAAACGCTTGTTGAGATTGAAAGTGTAGCCTAATGTCAAGGCATCGAGCTTCACATAGTCACCTTTCTCAAGATAGTAGTCTGTCACTTCCTGACTACCTTTCAGGGCAGCATATTTGGTGTAGGCTTTCTCCATCACATTGCCATTGAAAGACTGATGACCATAATAGAAATCGTGGATGTTGAAGATGTCATAGCCAAATGCACCACGGAAGAAGAGGGAGAGATCAAAGTTTCTGTATCTGAATGTGTGGGTCATTGAGGCTGTGAACTTCGGCAGACCGTTGCCGACGATAGTGCGGTCTTCTTCTGTGCCTTCTGAGGCAAGCTTGATGTTGCCGTCCTTGTCATAGATCGCCCAGTTGCCATTCTCGTCTATGCCGGCGTAGCGATACATGTAGAAGTTGCCAAGACGCTTGCCCTGCTCGATGCGCTGTAGGTTATGGAAAGGATATGGATCTTCTGTGCCGACCATGTCGTAATAGTCCTGACCAACATATTCAGAGTTGCTGAAGTTGACAAACTTGTTGTCCATTGTGGCTCCAACGAAATCAATAGTGTAATCGAATGTCGGTGTGCTGATAGCATTCCAGCGAAGATCAAACTCAAATCCTGAGTTGCGCATTGTGCCTACGTTTACGAAAGTAGAGCTAAAGAGGAACGGAGGAACCGATACATCATAATCGCCGAGAAGGTCCTGCTGATTGCGGGAATAATAGTTCAGTGAGCCGGAAAGCTTGTTGTTGAACACGCTGAAATCAATACCTACGTTCCAGTTCTTTGCTTTTTCCCAACGGAGATCCGGGTTGACATTCTTGCCGGGACCCCACACCTGATAATACTGACCCTGATAGTAATAGTAGCCGAATCCGCTCATAGTGTTGAGCGACATGTAGTTGCCGAAGTCCTGATTACCAGTCTCGCCATAGTCGCCGCGCAATTTCAACTCATTAAGCCATGCAAAGTCGCGCATGAAGGGTTCTTCGGATATTCTCCATCCCAATGAGACGGCGGGGAAATTACCCCATTTGTGGTTGGCACCGAACTTAGAGGAGCCTTCGTGGCGCAGTGATGCTGTCGCGATATAACGTCCGTTCCAGTCATAGCTTACTCTTCCAAAGAAAGCAATCAGCTTGCAGTCATTCTTATAGGAACCCATTCCCACATGGCCTTCTTCTACTGCCCACTGGCCTGAACCGAGGTTGTTGGCACCGAGACCGTCGTTAGGGAAGTCCTTGTTATCGGCATTTATGCCTGAATACTGGCTATACTGATAAGAGTAGCCGAGCATGGCCTTAATATTGTTGTTGTTGAATGAACCTGTATAGTTCACAAGCCATTCAAGGCTACGTTGAAATCCTTTTGAGTAGCTACGTGAGCCTTCTCCTTCATAACCGTTATTCTGAGAGAGTGTGGAGGTAGAAGGACGGAACCAGTAGTTGAAGTTGGAATCTTCGTGGTCAGCCACTGTCACCTGAGTGTTGAGGGTCTGTGATGGCCAGTTCTCGGGAGCAAAGAGGGGAAGCAGATTGAGTTTCACGGTTGCATCTGTCTCAAGGAGTTTTGTGGTGGCTGAATTGTTTTCAAGCGCCATCATCTCCACAGGGTTATAGCCTGCTGTCTGGCCGGTGAAGTTAGTATACTGGGCTCTTGCCTCGTCCCAGATAGGAGTTGTTGGATTTGCCTCAAGCGCATTACGGAATACGTCCCAAGATACTACTTTTCTTTCAATGATGCGGGGAGCCACATTAAGGTTAAATGTGAAGAGGCCGCCCTTTGTTGTATGATTGACCGATGCACGACCACCAAATTCCTCACGATTGGAATAACGATCAACACCATTCTGGGTACGATAGTCTACAGTGGCACGATAATTGGTCTTCTCATTGCCGCCGCTGATGCTGACAGTGTGAGAGGTACCCCAGCCTGTGCGTGTCACTGCGTCCAGCCAGTCATCATTTCCGCCAAGATCAACACCGTTTACAGCATCTGCACGGAGTCGGCGATAGCTGTCTGCGTCAAGCATCTTAAGCTCATGGTTGGCAACATTGGCTGTGACGCTGCCGATGTAAGATGTGTGCACTGCGCCGTCGCGTGATCCTTTCTTTGTAGTGACAACGATCACACCATTTGATCCTCTGGTGCCATAGATAGCGGCAGCCGCGCCGTCCTTAAGAATGTCAAAGCTGGCAATATCGTTAGGATTAAGGTTGGTGAGGTTTCCTCCCGGCACACCGTCAATCACAATAAGGGGACCAAGGCCTGCGGAACGTGATGACACACCACGAATCTGGATTGATGCCTGGTTGTTGGGGTCGCCAACGCCTGTATTTGTAATTGACACGCCCGGCACTTTGCCCTGAATCATCATTGTAGGGTCAAGTGAACTGGAGGCAAGGAAATCCTCTGAACTGATGTGTGCCACTGTTGAGGTGACTTCCTTCTTATCCATTGTGCCGTAGCCCACGACCACTACATCTTCGAGAAGACTTACATCTTCCGCCATGCGTATCTCGACCACGCTGCGCCCGTTGAGTTTTACCTCCTGTGTCTTATAGCCTACATAGCTCGCTACAAGGGTTGCATTGGCATCCACACCGTTCAAGGTGAACTCACCGTCAATATTGGTGGCGTTGGCATTGTTGGTGTCTTTTACTCTTACTGTGGCTCCGATAAGTGGTTCCTCGGTGGAGGCATCAATTACCACGCCTTTTACTTCCATGCCCTGTGCCATTGCGGGAATACCGCCTCCGATGGCAACTAAGAGAAGCATGAGAAAAACCTTAATGTGAAATCCGGTCTTCATGTTGATTTGTTAGTTTTGCGGTTATTAATGTTTTTGCTGCAAAATTATTACCCCTCCAACATCAAATCAACCTTTTTCAACCGAATTAAACTCTAATTAAAATATATTATATTTATTATTAGCATATTAAGTTAAGGAAAGACCTATATAAATTAAACTCACCTATATCAAAATTAATGCCTCAGGGCTTAGGAATGGCCATCACCTGCGCCTCAAAATCACTATTTTCGACGGTTGATTTTGATTTCAGCTTGGTCTTGTAGACGTAGACTGTCTTGGGGGAAAGATTGAGATATTTCGCTACTTCTGCAGGATCAGAGATGCCTAAGCGCAACAAGGCAAAGATGCGGAGATCCATCGGCATTTCCCGGTTCTCATCCAACTCAACCCAATCCTCCTCTTTGAACAATTTATTAAACTCTTGTATGAAATTCGGAAACAACTGTAGAAAGGCATTGTCAAACGACCTGAAGATACGTTGCCGTTCTTCTTTTATACCCATCTGAAATGGAAGGAACTTCAGATCGTCATATTTCTTATCCTTGAGCATCTTCATGGCGTTTTTACACCGGTCTTCAACCTGATTGACAAAGACAGTGTTCAGATATAATGACTGGGTGATGTATTGGTCTTTGATCTCAGACACCTCTTTCAGTTTGGCTATGGTAGATTGCAACTCTTTATTTATGGCCTCCACTTCAAGATGAGTCTTAACCAATGAATCTGATTTTTCCTTTATCTCTTCGTTGACAGCCTCGATAAACCGGTTGCGATGGCGTACCTTAACAAACAGCACAAGTGTGGCAACCAAAAGTATGATCACCAAGATCACAATTCCAACCAACACCCACATCCGGTTGGTTTGTCCGGTGAATCTTGCGGAATCAATAAGCTGCATGATCCTGCTGAGTTCCTCCCTGCGCAGATGCGAATTGTAGAATGAAGCATCATCAGAAGCCTTTTGGGCAAGAAGGTGAGCTTTGTTCAGATCCTTATCCTCATAGAGAAGGTCAGCAAGCATTTTTGCCGCAGTAGTTTCGTGAATATTGCCTCTTATGTCATGAATAGCTGACTGGGCAAGTTGAAGCAACGCATTGTCACGGTCGCCTATACCGAGATAGACATGACCGAGCAGCGAGTGTTGTATCGCCTGCTCATGGTCATCCAGCTTGTAGCCCTGTAGCAATCGCATTCTTCCTTCAATCTCTTTTGCCGGCGATGGGTTTTCCATCTGGGAAAGCTCAATATCATTTTGATGCCACACATAAGAATTGCTGTCTGCCGTCAAAGCGAGTTGCTCGGCAAACCCTCGCCGTTTTCTCCTATATATGGCTCCTAATTCTGTCACCACACCTCCGGCATACGATTCAAGATTCTGATAGAATGTGGTGCAGGTGCGTAAATAATCTACAAGCGATTCTTTGGGAAGCAACGCAGGATCTACAAGATGGAGCATATCCCCCGCCTCTTTAAAATAGCCATTTGATGAGAAGCACTTCATAAGTGCGAGATTAGCAATCGCCATTTTTGATTCATCATTCAATGCCTTAGCCTGTCCACGCATTCTGACAGCATACGCATAAGCCGAGTCTGACTGATAATAAATATATTCATCAAACATTTCTTTGGCAATCCTGAAAGACGAGGAAGGCGATTTGCTTTCTGAATAAGCCGTCCGCAAAGAATTAAGCCTCTGTTCCTTTGGCACAGAGTAGTTGGAAGTCTTCACCTCCTCTATCAGCACACTAAGTATGGAGTCAAGTCTGGCAGTGGAATAGGCATTTAAACAGCCACACATCACTAACATGAAAGAAATTATCTTCCATCCCACCATGTTAGCAATCTTAACTGAGAATTTGGAAAAGGCATCCCATATCATAAAGTCGGTGTTTGTATGATTCTACTCACAAAATTACACCAATATTTTCAATTATACAAACAATCATACATCTACCTCACTTTCCACATAAAAAGGGAATTATTATCTACACAAAAAAGGAACGAGTGGCCTATGTCACCCATTCCTTTTTTACATTTATAAAAATTAAAACTATTATCTATAATCTTAGTTGTGAAGCTTATCGGCAAGATCCGACATCTTGTCAGCTCCGAAATGTAAGGCCTCGGCAGTCTTGTCTTTCAGTTTGTCAAAAAAACCGGATGCCTTCTCCTTAAGATCTGTAGCTTTATCGGCAGCCTGTTCCTTTAAATCATCTAACTTGTCAGCAGCCTGTGCTTGAAAATCAGCAGCCTGATCCTTTAGAGCGGCAGCTTTCTGAGCTGCCTGATCTTTTAAAGCAGCCGCTTTATCGGCAGCCTGTGCTTGAAAATCAGCAGCCTGATCCTTTAGATCAGCTATTTTTGCAGAGGCCTGCTGTTTTAATTCATCAACTTTTGAGGTTGCCTGGCTTTGAATGTTTTGTGCTTCTGTATCAGCCTGGGCCTGCAGTTCTTCCCCTTTTTGCTTAAGGCTTTCCATCTCATCCTGAGCCGCTACCTTTGCGGCTTCAACTCCTATGCGTGCAGCGGCTGCTGCCTGATCTGAATAACTCATGTCCATAATTTTTAGTGTTTTTCTTAGTTTCTCTGCTATTATAACACCCTTTTACCCCAAATTGTTGAATTATGATTAGTAATGTTGTCCAAATCATACAGTTTTGCAGTGCTAATCCAGTGGATTATAGACACGGCATCATACACATATAATTAAATAACTGTGGTAAAATATGAATCTGGCCGGCAGAGATTTCGTAAATCGCTGCCAACCAGATTCGTTAGGGAAAGAAGATTGGATTGTTGCCTACTTGTTCACAATCACTTTCGTTGCCTTAGTTCCTCTCTTTTCGATATAGATGCCGTTAGCGGCGGGATAAGAAGTGCCTGCTACCGTGCCGTCAATATTATAGTAAACCGGAGCCTCGGTTTCTGCTCCAATAGCAGCGACAGCTGTCGGATTACCAACATACACCGGTTCCGAGAAGTTGCTTGTGGCCTCCATTAGAGTATAGTCTGAGCCGAATATCTCAGCCTTCAGGGTCTTAATTGAACGGCCCATCACTTTAATACGATCATATTCAACACCTTCAGGATAGGTCATCACTGCAGATGAACCCGGAGTGTAGACGTCCTGATAGGGCCATCCGATTTCAGCACCCTGCGGGAATGATGTCTCTATGACGACTGACTGAATCTCAACCACATCAAATCCAATCACTTGAATAATAAACATTGTTCTCGGATTCTTCGCATCAAGTTCAAACGTATATTCAGTCAAATCTTCCGACAACTCCTCTACCGCCTGCATGTCCATAGTAAGGATTGCATCAGCTTCTTCACTGTAACCACCGGTTGCAACCACTATTCCACAGCCGTCTTCTGAGCGTGCCACAACCTTAACCTTTACCTTGCCTTCTATGTCGCTGAAGTCATAAGCACCGACTGAGATAAGCTGTGCATAGGGATTGCCCCATAGCGCACCGTAGTTATCCAGAATAATGACACCACCGTCAATCTCAGCACTTGGACTTGCCATCCAGCCATATGCAAACTTATCAAGATTCATGGCACCACCCGAATATTCGTAATCCACATCTGAGAAATCGAGTGTGACAAACGGATAGTCAGTCAAAGCCTCAGCAGTCTTTAGCTGACGGTATGCCCACACCTCGGTCAGAGTAGCACCATTGGCAGTGAGCCAGGAAGCTGTAAATGACTCATCGTTAGCATCTGAAATAGGATTCATAGTCGGAGGCAGAACACTGTAGACGGGCGAAGGATCGGTCGTAGGCGACGGCTGGGCTCCCTCATAGGCAGTCACTCTGAAATAGGTGAGGCCGGCAGTATCAATCTTAACCTCTGCCTCATTGACTGAAGTTTCCATAGTCACGGCCTGAGTCAGATTAAAGTTGTAGGTCTCCTCATCGAAGGCAGCATTGAATACTTCCACCACATATTTGTCCGCACCTTCCACAGCATCCCATGTGGCGATATAGCCATCCTCGGTGAAGTTTTTGAAGCCAAGGTTCTGCGGCATCTCTACTTTTGCAGACCGTGTCTCGACACGCAGGTCTCCCAAATAGAAAGGTATGCCTGTGGTGTAGAAGCGCACGTATATTCCGGTAAGGGGAAGGGTGATGTCTTCTTCCTCACCATGATATACAAATGTCTCAGGTATCTCAAAATTAAACCAGTATTCATCGTTCCATGCAGGTGCAACACCATCCCAGTCAAAGTCAACCATACGTGCGATGCCGGGCATCTCATCACTCACACACATTACTATGACATTGAGAGATTCCCAATGTTCTTCCTCATCATAGTAAGCACTCTTGGCGCGGAATTTTATCTGCACGCTTTCCACATCCTCAATAGGAATCACCGCTGTGTTGATCTGTCCTTCAACCTGAAATATGGCAGGATCCTCCTCTTCGTAGACCCGGTGGCAATCAACATACGCACAATGGTCAGCGGCATACACATCCTTTCCCCACCAGCCGGGCAACCCCTCAATTGTGCCATCCGCATTGGTTACATTGATAGCTGTGGGGTCTTCATCGTTACCCTGAAAAACAGAGAAATCCTCGCTCAGAAGAGTTGTGATGTTGTAGAGTTCATCCGGATTCAAACTTTCCGCACGCCTCACTTTGGCTGCCTTTCTCTTTTGTGACATCTGAGACAGGCTCTCTTTAGAGAACGACATCTCACCATTTGCAGCTCCACGTATGCCGATACCCTTATCAGTCATCATGGAATTACGGCTCACATTGAAATCAAATGTCGCCATCTGTGATGCCCCTGCAAGCATAGCAACCGAGGCACCGGCAATGAGTAATGATAGTTTTCTCATAAAATAAAAATTTAAGTTACATGCCGACAATAACTCCGGCAATGAAAATTTATATGGCAAAATTACTACTTTACGGAAGTATATCTCAAAATAAAAGGGGTATCATAAGGGTATCATGTTATCAAAATGGCGATTATATTGGCAAAATTCATTAAATTTGCACCATGAGAATAATCATTGCAGTATTATTGATTGTCATGGCTGCCGGATGCACAAACAGCCGCATTGATCCCCGTTATGGGTGGGAGAAGGTAGATCCTGACGTTGATGCCTTACTTATAGTCATTGATTCGGCCTGGATAGCGGGCGAACCCAACTATATTATAAAACGACGTACGGAAACTTTGGATACCCTTACCCGGAGATCAGGGCTGCCCCGTCAGGCACGCGGCCGATATTATTATTGGCGTGCCAAAATAGCCAGTGTCACAGAGGAGCCTGAAGACAGACTCTGCTATTATGATTCGGTGGCACGCTCCTATATGGATTCTGCTTCCTATCCGTATGACCATGCACGCCTAAACATAATAAAACATTCCCTTTACAGCAAAGATTTCGTCAGGCGCTACTCATTGCTCTTGGCAGCACTGTGGCATGCGGAAAATATCGGCGACCGTTATCTGGAAGCTGAAGCAATGATGACATTGGCAGAATATAGCTGGCTCTACACCAATCAGGAGCAGTCAGTGTCTCTGCTGAAGCGTGCCGCCACACTATTTCGCAATATAGGATTAGACCACCGAGCTAATGTGGCAGATCTCAACATACGCCTCGTAGAGGGCGATTCCGCCGATGTCATGCGTGGTCTCGAGAAAATGATAGGCAACCGGCCGGAGACTGAGACGCCACACGAACCCACTATAAATGAAATAATGTACTACGGCATGCGTAATGACGCAGAAACCTTGAGAATACTGCAGAGCTGGCCCATGACCTCATTGGAAATGAAAGCCATAATTGCAGGTTCCATCTATAATATATATAATGAGTCCGACCGCAAGGAGAGTCTTGATTCACTCGTGGCAGCCAACATGCCGATGATGCGGAAAGTGGTGGAGCAAGGGCGTGAGCGCGGCGACCGGAGGCTCTTTATACTGGCTTATAATTTCGCCCTCGCCAACACTGACCGCTATGACAGGGCAGGACGTGCCGACAGTGCCCTGGCCGCCCTGCAGGAGGCCATGCAGATAGAGAATGAATATCGTGAATATTTTGGAATATCACAAAGCCGCGAGGTAACAAAATCGTGGATGGAGACTGCGCTCCGGCGACAGGAGGAACTGAACACACGCGACAGGACAGTAAACGCATTATGGTGGTCATTGGCAGTCGGATTGCTGTTGATAGTGGGTGTATGTGTGTGGACGCTGATGAGTCGGAAAGTGCAACATGAGAAAGTAAAGAAAACGCAGGCTGAACTTGAAAGAGAGAAATATAAGGCAAGTCTTGAACGGGGTCAACGTGAATTGGTGTCATCCACACTGGCAATAACAGAGAAAGATAAAGTGCTTCAGTCCATACTCGATGATGTGGAGAAAATGGAACGTGAGGGACGTCTCGAAACAGAAGAGGCACGAAAGATCGACTCCAATATCCGAATTCATCTCAGCAGCAAGCAGGAATGGGAACAGTTTAAGACAGCATTTGACAAGGTAAGCCCTATGTTCATGCGCAACCTGAGAGAGGCATATCCCGAACTTACCGAAGGCGACATACGCATGGCGGTATATGTAAAATTAGGATTAAATACCAAACAGATAGCACGCCTGCTGATGATAACTCCGGGCAGTGTCAAACTAAAACGCCATCGTCTGCGCGATCATATGGGTCTGCCCCCGGACGCATCGCTTGAAGACACCCTACGCCGAATCGACTGACCTTCCCATCTACATATCAATTCTACGGTTAACGATAAAAGGAGGCGGCATCATATGACACCGCCTCCCAACTTCTCTGTAAATACTTGGTTAGAATAAGGGTGTTATTTAATCACACACTTGGTTGAACAAGATGGAGTGCGTACAATATAAACACCGGGTGCAAGATCACGACTACCCGTCTGAACACCTGCAGTATTGAATACCACAGATCCTGCCGGGGCGATTATGTTGCACCCTTCAACCTTAACAGCATTATCTAATGTGGATATGCTTTCTACTCCGGATAAAGATTCAATGAAGAAAGCGGGGGATACGGTCTGCACTTGGGTATTACCCTCCGAGTCTTTCAAGGAGATACGAACATCATACCAACCTGTGCTACTCTTTTCCGTCACTTGATCAAGTGCGGCATAATAATATGCACCGTAACCCGGCATAAAGAACTTATCAGGATCCTCAGCCACAGCAAGTAAATTAAATGAGTCACTGCCATAAGAAGCATACTCAACTTTTATCTCCTTAAGGGCATCATAAGTAAACCACTGTCCATATGTAATTGGATCAAAATCAAATTTAAAACCACCGGCATAGAAAGTTAGCAGTGCCCCATCAGGAGTTGAGAATCGATCAGTGACCTTATCATCGACTGTGCGCATCTGCATTTGCATTACAGTCGGAGTAAGACCTACGGAACCATTAACGAAGTTCATCTCACAATGGTTACATCCCTGCAGGCCGTCTACCTTAATATTCTCATTATTAATCTCTACTGACCAATTACCCTCTCTCTGAGATTCATCACTCCAGAAAAATTTATTCAGATCTAAATAATTGGAACATAATTCCTCTCCATCACACTTCACACTGAGTGTATTGCTATACAAGTCAATACTCCGAACTTCTCCATATCTTCCTACAAAGCTATAGTCAAATGACCTTGAAGGCTTCAGGAAAGCGGTTACCGGTGTATTGTCTCCGAATACTATATCCTCAGATACCGGGAATGAGTAAAAGTAATTATATGGCATATCAATGTAACCACCTTCCGCATATCCTGCGATTGTGAGTACAGTATTCTCTGTAAAAATAAATGACTGGTGACCGGCTACCCAACTGTTATGCTCAAAAGAATAGAAAGGGGCAATAATGGAATACTTAATATCATTTTCACTGTCAGTAGCAAAGATCTTCAGGTATTGTGGAACTAATTCAACTTTCGGATTCCATTGTAAATCATTGCACACTCTAAAAGTTGTGTAATTCCAACTCTCACCTCCCATGTTTAGTGAGTTACAAGCACTGAATTTATCCTCCAGAAAAGAAATAAACCCGATAGTGCCGTTGACATAAGGATCAGCCCATATCTGTTCCAGTTCAGGCATTATAAGACAATCAGCAAAATTCGCACTAAGTGATTCCGTATAGTTGGCAGGGTTATTTGAAATTTCCTGACTGTTTGTGCCTTCAGCACAAATAGCAATCAACGAATTGCCTTCCTCTTTCTGACCGACTGCAGTTTTCTGATAGACTTTAAATTTTGACGACGGTGTTATCCAAA
>CAZQSD010000065.1:0-16972 GCA_964595885.1 uncultured Sangeribacter sp.
ATATTATAATCAAACAATACTAAGGTGTTATTTTACACTGACTTTCCTTACCCCCGCCGGAGTTTTGACAATGTAAATGCCCGGACTCACATTGCATCCGTTTGATACAAGACCCTGGGTAGTGTAGATAACCGACCCGACTGGTACAATAATACTGCGTCCCTCCACTCTTACATTCACATCATCTGCAGCAGTTGAAGCAATGCCCGACATAAGATTATCGATCTTGAAAGCAGGAGAAATAAGCTGTCTCTGATAATTGCCTGCCTTGTCGGTAAGTTTTATCCGAAGGTCAAACCATCCTGTCTCGCTCTTACGATTTACCCCTGACAATGAACCACGATAGAAGTGGCCGAATCCCGGCATAAAGTAAAGTTCGGGTATCTCCTTAACCTCCAAGGAAGAGAAGTTTTCTGACCCATATGGAGCATATTCAACCTCCACATCAGCCTCTTCTTCTGTGTACCAGTAATAATTCTCTTCATTGAAATGTTCTATGAAGTCCCCACCTGCAAATTCAAGTGTACCCTCCTGCGCCTTTTCAAATCTGTCAGTCACGAGGCCATCGCTATCTCTGAAATGGAGCATCTGCAAGGTCGGTGCCCAAACATCTTCCCCATCTTTTTCATATCCTATTTCGGTTATGTTCTTCCCCTCCAATCCATCAACGCCTACATTATTATCGGTAAAAACAATCTCAACAGAGCCTGTTGGCACGTCTGAGTAACCATCAAACATATATCCTACATAGTTATCATAGTTACCTTCATACATCTTCTCCCCTCCTATAGAAAGGATCGCCTCAAGCAAGTTCAAGTCAATAATACGGGATTCGCCATACCGACCCTTGATTGCCGGGAAGCAAATGGGCAGTCTCGATTCAGGAACGCCATAATCTATAGTCACCACAGAAAGGATCGGAGCATTATCTCCCAGCTTCTGCCCGCGCAAGGCAGCCGGATAAGAAAACACCGGATGGGTATTGGTTTTAGGGATCAAACCGGGAAATTTTTCATACCCGCCTATAGGCGCACGAAATACATAATTATAATAAAAGTCATCCCAAGCTGTATTCAAATAGGAAAGTCTATCATTTTGAACAACTATCTCCGGACTTTTCACTCCATCTATATATTCCACCCTCTCTCCGAAAAGAGATGTCGTTTTCTTTTCCCCATCGTATTTTGTCACGGTGATCGGAGTATATGTTAAATTACTACCCTCAATCTCATAAGGCTCATTCTTTACATATAATGAGACATCATCCCCTCCCGGAATCTTAAACTGGTATGCGATTCCGGGAAAATTCATTACTAATTCATCTATGGTATAGGCATATGCATCACTGCCTCCTATTTCACTAAAGGCAAACGGAGTATGTACCAATTCTTCACCCAATTCATAATATCCATCACAGCCGACTTCAACTATGTTTTCACCGGGTTTTATCTTGGTGGAGGCCATAGAAGAATATATTTCTCCGTGTTCACTATTCATGCTGATATGCTGAGTGATCCACATATCTTCAGATAAGTCATTAACCCATATCATACAGGTTTTCTCCGGATTAAAGGCATCCATCAACGAACCGTCTGAACTACCATTAAATATTATACCATCATTCTGAAGAGGGCCATAATCAGGATGACATACTATAGTAGCGCTTCTTGTTTCTCCTACATTAGCTCCAGTCCAATCTCGCACCAAGTTACCTGATTCATCCTGCATTACACCCGGCCATTTCGGAGTATCTCCATTTGGCAATTGAAAATTGAAACGCACAGAATTAGGTGCATCTTCCCGACTTACCACAAATTCCTGATCCTCACCAATAATTATCCCCTCCCAAACTATAAAACAATTATGCTTGTCCACTGCCGCAGGTTCATGTTCCGCCCAACCTATCTGGATATCATAAACACTTGAGGGCACAGTATATACAAAGGTGTTAAGACTCACTTCTGCTACGGAGAATAGAATATCCCCAGTAACATAAAAATTATCCTTGTCTCTAAATCTTATATAAGGTTCACGTCCATTATCACGGTCCACATCTCCCGTAAAACGTATAGTCACCTGATTTTCATTCCCCATTTCCCGCATAGGAGTTTTACGAGTCTGCTGAAACGCATCTTTCATGGAAAGCTCCGGAGACTTTATATGAGCCTTTACACTTGAATTGCCATCCTCAATCAGGAGTCCTTCACTGATATGGAAATCTGCAAAAGCACCCACAGCACTCTTTGCCGAAAGATTGGGAACAATTGATTGAGCTCCCATACCCATTGGCTCAAGCCCCATTGCCATCACCAATAAAACTACAGTTCTTAAAAATCTTTTCATTAGCATACCACTGGCTAAGTTCCCGGAAGCAAGGATAGTTATACAATCATCATAGCAAGGGCTTCCAAGCCAGCAAGGCTCCTTGCCGAAAGCAAAATTAGTCTCTTGTAGACCGAGAGACAAGTGATTTGCCACTACTTTTATTCTTACAGCGGTTTTGAAGTGTACTACACAACTACGTATATAATCAATAATAAATTAATTATCAATATTTTACTATATTTAATCCAAATTTATGATATGACACTTGAAGTATATTAAAATATGCTTCCTTCACAAATCATTTTAATATGTCCCAACGTTATATCTTAAAAATATGCTACCACTCTAATGATTTGGTGCAACAAACGACAATTCTCATCCTGCAATATATATAACCTAAAATACCCACCTTAAACCACCAAAAATAATCATGAAGTCATTTCCGGTAATAAGATACCATACGTTCACAACCGTGTTATCGGCATTTCCTATCGTGTCACTTTATATTATGGTAGCCTTAACAGTCATATCTTTTTACACGATTCCTATATCAGGACAGCCAACACCTCCTACAGAGTCTTTGCGTGTCACCTATTGGACAGATATGGCTGCCGATTCCACTATTCCCTTCTATACCCGCATTGCAGGAATTGACAGTCTGCTGCAGAGAAATACTGAAAATTCTCCTCAGTTACTCTACAAAAAAGCAAAATTGCTGACTGCAAACCTTATGTATGCAAAAAGTATAGATGTCTATGAAAAATTATGGGACTATGCTGCCGATATGTCTACCCGTGAAAAATTAAACCTTCTCCGTGATTGGTCAATAGCTATGGGAATGGCAGGAAGATCCTCAGGAGCGGCACAAAAGGCTATTGAAATCATACGAATGCCTAAGCCCGATTCCCTTAAGGTGCTTGAAGTGGATGCCTACGTAATGCTTGCCTTTTCCAAAATGGAACTTGACATCGTTGATAATTCCGATAAAGAACTTAATACGGCTCAGAAAATACTTGACACCTATAACAAGGTTGCCTCAGAGAAAGACAAAAGAGAAATGGAGCTTACCCTCATAAGGGCAAAAGTTACATTCCTGATAATGAAAGGCAAGCATAAAGAGGCATTGAAACTTATGAAACGTGCATTTGAACTTGCAGATGACGAAATTACCACCCTAAATCTCAACGGCTACGTAGCCGATATTTATCTTGGTGCCGGTGATTATGAGGCTGCCGAACGATACTATAAAAAGATTTTAAACACCGACCATTCATATCATAACCGTGCCGTAATGGTATGCAATTATATGCATTTATTGGTGTCTCAGCACAGATATACGGATGCATTAGAATTATTAGACAACAATCTGGAGCAGATACCCCGTCACGTAAATGATATGGTCACCACAAACCTTATGGCAAATAAGTCGCAAGCCCTGGCAGGGCTCGGACGTTATGAGGAAGCCTATGAGTTGATGAAAAGCTCAAAGGCTATGAGGGACTCACTCAATACGGCTTTTATGGCCGGCGACAGACTGGCTATATCTGAACTTGAATTGGAGACTCAACAAAAAGAAATAGCTTTAAGTGAGGCCGACAACCTAAAAAAATATCTTTGGATAGTAATTGCCATCTTATCCGCAACATGCGGCCTCTGCATCTGGACCATTATCAAATGGCGACGGGAGAAAAGGATAAACAATTCTTCTGCCAAAATATTGGAGGAAGCTCAATTGGCCCATCAGCATCAGATAGAATCGAAAAATGACCGGATAAATTCCCAAAGCCGTGAACTTACATCACATGCCCTCCAATTGGCACAAGTGAATGAACTGACCAATGAGATCCTGTCAATGACAGAAGCTAAGGAAGAGTCAACCGCTATGAGACTACGCAAAATCCAAGACCGTATAAAGCAATATGAGATGCAAGACAACATGTGGGAAATCTTTACAACTTATTTTGAACAGATTCATCCGGAATTTTTTAAAACCCTATATCGTCTTCATCCTGATTTATCGCCAAATGAGGTCAGAATGTGCGCTTATGTCATGTTAAATCTCACCACTAAAGAAATTGCCTCTCTCACCAACCGGTCTGCCCGGACAGTAGAGACTGTAAAATATCGCTTGCATAAAAAGCTCGGACTCGAAGAAGAGACAACAGTGGCTTATCTCAACCGCATTTCTCCTTCATGAGAATGGCTTCCGGCTGGCAAGAGATTACAGGTCGGGGGGGAGGGAAATGAGCCAGTCGTCGGCGTCTTTTTTCTGTGATTTGTTTTCAGGATCATCAGGATCCGGAAAAACTGAATCTTCTATTATGTGAGGGGCAATATCGGCAGGACCCTGCACACCCGGATTCACGCTATCTCCACCTCCATCCTCATCACGCGCCTGGAGTTTCGGTTGCCTTGCTTTCCTGTAGGAAGCATCCTTGTCATTGTTGCGAGGGGGTGCGGCAGTCAGTGAATGTGTGGCGCCCATGTCGATAGAATCCAGCAACTCATCATCGTTAACCCGGCCCGACTTCTTTTTCTCATCACGGAGCCGCGACTCCAGCGACCTTATACGTCTTTCGTAATTACGCTTCATTGTCTCCACGCCCGCCAGCATTTTGTCAAATTCCGCCAGCCTCCTCTCCACGCTGACCTGATCATCGAGTTTGCTGCGGACATCGGCCAATTCCCGCCGCGTATCCTCAAGTGAGGATTTATTTTTCAGATATGTCCTGCCCACTTCGCCCAATTCATTAGTGAGACGACCACACTCCATCTTAAGGTCTTCCACTAATGTCAAGGCTTCGTTGAGTCGTTTCGTATAGTCGGCAGCTCCCTTTTCCGCTTCATGCAACGCACGCAAAGCCCTACGGGGATGAAGCAGAATTCTCCATACTGACCATCTGAGACAATATCCTCCCTCCATCTCAACCCCATGATATTGTTAAAAGACAACAGGATGCCTCAAGCATCCTGAATCTTTTTCACTATACCCCTTCCCTTACGGCCATTAATGGCAATCGTAAGAGGCGAGGGGAACTCCACTATTCTGACTGCGTCGCTATCGTAGACAGCCGGAAGGCTGTCAAGATAATCAGAATCAAAATAACCGTTATTATGGGTCGGGTCAACCGTGAAATAGCCCACTCCAAAAGATGTGAGATTCTGAAAGAAATGGGTGCCCTGCGAAGGTTCCACATGATAACCCGGAAGTGCCGATTCAACAATCAGGCGTGCCCCTGCAATCTGAGGCCATTTTACCGGGACACCCAAAGCAGGATCTGACGAACCCCAACGACCCGGTCCTATCAGTATATAGGGCTCTCCCCTGTCTGTAAAGTCTTTGTTGATGGTTTCGATCTCACGTGCCACTTCCGGATTGCGCAGGCTGTTGAACGTAGAGGGTTTTACATATACCACATAACGCACATTATCCATCAGTCCGTGGCCGAGTGCCATTTCAGAACGCAGGATAAGTTCACTGTCAGCCACATCAAGCACCGTATCGTCAAGCATCTCTTTCTTATCCACGATAGGACGGATCTGAAGCCAATATAGATAGCCCTTCCGTTCAGACGAAGTGGCATTAGGATTGATGATGCCTGCGAACTCTATCTCAACCGGACGTCCCATCTCATATTGTCCTGTGGAGAGCATGAAATCAATGGAGTCAGCAAGGGGGAAGACATTTTGCCGCAGCACATTGGCAAAAGTCACCAGTTTACGACCTTTACCCATTCCCGTGTCGCGTATCACCCTATCATTGTAGTCGAAAGTAGAGACAAGATACTTCAGCGCCCCTGTCTTGAAGGCATCCGCTATCGGTAGTTTCACAAGATTGAAGCTATCGTCGGTGCGGAAATCCTCTCTTGCAGGCACCTTATCGGGCAATGCATAGAGGGTGGTCTGAGTGTCGCGCAAGGCAAGGTCTACCGTTGAGGTCTGGAGCACATGCCCGGGATGCTTAGGCGAGAAACGCAACGACAGACCGCCGTCGACTATATGCTTGCCAAGCCCGACAGCCACTTCCGCCACACCATCTTCCGCCACCTCATCGGCAAGCGGGTAATAGTTAAGCGATCTTCCCACTCCTGAGAAACTGGGGTAATAATATTCCCCGTGAGTCTCGCCCACCACCTCCTGAAGGATTACAGCCATCTTCTCCTGATCAATGACATTGCTCGTGGCGTTCATGTATGCCTTTGAATCAGCAAAGAAAACAGATGCATAGACACCTTTCACAGCATCGCAAAGCATTCTCAGCATCTCTTTCTTATCTTCGAGATGAGGAATCATATACGTGGAATAGATGCCGGCGAAAGGCTGATAGTGGGAGTCTTCGAGAAGCGACGAACTTCTGACTGCCAACGGCTTGTCGACCACATCGAAAAGGGCCATGAAATCGGCAGCAAGTGACTCCGGAAGTCGTGCGTCAAGAAAGCAGCGCAGTATCTCGTCGTCAGGTCTGTCTGACAAGGCTATGGGATAAAGATTGTTCATCTCCATAAACTTGTCAAAGATATCCGTACATAGCACAACGGTGCGCGGAATATTTATCTGTACCCCTTTGAAATCATCACATACGGGATTACGCTTTATAATCTGGTCGATAAATGCCAGGCCACGTCCCTTGCCTCCCAACGAGCCTTCACCGATTCGTGCAAAATTGCTGTAATGGTCAAAACGATCCTTACGGAACACAGCCACCACACCCCGGTTTTTCATGCGCCGGTATTTCACGATGCATTCAAACAGCAACTTACGCACCACCGGAGCCTCCTCCATCTTTGTAAAGCGATGGGCTTTCACAGCCTCTGCTATCGGGAAGAGAGCGCGGGCGTAAAGCCAGCGTGAGATCTCATTGTTGGCAGAATGGTAGAAAAGGGAATCTGACGGGATGTTGTAGACATTGTTCTGCAACCCTTTCAGATCGCGAATACGCATTATTTCCATCCCGGTGGCCGGATCCTTGACAATGAAGTCACCGAATCCGAAATGTTTCCCTACGGCATTGCGCAAGTCAAGAGGGAGGGTCTTTGAATTTTTATCAAGGAATATATAACCCATCTCCTCCGCTTTGCTGCGGTTCGAGCTTTCCTGACTTTCTATGATGATGGGCATAAACGGATGTCGCTCCCTGACAGTGGCGGCAAACCGCATTCCGGCATCAGGATCTTTGATTCCGCCGGCAGGAAACCGCACATCGGAGATGATGCCCAGCATGTTGTCGCCATATTTCTCATAGAGCGCAAGCGCCTCTTCATAGTCACGGGCGAAAAGCACCTTCGGGCGTCCACGCATGCGCAGCATCTGTTCGTGCTCATTTAGCGCCTCCGTAGAGAATTCCATCGACTGCTGAAGCAGATAGCGGAACAGATGCGGAAGCACCGACGAATAAAACCTTATGGAGTCTTCAACGAGCAATATTGACTGAACGCCGACATTGAGTATGTCATTGTCGGCGTTCATCCGGTCTTCTATAAGTTTTATGATCGCAAGTATAAGGTCAACGTTGCCAAGCCATGAGAACACATAGTCAACCCCGGCAAGGTCTTCATTGGCAATTCTGCGCCTCACCTCTTTTGAAAAAGGAGTGAGCACCACGAAGGGAATGTCGGGATAAAGCGCGTCAATCTTACGCGCCTCGCGGAAAGTTTCGCTCACATCCACTCCGGGCATGGCTATGATGAGGTCAAAGCTCTTTTCCTCAAGCTCCTTATATGCCTCCTCATAATTGGCGGCTTTCACGAAACGCGGAGGCGATGACAGATTGAGCGAGACATATTCAAAATATACCTGCTCCTCCACCCTGCCGTCTTCCTCCATCATGAACGCATCATAGGGCGTGGCTATGAGAAGCACATTAAATATGCGCTTCTGCATGAGCTGCTGGAATGCCGTGTCTTTAAGATAAAGGCGCGACAGCATCGAATCGTTGACGTTGACCATATGCCCGCAGGATTATTCTTTATTGTTTTCCTCTTCGTTCTTTGTGAGGTAAAGATCGAGGGCCGTGGTCATTGAGGGAGCGGCGGGAGTGGGTGCCTCTATGTCAAGACGCAGCCCGGTGTCTTTCACTGCCTTTGCCGTAGCAGCCCCGAAAACGCCTATAGCCATCTCTTTCTCTCCCTCTTTTCCGAAATTCGGGAAATTTTTCAGCAGGGAGTCAATCCCGGCAGGACTGAAGAACAGGATCAGGTCATAGTCGAAAGGCTCGTCGGGAGCGAAATCATTGCTCACCGTGCGATACATCACTGCCGGAGTGAAGTCAATCTTAGCATTAGTAAGCGCCTGTGTGCTGTCGGTCTGCACATCGGAGACAGGCAGCAGGAATTTCTCCTTATGGTTTTTCTGCACGGCAGCCAGGAACTGCGGGTCATCAAGACGGCCCGTCGTGCCATAAGAAATCTTACGCTTGCGATACACTATGTATTTCTGCAGGTAAAGGGCTATCTGCTCCGTAGTGCAGAAATAACGCATCGTGTCAGGCACATTCACGCGGCATTCCTCACAAAGGCGGAAGAAATTGTCGACAGCTGTGCGCGATGTAAAAATCACGGCTGTGAAATCGGCGAGATTGATCTTTTCCTGACGGAACTCTTTCGCCGTGAGCCCTTCCACTCTGATCATCGGGCGAAACACGATCTCCACGTTGTGCTTCGCCGCTATGTCGTAATAGGGCGATTTCTCTGATGCCGGTTTTGGCTGAGATACTAAAATCTTCTTTATTTTCATCGTCTTCTTATTAGAGCGCATAATACCCATTTTGCTATTTGCCTATAGTAAAAAACCGCATAGCAAAATGGCTGCCAGATAGGTAAGAATCAATGGAACTATTTCCAGACTGCAAAGGTAGTACAAAAAAAGCACCCATGACGAAATTTGGGTGAAAAAAATCCTGAAACCCTTCCAAATAAATACAATTTTCGCCAATATGAGCCATCCGGCGGCCACCCAGAGAATACCAACCCCCCATTCGGGATGGCTTATCAGCAGGAGAGCCAGAAAGAAATAGACAAAACTCAGAAACCCTTGTCCGGCAGTGTAGCCCTTGAGCCAAAGCCGTGCCTTTATCTTTCCTGCAAACACCGTGCCCACCATGAAATATGCCACCGCCATAAAGCATGTGTAGACAATCCCCACCCCTATGCAGATAGCCATTGAAAGGGCCGGATGGGTATGCAGCCCCGATATGCCGAAGCTGGCCGCAGGATTGTCGGGCACTGTGGCACAAAGCAGCCCATATAGCAGAATGCCGGCCGAACAGCTCCAGAGAAAATTGAGAAGCACCATAAAACTCGTTTCCCTGACCGTGTCGTCAAACACGTTGGTGCGCACCCTCACATCTATGAGGTTGCGGAGCATGGTGGTGATGTATTTACTGTTGTTATGAAAACGGATCCCGATCACGCAGAAGAGCAATATGACTCCACCGGTCACGATGGAGAGCCCGAAAGAATCTGTCTCGTTGGCCACCACCTCCGGCACTACCGGACCTTTTAAGGTTATGCCATATCTGTCAGCTTTCTTGATAGTGTCGCTGCCCAAAGTCTCCGATGATGACAGGGAATCGGCCGGCACTGCCGGAAGCGAGACAATCCCCGCAGCAGGACGCCGAGCAACCTCCTCCTTTGGAGCTGCCGACACTTCCTTTGGAGCTGCCGACATAGTATCCGCAACTGTTACCGCGTTATCGGCCGCCTGCACTTGCGTTGCCGTAATGGGAGAGACTTCTATGGAGTCGGTCTGCGTCATAACCACCCTTCTTTCTTATACCAGTCAACTGACTTCCTTACTCCTTCTTTCAGATCCACACGGGGAGAGAAGCCAAACGCCTTCACCGCCTTGCTTACGTCTACAGCCCAGTTGCGTTGCTTCATGATATTAAACTTATCCCTGTTGAGCGTGGAGGGTTTCATACGGGCCACGCCCCACTTCTCCGCCACAGCCGACACCATCTTTACAGCCCACAGTGGCATCGCCACTCCGACCACATGCTTTCTCCCCACAGCCTCAGAGGATATTTTACGGAACTCCTTCTGGGTATAGGTGCGCGGCTCCGCCACATTATAGGTCTCTCCACATGCGGCTCGCTCCAATGCATCGTAGACAGCCCGGGCTAAATCCTCCACATATATGAAACTCAGAAGCTGCTTACGGTAGCCCACCGAGAAATCGAACCCCTTCTTTATGGACTCAAACATCAGGAAGTAATCCTTGTCACGCGGTCCGTAGATACCTGTGCTGCGAAACACTATGTAAGGGATTCCGGTCATGGCCAGATGCATCTCGGCCTTAAGCTTTGAGGCACCATAGCGCGTGTTGGGATGAGGAATCATTTTTTCAGTGAAGGGAGTATAGTTTTCCTCATCGCCGGGTCCTAAAGCTGAGAGTGAACTCATATAAAGCAGTTTTTCAGGAATCCTGCCGGAAGTTTTCAGGGCCTCCGTAAAACGCCTGAGATATTCGTAATTGATTTTGGAGAAATCGGAAAAACTGAGGCATTTCGTAGCCCCAAGGTTATAGACGATCCAGTCCCACCTCTCCCCTTCTGGGAGGGTGTCTTGTAATGAGTTGCCCAACGAAGCCGGATCGTCGAAATCAAGCTCCAGGAACTTAATCCGGGAGTCGGTGAGATACTTGCGTGAAGTGGATGCGCGGACTCCGGCCCACACCTCATATCCTCGTCTCAAACCTTCCTCAACAAGGAAGCCGCCGGCAAATCCTCCGGCTCCGACCACAAGCACTCTTTTTTTCTCCATATCACATCTGATTAAGTTGGATGATTTTTACTGAATTAACTGATATCTTTTTTATACCTTATCAAGGTTGCCAAACTCATATCCCTCCTCTTTAAGCCACCGAAGGCATACAGGGAGGGCCTGTCTGAGCCTCGGAAAACTCTTAATGGAGTCATGAAAGACAATTATGGACCCATCGCGCACATAGCGCCTCACATTCATCACTACATCTTCTGATGTGAGCCGATGGCTATAATCGCGCGTCACAAGGTCATACATCACTACTCGGTAGCGTTTCCTGAGGGCCTTCAACTGTCGAGGCCGTAGCCATCCGTGAGGCGGCCGGAAAAGGGTTGACCCGGTGAGCCGTGCCCCTTCCGCTGCATCACGCATGTAGCGCATGGTGGTTACGTCGGTTCCCGAAAGATGATGAAGCGTATGATTACCCACCGAATGCCCGCGCTGCCTGACTTCGGCAAGCAGGTGGGGATTACGCTCAACATTCTGTCCCACCATAAAAAACGTTGCTTTCACTCCAAACCTGTCAAGCACGTCGAGCACCCAAGGAGTCACCTCCGGAATAGGACCATCGTCAAAAGTCAGGAAGACTCTTTTCTTCCCGGCTTCTGACGACTTTATCCGGAATATCGCCCCCGGAAACAGCATCCGAAACCATCCGGGGGGTTGCTCTATGAACATACCGTCTTCTTACTTACTACAGACCCCGGCCTTACATTCCCAGCCCAGGATTATTACGGATAAACTCCTCACTCACCCTACGGGAACGATTGAAGTCGAGTTTATTGTAATTGTCATACTTCTTCAACTGTTCCTCTGTGCCACCGACACTCTTATAATAATCTATAGCCTGGATCAGCATTGAGTCTATCGTGCGTTCGTCCTGGGTCCGTCGGGCATATTCCTCCGGCGAAAGGGCTGCCAGCTCATTAGCTATCTCACAATATTTAGCAATCTCCTTCGCATACTCTTCAAGAGTGGCCTCAGAAGCATCTACGGAAGAAGCACTGTAGTCGCCACCTCCACCATAATATCTGTTATAGTTTTTCTGTAGCTCATCTTTGGTGACACCATAGGTCTCCACCAAGGCATCCACCTTCTTCTCATCACCGCCAAATTGAGTGTAAAGTTCAATGAAACGGTAGAACTGATATGGAATAAGCTGTGATTCACGCGTGAGCATCGGGTTGCCGAAACTCATCGCCATCTCTCTGTTATAAGCCAGATAGGGAGCATATCTCTCCATCATCTTCCAAAGCACTCCGAGTCCCTTATCCACCAGCTTCTTGTCGTTAAGGCGCTGCGGTTGTCCCAACTCACAATATATCTGACCGAGAGTGGCGGCTATGCTTAGCTCATACGGCTGCACCTCTTCCTTCAGATTGGCATCCATAAGATCAACCACCTCCAGTGCTTTCTTAAACTCTGCCTTCGCAGCCACAGAATCGGCCGACGTGTCGCCCTTATAAACCAGTTCGGAAGCCACATCAAGCATTGACGAACGGGTTGTCAGGAGCATCCGGCGGGCTGTCTCATCGAAATATGGAGCCTTGCCATCTTTCATGTCGGCACCACCCCAACGGTATTTCTTAGTCACCACATCATAAGCACGGTCAGTACGTGCAGGAATACCATCCTGAATTGTAGGAACGATCTGATGTGCCATACCTGTTGAGCGCAGGTATGGTGTCAGGCCAACGTGGTAGTCACTGCCTACTGTTGTCACCCAATAAATCGGACGCTGCCAGCCGTTGGCTGCATTGGTGGCAACTATATCAAGCATCAGTATTTCACCCAGACTCAGGTAGCCCTTCTTACGATAGGTGTCGGTGTTGCGCAGGTCTACGATAATATTATCCACCATGTCGGCAGTGTCCGCAGGAGCCACTAATCCACGCTCCAGGGCAGCTTGTTTGTTTACCGGAATGCTGACCACTCCACTCGGCATCGTGGGATAACCATTAGAAGATTTCCCCTCTCCGCCATAGATAATCTTAAGGCTGCTGAGAAGATCAGCCGGGGCGCTCTCCCGTCCTAAGATTGTCACATCCATCTTGCCATATGCATAATCCTGTGGAGTGGCGGTAAAGTCAATAGGAGCAGAATCATAAGCCTGCTGACGCATCTGGTTGGCATACCAGTCGGAGTTCAGATAGCTTAGATTGACAATCCTGACATCCGGTCGTACACCCTCAACCTCCTGCACATACCATAGTGGGAAAGTGTCGTTATCACCGTTGCAGAACACTATGGCATTTGGCTCAAGGCTCTCAAGATAATTGATTGCGAAATCACGTGCGGCAAAACGGTGTGAGCGGTCATGGTCGTCCCATGTCTGGCTCACCATCTGCAATGGCACTACAAGCCCTATCAGGGCTGCCACACCGGCACACATACGTGAGGTCTTTCCAAGTTTGGCAGGTTCATTGATGATATTCTCCGGTTGGATCTCCTCCTGATCGGGGTTGGAAGGATTGAAAGCATGTTTCTTCCGCTCCGGATCAACAAGATAAAGAAGGATACGCCACAAGGCAGCCACACCCATGCCGATCCAGATGGCAAACGCATAGAACGAGCCGGCAAAGGCATAATCACGCTCACGCGGCTGATTGGGCGGCTGATTGAGGTAAAGCACGATAGCGATACCAGTCATGAAGAACAGGAAGAACACAACCCAGAATTGCTCTATGCCACGCTTGCCAGAAAATGACTGCCACACGAGGCCAAGCAGACCCAGGATAAGCGGCAGCATGTAATAGACGTTGTGCCCCTTGTTGTCTTTTCCCAGATCGGATGGCAACAAGCTCTGATCGCCAAGTCGTGAATTGTCGATCAATGGAATCCCGGAGATCCAGTTGCCTGCGTCAAGCTCGCCAAACTGGTTGTTGATGTCGTTCTGGCGTCCTGCGAAGTTCCACATGAAATAACGCAGATACATGTGGTTGAGCTGATAGTTGAAGAAGTAGGCCAGATTCTGAGTAAACGACGGCTTGAACACATACTTCTCAGGATAATTGAACGTGCCGGTATATTCATTATACCTCGGCTCCTTCTGAAGGTCATATTCAGGCAGCTTGTCGCCGGTAACAGGATCAATGGCATGCACAAGCGTAAGCTGGTCGTCCATCGAGTCGAGACGCACCCATTGTCTGTAATATGAATCATGCTGGCGGCTGTAGATGCGCGGGAACAGCATATTCAGTTCCGGGTTCATCTTTGCTTCCGGCTTATAGTCGCGCTTCACGTAGTAGTCGCCATCACGGTTAGAGAGCGCATTGTTTGTCGCCATCTCACCCTGGCTGAGGAATCCGTATTCCGAAACAGGGTTGGCCCCGCGCACCCCTTTCGCATACAACGCTTTTCCGGGGTTGATGACGGGATTGTAATAAGGGGTGGAAAGGATAATGGGTGTGCCGTCTTCAGCGTATGTGACGGTGTCTCTTGCCACTCCCGCCAGCTCTTTCATCGGAGAGGAATAGAGGGTCTCACCGTAGATAAGCGGATTCTCCCCATACTGTTCACGGTTGAGGTAGGAAGCGAGGTCAAACACATTGTCAGGCGAATTCTGATTCATCGGGGTGTCGGCACTCGATCTTATGAGAATGAGTGCATAACTGGAATAGCCCACGAAAATAACGGCTATGCTCCACATTGCCACTGTCAGCACTCTTACGGGAAGGTTGGTCTTGTAGACAGTAAACATAAGCACGGCGATAACAAGCAGAATCAGGAAACCGATCCAGAAACTGTTGCCGAAGAAGAAGATGCCGGAGACAGCCAATGCAATAAGCACTGATATTCTCATCATGAGGCCGTTCTTCTGATTGCCCAATTCATAAATTGTCCAGCCGAATACAGCAAGGGCGGTGATGGCATATATGAGCGCGCCGCTGTTATAGATCATGTGGCAGTCATTGACAAAGAACAGCTCAAACTGCTGGGCCACCTTTATGAAGCCGGGTACAAGCCCGTAGAGCACAAGGAAGATTATCACGAATGACACAAGAAGCGTCACAAGCGATTTGACAAGATTCATATCCTTCCACTTCCTGTAGGCAAACACAAGCACGATGGCCGGGATGCAGAGGAGGTTGAGCAGATGGACCGCCACACTCACACCGATCACATAGGCTATCAATATGAGATAACGGTCGGAATGAGGTTCGTCGGCCCGGTTTTCCCATTTAAGGATAAGCCAGAACACGAGCGCGGTGCAGAAAGATGAGAAGGCATATACCTCCCCTTCCACTGCGGAAAACCAGAAAGTGTCGCTCCAGCAATAGGCAAGCGAGCCGACAAGGCCACTGCCCATTATGGCTATGTATTGCTGCAGGGATATTTCCTTGCGCTGCCCGTCTTTCACCACAAGACGACGCACAAGATGGGTGATGGTCCAGAACAACAGAAGAATGGTCAGCGCACTCAACAAGCCGCTCATGGCATTCACCATGACGGATATACGGGCGGCATCAGGGGCAAAATTGGCAAAGAACCGCGCAGTGAGCATAAAGATGGGGTTGCCCGGCGGATGGCCCACTTCAAGCTTGTCTGCCTGGATTATAAACTCACCGCAGTCCCAGTAAGACGCGGTCGGCTCAAGGGTGAGCCAATACGTGACAAGGGCAATGACGAATACGAACCATCCCCCCACATTGTTAATCAGCTGATATTTTTTCGACAACATTCCGTTATGATAAATTCAGAATGGATAAAAAGTCACCGCACATTGCGGCATATTATTATGCAAAATTAGCTAAAATCCCCCACATCCCCAAAAAGATACTACAAAAAAAGGATGCACTGAGCTGAATCAGTGCATCCCGTTTTTATTGGGTTGCAACGCTATGGGAGCGTAGCAGGGGTTGGACCGGTATTAGCGAACCACAACTTTGCTTGTGCGGACTGTGCCGTCAGACATCTTGGCTACCTTAACGTAGATACCTGCCTGAGGAGCAGCAACGCGTGAGCCGGCGAGGTTGTAGTATTCTGCACTCACCTCAGAGGCATCGCCGCTGATTGTGTTGACAGCTGAGCCAGCACCTACCTGAGCCTTGTTGGCATTGATGATAGTGCCGTTGGGAGCGATGATGAAGGCAGCAACATAAAGCTTATCCTTATCCTGGATCACCTTGTTGGAAGCGATGTCCATGCTGTAGGTAGTTGTGTACTCCTCATTGTAAACTATAGAGGAAGGAATTGAACCCTCAACACCCTTCATGGCAGCAACGTCAACAACAACATCGTTGAACACGAGACCTGAAACTGTTTCAGGCCAAGTTGTAAGAATTTCAAGACCTGTATTGACATAGGTGCTTGCATAACTTGGATAGTAATTATGTTGCTCCCAGGAAGAACCCTCACCGCTGAGGCCATTGTTGATGAGGATGTAACCTACCTTGTAGCCTGCATTGGCATTATTCTCGAAGAATCTTGTTGCGGCATTGATCTCAATCCGAGTCTTGTCGGCGTCGGCCCATGATGCCTCAACATTTATGTCAGCAGGGACAACAGTGTTCATGCAGTCAATGACGTCATACTTGATACCGAAATCCTGATCATCATGATTGCCATAGTAGGGGTCAATCACACCGTTGCGGTTAAGTGAAGCCGACGGGTAACCGGATACGCTTACAGGATAAGCGCTTGTCACCTGCATCGGGTCGCCATTGTGGTAGGCTGCGAGGACAACGTCGTCACCGAATGTCTCGTTAAGCAGCTCCATTGCAACGTAGCCACGTGTACACCATCCGCACCAAGTGCCGGTGAACTCCTCTACGAGAGGACGGTGGACAGGCACGTAAGGAAACACGGTCACAGTGGTGTTTGCTGTAGCTGTGGCGCTGCCGTTCTCCTGGCCGTTGACCTTGGTGATGGTAAGTTCAAGTGAATGC
>CAZQSD010000066.1:0-16441 GCA_964595885.1 uncultured Sangeribacter sp.
CGGTAGCTATGGCATAGTGCGTAACCATCATTACAAGCTGACCGTAAAAGAGATTTCCGGTTTCGGTCATGGCGTACATGATGAAAACACATTTGTAGGAGAAATGCCCTATCAGCCGATTGACAATTCAGAGGAAAAAATAAATTATGCAGTCTCCATCAATGACTGGAATGACGTTGATCAAGATGTCTCGATCACAAAATAAAAACAGCAACCGGGTTTCTGAAATTGGAAACCCGGTTATTTTTAGGCTATACCCCACTCACTCAGTATCCTCCTCGTGGAGCGTATAGTTGATGAAGTCAATCAACGGCTTCAACGGACGCAACAGTTCGGCGGCTTTGACAGGCCATTCCGGATCCAAGAAGAAATCAGTGGTTACATAATGGCAGCGGCCTATATGAAGCAACCTGAGCAATTCTATATTGGGATGATTCCGAGGCCATCCCTTCGGGGCAGTCACAAGCTGAGGTTCTTCCCATGTCGGATACACCCGCTTAAACTCCGGCTCGTTTATTATATCCTCAAATTCCTCGATATTGTCAACCATCGCTTTTCTCAGCAAGTTTAGCGTCTTTGTTTCCGGTGCCCATATCCCTCCGCCAAGCAGGCATTTATCATCCGTTGCCCCACATTGGATATAATATCCCGCTCCTTCCACTTTCTTACCATAGGGGAAATAAGAGGCAGCCAAATGAGTTTTATACGGTGTTTTGTCAGGGGAAAGACGTAGATTCCGGTATATGCGATAGGAAGCCGTTTTCCCGGTCAGACCAATGATTCGAGGCTCCCACTTAGCCATATGTTCTATCATGACATCCAAATCAGAATACCATTTAGAAATCACCGCTTCATATTCCTGACGATGTGCCCCAAACCATTCCCTGTTATTATTCTCGGAAAGTGAGGCGAGAAATTTAATAATGTTCATATGATGCAATCTTCCGTTATGTTCACTTCTTCATATTTCAAAAGCTCCTGTCATAGGTTATTAAGCAATTCTATTTTACCTTCATTGACAAGCTTTTCCACAAGCTCACCGAAAAGGGTGTTCTGCCAGGCAAACCAGGGGCGGGTGAAATCGGTAGCGTCATCTTTATGAAACGACTCGTGTATGAAGCCTGTTGATGCATCGGTGGCAAGAAGCATTCTCATGCAGTCCGCAATCTCCGCATCATCAGTGCTGGTGAAGGCTTTCATCATGATGCTCATTGGCCACACCATGTCATAGCCAATGTGCGGACCGCCTATTCCTTCCCCTGCTGACCCTTTAAAGAAATAAGGATTATACTCACTCCATACGAATCTTCGGGTGTTCTGATATACAGGGTCATTTATGTCTACGTCGCAAAGATAGGGCAATGAAAGCAGGCTCGGAGCGTTGGAATCATCCATCAGAAGATGATTACCGAAACCGTCTACCTCAAACGCATATATTTCTCCGAAAACCGGATGAGTATATGTAGCGTTCTCCTTTAAAGCAGCTTCTACTTCTCCTGCAAGTGTGCGGCACTCTTCTGCTTTAGATTTGTCACCGTTTACTGTGTCGAGTATTTCTGCCGCCTTGCGCAATGAAGACACGGCAAAGAAATTGGAAGGCACAAGAAACTGCAGTGTGGTGGCATCATCCGACGGCCGGAAACACGACACTATCAGTCCACACGGTTTCACAGGTGCTCCATATCCGTCGTTACTCATTGTGTCGAGGGCCCGCTCTGTCCTGCGCTGGAATCTGTAATTGCCTACCCCGTCGTAACGCTGCTGGTCTTTGAATGTGGCAAGGATCTTGCCTATGGCCGTGAGCCATTCATCATCAAATATTGAGTCATCACCGGTCACTTTCCAATACTCATATGCAAGCCTGATGGGATAGCATAATGAATCAATCTCCCATTTGCGCTCATGCACCTCAGGACGCATCTCCGTGAGGTCATTCATCCATTCGCCTCCTGTCGGGCCGTCATTGAAGGCATTGGCATATGGATCGAGGATAATGCATTTGAACTGACGTCGGATCACTCCCTCAAGCATATCTTTCAACGCCGGATCATCATTGGCAAACTGCACATATGGCCACACCTGTGCCCCGGAATCCCTGAGCCACATCGCATGTATGTCGCCTGTATATACAAAGGTGTCATGCTTCCCGTCTTCTCCTATGCGGTAATGCACGGTGGTGTCTATTGTGTTGGGAAAACAGTTTTCAAACATCCATGCCAGTTTCCGGTTGGTAAGCATCTTTTTCACACGGTCAATCTCCTTTTCTACTGCTTCCGAATGGAAAAGTCGCTCATTCTTGTCAGGCCGACAAGTCTTCATTGGCTTGTCATCTTTGACCCCTACAACCATGTCCGGCTGACAGATCTCCTTAGCCGGGGCATTATAGGCAGCGGAAGTTCCTGCCGTAAGCAGCATTGCCGCCATTGAGATAAATGTTTTTTTCATCTTAATGTATGTTGTCAGATTAGTTACATCTTTTTCGATGCCGGATCAATTTCATTACTGAATGAATACGGACGCGATTCGGCACTTACTCCACGATTGACAGCAGGCTCCCCTACCATCTCGTAGACTATGGTTGCCCCGGCGGTCAGCATATCGTGGTCAAGATAGTTTTTGTCATATTCAAGGCCATTTACAGTCATGCTGCCTATGTAGCGTCTCTCATCGCTGTTGCGGGAGGCTGAGACAGTCACGGCGTTGCCATTCTCCAGATTCAGTCTGATGCTCTTGAAGATGGGAGCCCCAAGCACATATTCACCACTTCCCGGACATACCGGATAGAACCCTAATGCCGAGAAGACATACCATGCCGAGGTTTGCCCATTGTCCTCATCCCCGCAATATCCATCGGGATTAGCATTATACATGCGGTCCATCACCTCGCGCACCCAATATTGTGCCTTCCATGGCTGCCCGGCATAGTTGTAGAGATAGATCATATGCTGTATGGGTTGGTTGCCATGAGCATAATTGCCCATGTTCATGATCTGCATCTCTCTGATTTCATGGATCACGGAATTATAATAGCTTTCATCAAAAACCGGCGGCGCAGTAAAAACCGAATCAAGCATGGCAGTAAACTCTTCCCGGCCACCCATTAGATTGATCAGACCCTGCGGATCATGAAACACCGACCATGTGTAATGCCAGGAATTACCTTCTGTGAAAGCATCCCCCCATTTCAAAGGATTGAACGTGGACTGAAATTTCCCGTCGGCATTCTTTCCCCTCATTAATCTGGTGTCGGGATCAAAGATGTTTTTATAGTTCATCGCCCGCTTTGCATATGGTTCCAGCTCTTTTTTTGATTTTCCCAATGCCTTTCCGAGCTGATAGATACACCAGTCATCGTAGGCATATTCCAATGTGCGTGCAGCGCTCTCGTTGATGTTAACGTCATAAGGCACATACCCCAACCTATTATAATACTCATGGCCGAGACGTCCGGTGGAGGATACCTCAGGGTGAACATTCTGACTGCCGTTGACTAAAGCTTCCCAAAGTGTCTCAATATCTTTTTCGGGCACTTTAACACCTTTAAGCCATGCATCAGCCACAACCGAGGCGGAATTATTACCTACCATACATCCCCTGTGGCCCGGACTTGCCCACTCAGGCAGAAATCCGCTCTCGCGGTAGGCATTCGCAAGACCTTCCTGAATCTTCTCATTCTGTGAAGGAAAGAGCAGATTCAGTAGCGGGAAAAGGGCGCGGAAAGTATCCCAGAAACCTGTGTCGGTAAACATATATCCCGGAAGAACTTCCCCATTATAGGGGCTATAATGCATAATCTCCCCCGCTGAATCAATCTCATAAAAACTGCGTGGAAACAGAAGCGACCGGTAGAGGCATGAATAGAAAGTACGTTTGCGGTCAAGATCATCATCCTCTATCTCTACTTTCCCCAAGACCTCATCCCAACGTTCTTTCCCCTCAGTCTTAATACGTTCAAAATCACCGTCTCCAAGCTCCCTGAGATTTATGGCAGCTTGTTCGGGACTGATAAACGAGGAGGCTACCCTGGCATTGACCGCTTGTCCCCTCCGTGTCTTAAAACCGACTATAGCGCCTGCATGGCCACTTTCGCTCTCTGTCGTGCCGGGAGTAATGGTTCCGTCAGAAACGGTGGCATAATAGATGAACGGGGTGTCAAACACTATCTCGAAATAATTTTTGAAATTGTCCGGCACTCCACCACTGTTTTTTGTGGTATAACCAATAATCTTATTCTCGGAAGGGATAATCCTTACTGATGAACCACCGTCAAACGGATCAATCACAACTGTCGACATCTCATTCTCCGGGAACGTGAATCGGAAAGCAGCCGCTCTCTCAGTCGGAGCCACCTCAGCCACCACGTCATGGTCAGCAAGATACACCTTATAATAGTATGGATGGGCTTCCTCCGCTTTGTGGGAAAACCAACTGGCTCGATCATCTTCATCGAAAACCACATCGCCCGTTACGGGCATGATGGCAAACTGTCCGTAGTCATTAATCCAAGGACTCGGTTGGTGAGTCTGCTTGATGCCGCGAATCTTGTCGGCGTCATACGTATAAACCCATCCGTCGCCCATCTTGCCTGTCTGGGGAGTCCAGAAATTCATTCCCCAGGGAAGGGCAATTGCAGGATACGTGTTGCCGGTCGAAAGGGAATACTTCGACTGAGTGCCTACCAGGGCACTGACGTAATCTGACGGCAACTTCTTCGCCCACATCGGCAAAGAGGCTGCCATCAGGAGGCCGCACAAGGCAAATGAGTAGAAAAACAGTTTCTGATAAATATTCATCTAACGGAATGTCGGTTAAAAGAATCTCATTGGTTAATTTGACCCCGTAAAGTTACAAAAAATATAGATTCCTCCCACCCCTCCCCTTATAAAAATATATGGACAATGATGGAAAAGTAGTCGAAATTCATACTGAGCCAAATCAATACGCCGCCAACTGGATTACCTTTTACCGAGACTAATCATTAATTTTTCTCTGTTAACCATAATTTGTCCAAAAGCCTTAATTCAGTCACTGCCATATAGAGTTATTACCAATTTTCTTCCGCTAAAATCAGTTAATATATTTTATTGAATCACAATATATTATTTCTATATTGGCTTCTTCTATAACAATCTTGTGTAATTTTTACTCAAAATATTTGGTAATTTAAAAATAAAGAACTAATTTTGTAGCGTAAAAATTACACAAGTAAAGTTATAGGAGATAAATGGAAAATAATCAGTATTGCTACAAATACCCACACCCAGCAGTAACAACCGACTGTGTTATTTTCGGTTTTGACGGTATGAATCTTAAAATTCTGCTCATTCAAAGAGGCATAGAACCTTACAAGGGGAAGTGGGCACTCCCCGGTGGCTTTCTGAAATCGGACGAGTCAGCCGAAACCGGTGCATTGCGTGAGCTGAAGGAAGAGACAGGTCTTGAGTCAGCATATATCGAACAGTTTCATGCTTATTCAGATCCGACCCGTGATCCTCGCGAAAGGGTAATCACAATAGCCTATCTCGCTTTGGTCAGGCTCCAAGAGGTTAAAGGCGGCGATGATGCTGCTGAGGCTCGTTGGTTTTCTGTCAATGAGGTGCCACAGTTAGCTTTTGATCATGATGTTATACTTCGTGATGCCCTTGCCCGGCTTCGGGAAAGAATCCATTTTCACCCCATAGGCTATGATCTGCTTCCCGATAAATTCACTCTTAAAGAGCTGCAAACTCTTTACGAGTCCGTGCTCGGAGTGCATTTTGACCGACGCAATTTCGCGAAGAAAATGTTACACCTTGATATTCTAACCCAACTTGACGAAACCGTCTGGCCCACTCCTAAACGCGAGGCTTCCCTCTTTCAGTTTAACCTTGAAAAATATAGAGAACTAAAACAGCGTGGATTTCGTCTTGAATTTTAGAATCTAATCGCAAGGCGAAAACAATCTATTTAACAATCCATTATTAACTACTAATATTATCAAAACATTATTATGAACAAGAAATTTACACCCGAAAAAATTGAAAATCTTAAGCCGAATGAGGTTTTCGTATTTGGAAGCAACTTGTCAGGTTTCCATGTTGGAGGAGCAGCAAAAACTGCTGTGAAGAGGTTTGGTGCCATATACGGACAAGCTGAAGGATTACAAGGTCAATCTTATGCGATACCAACTGCCCTACCTACCATTGATCAAATGCGTCAATACATAACAAGGTTTATCAAATTTGCCCAAAAGCATCCCGAATTAACTTTTTTGGTGACTCCAATAGGTACAGGCACCTCCGGATTTACTTCTTACGAGATTGCACCTCTTTTTATTGACGCATTTGAGCTGGACAATGTTACCCTCCCGGAGAGCTTTGTAAATGTTATTATGAGACAATCCCGTTACGCAGGCTTCCCTCTTAATTCTTGGGACAGCAATAGAGATTTCCTTGATAAAAAGGAGGCTTTGATAAAATCCTTATTGCCCAAATGGAGTGAGGTAAAGAAGATCAATATCAAGACATTCTTTAATACGGTTCAGATTGCCAACTCCGGTTTCTATATCACTGAGGCAGGGAAAAGAGTAGAGCTACCCGATGACGAAAAAATGATAAAAGACACCGCCTTTTACAAGGATGAATTCACCGTGAATAATGTGCCGGCATTACGTTCTTCTACAATTGTTGAGGTGACTGATAAAGATTGCCTAAAAGAGGCTGTGCGCCTTAGTAAAGAAGGATTCAATCCGGCTGTACTGAATATGGCAAACCGTCAGCGGCCGGGTGGAGGTGTGCATAATGGGTCAAATGCTCAGGAAGAAAGTATATTCCGACGCACTAATCTCTTCAGCTCTCTGTATCAGTACTCCCATCTTGCTGATGAATTTGGTTTGTCTCAGGCAACCGACCAATACCCTCTTGATCGGAATTTTGGAGGCATCTATACTCCCAATGCTATCTTATTCAGAGACTCAGAGAAAAATGGCTGTAAACTGCTTGAAGATCCAAAGTATGTTTCCATAATCACGGTGGCTGCCATGAACCGCCCGGAGCTTACTCCCTCAGGAATGATATCCCCTAATCTCGTGGAGGGGGTTAAGAATAAGATGAGGACAATATTCAGACTCGGTCTCAGGCATCGACATGACTCTTTAGTGTTAGGAGCATGGGGTTGCGGCGCATTTTGCAATCCACCGGCCCATATTGCCCGGCTGTTTCACGAAGTGATGAACGAACCGGAATTCAAAAACAAATTCCGTAAAATCGTTTTTGCCATAATCGAAGACCATAATTCCCGGAAAGCTCATAATCCCCAGGGCAACTACCTGCCCTTCTCTACCGAATTCAAAAATCAATATAAATAACAATTATCTAAAAAAATAACAATATGGGACTATTTGATCGTTTCTCGAAAAAGAATAAAGCCGAGGAGGAAAAGCCTCAGGACTCTACTCCACAACCTCAACCCACCCCTGAGGATATCAAGCAATTACTGATCTCTACTCTTCATGAACTGGGATGCCAGCCTGAAAGTGATAAGGATGGCGACATTTTCTTCCGCTATCAAGGAGAAAGTTTTCTTGCGATAATTGTCGGCAAATTTTTGCGTGTATGGGATCTCCCTTACTTACGTATAAACGTTCTTGACACACGACTTCCACTTGTGTTAGAGGCAATAAATACTGTAAACGGTGGTTTCGGACCGGTGATAGTCATGAGGGATCCGGATGAAAACGGCAATAGATCAGTAGCAAGCAGAATGGATTTTATTTTTATCCCTGAAATACCCGATCTGACCCAATATCTTGACTCAATTCTATCAATGTTTTTTAATACAAAACATAGACTGAATGATGAGATAGATAAATTCACAACCAATCGGTCAGACAGGTCCCAATCTTCCTCTTTCACCTCCGGAAGTCCTTCCCAAAACTAATTAGCCACCAACCTCTCCCTTGCATCTTCAATTATGAATGTCATCTTCCTTGATTTTGATGGTGTTATGGATACAGCCTTTTACGATCTGTATCTGGTGCGTAACGGGCTTCCGGAGTGCGATGAGAATGGGCGTCCGGTCTTTGACCCTCAATGCATAGAAAACCTAAGCCTCTTAATTGATGCTACCAAAGCTGACATTGTGGTTACTTCAGATTGGAAGTATATAGATAAATATGAGGAGTTGTTACAAATGTGGCATGAACGACAGATGCCGGGATTCATGACAGACACTACTCCCAATGTAAGCAAACACAGAGGGGATGAGATTCAACAATGGTTAAATGAGTGTGATACCACGTGCAACTACGTTATAATAGATGATCTGGAGGCTGTAAACTTCAATGAGAATCAACTTGACAAATTAGTGATAGTTAATCCTTATAATGGACTTGATCAAGATGCAACAGAAAAGGCAATTTTAAAGAGACAAATAGATAGTGGAAACCCTTCCCAAAACTAAATAAAACGTAGCTTATCATATTAATTGTTTCTCTACGTTATAAAGTTAAAACTGAATCTATATGGAGAATGACGACAGAAATAATAAAAATAGGCGAATGCTGCTGATTGTGGATCCGCAGATTGATTTCATCAACGGTTCCTTGCCCGTGCCCGGAGCAGAAGAGGCAATGAATAAACTTGCCCAATACGTAAAGGAACACGGCGACGAATACGGGCATCTCTTTGTAACTTGCGACAATCATCCTCTGCGCCATCCCTCTTTCAAAGACTTCGGAGGCAAATGGCCACCTCATTGCATTGTCTCAACAGTTGGAGCAGCCATTTGGCCACCACTTTTCGAAGCCTTGTATCCTTATTCCAGAGATGTCTTGATACTACACAAAGGCGATGACCTCTTTCGGGATGAATATTCCATATTCAGAAACGAAAATGGACGACGAGACATGGACTGTTTCCTTAAGAATGATCAGATTGATGAAATAGACATCTGCGGACTCGCTGGCGACGTCTGCGTGGCCACCACCCTTGAAGACGCTCTGTATCGCTATCCCGATATCAAATATCGTATTCTCAAAGACTTTACCGCCTCACTTGACGGAGGTGCTTACGTCAACGAGATGTCGGGAGCACTTAAAACAAGAAACAGCAAGTTAGATCGTGGCTGCTAAATTTGCTCAGGCATGAAAAGAATTGAACGTATTTCGATAGCAAGGGTGTTTTCCGACCTAATCAAGGCCGACAGGATTGTCAATATCGGTGAGATGGAATATTGGGACAAAATCTGCACAAAATATTCCATCACACGGGAACTGGAGGTTGAGGCGCAGACCATTACTTTTGCTGACGCACTTAATAACATCCATCTCTCCCAAGAAGCCGACATTAGAAAGGATTTCCTGGCCGACTGTTATGCAATGACTGTCAGCGATGGTTTCTGTGCTCATTCCGAGGCTCTTATCATGATTGCCCTGGCTCTGGCGCTTGACGATGATCTGCCATATAGCGTTGAAACCATTTCTATCCCTCGAGCGAATTTTAACATTGACCTTGCAACCGCCCTATATATCGAAGACATCTATGACCCTGACACTAATGCCGCCATCGAAAAATGGTATCGCGTAATATTTAAGGAGTTGCAGTTAGTCGGGTTCCACTTTGTCTATCTACCGCACATAATCACCCACTATCGCGACACTGACCCTAAACTATTTCGGAGCATTCTCTCCTTCCTTGCCCCGGCAATGACTGCTGAAGGAATTGAGCACACTTACAGTTCCCTCATGAAAATGACCACCGGCACTTTCTGTCGGGACTTGCTGTGCAACCGTCTTGGCATCACTGCCCTCCGCAACACTCCCCCATCCCTCCTCATAAAGATAGGCAACAGCTTTGTGGGGGAAGCCGCCTATGCCAATTATCTTAGGATTGAAGTAGATAAAGATATACTTGCCATTGTCCAGTCATTTATTGACCGTTTCTGCGCAATGCTGAGCAGCGACATCTACGTAGTCAAATCTTCCGAGGAACGCGACAACCAGTTTCATTTTCATGGTTTCTATAAACAACTACTCGACATTTTCCTTATCCGCAAGAACATACGCAGTTCCGTCCTACTGAATCCGTATAAAGAAGATATATACTTTCCTGAAATCGACACCAAACTCACCGGGATTCACCGCCGTGAGAAAGCCCTCTATGCCCTCCTGCTGTGTCAAGGAAGCGAAGGGTTGAATTTCACAACCCCCGGATCTGCAACCGGCGTGGAAAAATATAACCGACGCCTGAAAAAAATCCAACAGCGTTATTCTACCATTTATGAGATGTTTGGTGGAGAGAAGGGCTCTGCGCCCGACTTGACTATTCCTGAGATCAGACGTCCGATATTCAGTTGCCTGCGACGCTCATTAAAGAAACTCCGGGCTCTCTACAATCCGGACGATTATAACATTACGAAAAGCTCCGACGGATTATTCTGCGTTCATCTTGATCCGGAGTTGATATTTGTAAATCAATTACACCAAAATGAACCCGTTCCCCTGCATGAGTCAATCTTATATCATAATTGGCTGAAGTCATAGTGTTGCCACTGAATAAATTGTGCCTCGTTTGAGTGATGATTAATCAAAAACTTAATATATTTTGTGAATTTACAGGCAATATTTTGGAAAATTAAGTAAAATGAAGTAAATTTGTGGTCAGAAAAGCCTCTCTCACTAACCATGATAAAAACCGTTATGAGCAAAATTGATTTGGTAAGGCTACGTAAACGCGCAGGCATAAGTCAGAGAGAGTTAGCAGATATGCTTCAGGTGAGACCCAGTTTCCTTTCTGCAATAGAGAATGGCCGCAGCCGTCTTCCGGAAGAAAAATTGGAAAAGATCAAAGAAATTTTTGAGCTGGATAACCTTGATGATTATGTTATGGAAGACACAGCCGAAGTCACGGTGCCCCCACACATACATACTGTTGAGCCAAGCGATTCCCTGACACAGCTTCTTCATCACTTCCATGATCTTGCCCATCAGAGAAGCAAGGGCGATTTCGAGACCGGAGAACGAATAGAATTCCTGACACGCCGCAACGACCGCCTCTCCGAACGTGTAGACGAGTTGCGAGAGGAAATTGATCATCTGCGTGATGAAAATTTCCATCTTAAGGAAATTTTATTTAAGAACGGAATTCCTTACTAAAGGTTGGCAACGAAGATTTACTGTTACTCATGAAGGCCCGTCTGTCCCTATTGTATTTCCTACAATTCAGTGTGTGGGGTTGTTATCTCACGTGTTTTGGCCAACTTCTCGGAGCCGGAGGGCTGGGAGGTGACATAGCTTGGTTTTATGCAGCTATTGGCCTGATGTCGATTATCACCCCCTCACTTTTCGGACGTCTTGCTGATCGCACCCGTCGCCCGGAGACATTGCTCGGCCTGTGCCATCTCACTGCAGCAGCGGTGATGCTGATCATGTGGCGCTATGGAATGACACATCAGCATCTGGAATTCAAAGTGTTCTATCCCCTCTATCTCTTATTCCTGTCATTGTATATGCCTACAATGGCTTTGGCCAACACCGCCTCATTCGGCCTACTCACACAAACCGGCCACAATACTGTCACTTCTTTCCCTACAATCAGAGTGTGGGGAACAGTAGGATTTGTGGCGGCGATGTGGTTTGTCAATTGTGCTTACTGGAACAATGGCTCATTAGGCTTCTCCCTGACCGACAACGCAGCCACAGGCCGATTGCGTTTCCAATATAATGCCATGCAATTGCTGTGCAGCGCAATAATGGGCCTAATCACCTCTCTATATGCTTTTTCCCTTCCAAAACTTGCTTCCGTAAAATTGCCTGTCAAGACTGAGCGGATAAAGATGCCGTTGGGAGAGTCACTTAAGGTCATATTTGGCAAGCGGGAGATTGCTGTTTTCTTAGTGTTTGTCATATTCAGCGGGGTATGTCTCCAGATCTCCAACGGATTCGTCACTCCTTTCATAACCCATTTCTCAGGTGTGGCCGAATATGCCGACTCCTTAGCGTCCGGCAATGCCACGATGCTCTTTTCATTATCACAGATTTCCGAGGCTGCCTGCATCCTGTTGGTAGGCGTCTCTTTGAAATATAAAGGCATACGCTGGGTGTATGCGGTCGGTCTGTTGGCATGGGCACTCCGTTTCCTGATGCTTGGGACAGGCAATCCGGGCGATGGGCTATGGCTGCTGATAGGTTCGATGCTCGTATATGGACTCGCCTTTAACTTTATCACGATAGCCGGACATCTGTATATCCAGCAGGTAGCGCCGGAGAATATGAAAGGATTTGCACAAGGGCTGATGATGTTTATGAGCAACGGTATCGGAGCTACCTCCGGTACCATTGCCGCTGGTGCGATAGTCAACCACTGGTGCGCATGGCAGATGGTTACCCCTGCAGGGTCATCTTCTCCAATGCGTCTATTCATGGGCGACTGGGAATGGCCCTGGCTTATATTTGCAGCCTATGCCATTCTGATAACTCTTGCGTGGCTTATCTTTTTCCGCTCTAAAAAGCGTTATCCCTCGGTGTGAAAACTTGTAAAGGCAGAGCGTTCCTGCTGGGGAATGCCGTCCTCTTTCTTAGCAGCCGATATAGCCTTGACCATGAAGGCCATATTGCGCCCGAGATTGCGCATGGTCTGCAGCCCTTCCAGATCGTCTTCCACATCTTCTGCCGTGAAGCCGTGAACTTCGTTCCAATATGTGCTCGACACGATAGGCATAGCACTGATTGTGAAATACTTGTTGATCTCATCGAAAGCGGAGGTAGATCCCGCACGCCGGGATGAGACCACTGCAGCTCCAACCTTCATTGTCTTGTCAATTGTGCCGGCCGTGCTGTAAAAAAGACGGTCAAGGAATGCCAAAGCCTGGCCGTTGCATCCGGCATAATACACCGGACTGCCTACAAGCAGGCCGTCGGCCTCAGCAAATTTAGGCGCTGTCTCATTGACGAGGTCATTAAACACACACCGACCGTGCTGACGACAGAAATTACATCCTATGCAGCCACGAATGTCTTTATTGCCGATATTGACACGTTCAACTTCAATTCCATTAGCGGTCAAAGTCTCCTCAACTTCCCGAAGACCGCGATCGGTGCAGCCGTTAAGATGAGGACTGCCGTTGATCACGAGTATTTTCATTTCTATAATAAAATTACGTTTTTATCATTATCAGTTATAATTATTAACATCTGTAAAGCTTTTTTAGTTTACCTACCCCCTTCTCTGTTTCATACGCTAATATGGAAAGAAAATGGACATGGAGTAAGAGAGACGGCTGTTTAACTTTGCAAATAAATAGTTGTCTTAACAGCATAAATGAAATATTTTTATTAATTTTACATATACAATTCCATCTTTACAACTAAAAGCTGTTATAATGACAAAATTAGAAAAACTAAGGATATGTGATTGGATTCTTATTCCGCTTACTTTGCTTAAGCATTTCTGATCGTGCTCGGATTGCATCTATTCCTTACCGTTACCTCCACCGGTTTCAAGCCGGTAATAATAAAAATGGAAACAAAATAAAATCATATTTCTATGGCATTCAACTCTAAGTATTTTCTCGACAACATCTCCAGACTGAAGGATTACTACAATCCTGACAAGCTAATGGAGAAAATTAAAAAGTATGGGCGTAAAGCCGGAATCAAGGTGGTCTATGCGGTGCTGATCCTCTATTATGCTTCTATGGACAAGAGCATCCCCGTAAAAGACCGTATTATGATTTTTGCCGCACTCGGCTATTTCATACTTCCTGTTGACCTTATCCCTGATGGGCTGCCATTAGGTTTCACTGACGACATGGCCGCCCTCACATTCGTGTTGAAAACTATCTGGACCAACCTCACCCCTGCTGTCTTTGCGAAAGCCCGTAAAAAAATTGAGGAATGGTTCGGGCCGGTCTCTGACGAAGATATCCGTATTCCGGGACTGAGCTGACCATCCGGCTTTTCAGCGACCATAAAACAGGAAGCCTTTGTTTCCTGTTTTTCTTTTTGATTACTTAATTTAGTGAAGTAAAGTTAAGTGATATTCTACTAATTCACTTAATTTAGGTATATTTCACCCAATTTCACTAAAAAATTAACTTAATATTTTCAATTAACATAATTAATACTTAACTTTGTCGCGCATGAAAGCCAATTGCTCTTATAATTCTATAAATGGCTATAAGGTGGTTAGAAATGAGAATTCGCAAATAATGTCTTAATTAGAAAGAACACAATTTATATGTCCCTACAAAATAGCAGACAGAAACTAATCTTAATAACTTACAATCCATAACTGCTATAAATAGTAAATTATCAATGAATGTGGTTGTCCTCCGTCTTTATGGCGGAGGACTGTTTTTCACTAACCCCCGTAATTTTATGGAAAATGAGGGATTGTACACTATAATATTCTGCGAATTATCTTATAGGGTTTTACCCAAATATCGTGTTTGGCATAGATATTTGGGTAAAACTCATTTGTAAATCTCGATTTCTTTCCGTAATTTTGCAGTCAAAAAGATTAACCCATGACAAATAAACTTATCGCAAGGCATAAAGAGTGTGGGCAGCTTCAAAGATGTCTGCAATCTGACCAATCTGAATTTGTGATTGTGTATGGTCGCAGACGTATCGGTAAGACATTTCTTATTGAGCAATTCTTTAATAAGAAATATGACTTCAAGTTCGTAGGAGGCCATAAACTTTCAAGCAAGGCACAATTGGCTAATTTTGCTAAAGCCTTAAAGAAGTATGCAAAAGTCAAAACCAACGAATTGAATTCTTGGAGTGATGCTTTCGATGCACTCGAAGAATACCTTGAATCCCTGCCGTCTGATAGGAAAAAAATTGTGTTCTTTGATGAAATGCCGTGGATTGATACCCAGCGGTCTGATTTTGTAAGCTCGTTGGAATATTTCTGGAACAGTTGGGGCGTCAGTCAGGAAGATATTTTATTTGTTGCTACGGGCTCCTCAACTTCATGGATGGTTGAAAATCTTATTGAAAATCAGGGTGGTCTGCACAACCGTATTACAGAAAGCATATATCTTCGACCATTCACGTTAGGCGAGACCGAGCAATACCTTGCAAAGCGACGCTTTCCGAAAGACCGCTATCAGACACTACAGTTTTATATGCTGACAGGGGGTGTCCCTTATTACCTCAGCCTGTTGGAGCCTCGTGAGAGTGTGGCCCAAAATATTGACCGACTTTGTTTCGACCCTCGTGGCAAATTGAGAATGGAGTTTGATGAATTGTACAATGCGCTGTTCTCCAATGCCCAGACTTATGTTAACGTGGTCAAGATTCTTTCAGAAAACAAGTCGGGACTCACACGAAAGGAAATATCGGAGAAAACCAAGATTTCGGGGAGTACATTAACCGGAATTCTGAAAAATCTTGAACGTAGCGATTTCATAGACAAACGGCTACAATACGGCAACAAGAAAAAAGATAGCGTTTATCGCCTTATAGATTTTTATACCTTATTCTACTATAAATTCCTAGAATCTGACGGAAGCAGGGATAGTCAATGGTGGACGCATAATCTATCCTCGCAATCCATCCTCTCATGGATGGGACTTACATTTGAGCTAATTTGTCTTGAACATCATGAGCAGATAAAAAAAGGTCTGGGTATCGGGGGAATGGCAACATCTGTCTCGACGTGGCGGCATGTAGCTGATAAAAACGATATGACCTCGGGAGCTCAGGTTGACATGGTGATTGAACGCGCAGACCGAATCATACATCTCTTTGAGATGAAATTCAGTACCAATAAGTTTAAGGTCACAAAAGAGTATGAAAAAAAAGTGCGGGAGCGTCTTTGGCTGTTTCAAGAGATTACTAAAACAACGAAAGCAGTGGTGCAGACATTTGTCACCACCTATGGATTATCCAATCCTACAGCGTGGAGTATAGTGCATAGTGAACTGACAATGGATGATTTATTCATATAGTGGAAAAATTTTTCCATTGAGAGGTTAGTTTTTGCGAGTGAGGGGTATTACAAGTGAGGGGTATTATATATTTATGACAACAGAATATGACATAGAACGGCTTTTTCCGTTCGCATTATGCAGCGATGTACCGCCTTGCGATGTAAATTATCAATGAATGTGGTTGTCCTCCGTCTTTATGGCGGAGGACTGTTTTTCACTAACCCCGTAGTTTTATGGGAATAACGTAATATTAAGGAATAATCCGGAAAGAATAAGGGATAATCCGGAGATAAAAGTCATCTTTTGAGTAAAAAAGTGATAGTTTCTTTACAAATTGTGATAAAAGTATTGTGCAATTAAATTGAAACCACTAAATTTGCAACCGCATATCTCCCGAAGCCTCGATATGGGTAAGGGGTGGGTGTGCGGACATTTTGGATTAGCGTTTACTCGACGCTTGATTCTTGACAATCGGAAATCTGGTAAATTTCAAACACCTATTGAAAATCAAGTAATTAACGGCTTC
>CAZQSD010000067.1:0-16397 GCA_964595885.1 uncultured Sangeribacter sp.
CCTCCTTTACGCATTTCTGAAGGATAACATCTTTTTTATGGATATTTTTTATTACATTTGCACCTTTGTAGGGACGGGAAAATCCTACTTGCTTTGCAGACGCAGAAATCGCGTCCCCAAAGAAACATAAACTCAAAACCATAAACCAACACCTAAATATAATGGGAAAAGTAGTGATTATCGGCGCCGGAGGCGTCGGAACCGTAGTGGCAGCGAAATGCGCCCAGAATCCTGACGTTTTCTCTGAAATCGTCATCGCATCGCGCACCAAGGAGAAATGCGACCAGCTCGCAGAACGCATCGGCGCACCCAACATCACCACCGACCGGGTGGATGCCAACTCCGTGGAGCAGCTGTGTGAGCTTTTCAAACGTCATAAGCCCGACATCTGCATCAACGTGGCTCTCCCCTATCAGGACCTCACCATCATGGAGGCATGCCTGCAGTGTGGCGTAAACTATCTTGACACCGCCAACTATGAGCCGGAAGACGAGGCCCATTTCGAATATTCCTGGCAATGGGCTTTCCGCGAGCGTTTCGAGAAAGCGGGCCTGACAGCCATCCTCGGCTGCGGTTTCGACCCGGGAGTGTCGGCCGTGTTTGTGGCATATGCCGCGAAACACCATTTCTCGGAGATGCGCTACCTCGACATCGTTGACTGCAACGCCGGAAATCACGGCAAGGCTTTCGCCACAAACTTCAATCCGGAGATCAACATCCGCGAGATAACCCAGAAGGGCAAGTATTGGGAAGACGGCAAATGGGTGGAGACCGAGAATCTGGAGATACACCGTCCGCTCAACTATCCCAACATCGGCGAGCGTGAGTCTTACCTCCTCTATCATGAGGAGCTGGAAAGCCTCGTGCTCAACTATCCCACCATCCGCCGCGCACGCTTCTGGATGACCTTCGGCCAGGAATATCTCACCCATCTCCGCGTGATCCAGGACATAGGGATGGCCCGCATCGACCCCGTCATGTATGAGGGCCGCGAGATCGTGCCTATCCAGTTCCTGAAGGCCGTGCTCCCCGACCCCGGCTCGCTCGGAGAAAACTATCACGGCGAGACTTCAATCGGCTGCCGCATCTCCGGTCTCGACAAGCAAGGGAAGGAGTCGACCTATTATATCTACAACAACTGCTCTCACGAGGAGGCATATAAGGAGACCGGCGCCCAGGCCGTGAGCTACACCACCGGCGTGCCGGCAATGGTGGGTGCCTACATGTTCCTCACCGGCAAGTGGGTTAAACCCGGGGTGCACAATGTGGAGGAGTTTGATCCGGATCCGTTCCTGGAGAAACTCGCCCTGTCCGGTCTGCCCTGGCACGTCATAGTTGACGGCGACCTCGAGTTTAACGATTACGAGTAGTCACTCTCACACATGAACAGGAAACATTCACTCGCGATGGCGGCGACAGTCGCCGCCATCGCTGCTTTCGGCCTGTCGGCCACCACCGGATCCGAGGTGCGCGAGGTGAAGGGAGGCTATGAGGTCACCACCGACAAGGGCATCATAGCCGTGCAGCCGCTCAGCAACGACATCTTCCGCGTAACCTCCCTTCCCAAAGGCTCTCAGCTGAAATACCGCAAGTCGCAGTCTGCCATCCTCCATCCCACCGCCGACATCAATGTGCGCACGAGCGCGTCGCCCGAGGCATTTTTCTTCTATACTCCCTCCACCACCGTGCGCATCGACCGCTCTACGGGCATAGTGACTTTCCACGATGCCGCCGGCAATCTCCTTCTCTCCGAGACCGGAGGAGTAGACAACTCAGCCGACCTGAAGACCGTCACTTTCGCCGGCGACCCGGAGGAGCGTTTCTTCGGAGCCGGGGAGCGTGGCCACCGCCTCCAGCTCAACGGCGACTCGCTGACGATGTTCAACCGCCAGAACTATGGCTACACCGCCGGCGATCCCCGCATCTCCCAGATGGGCATCTCGGTGCCCTACGTGGTGTCTGACCAGGGCTACGGCATTCTCTTCGATGACTACAACGAAGCCCTGCTCACCCTCGGCGACACTATCAAATATGAGTCAACAACCCCATATCCCCTCTCCTATTATTTCATCAACGGCAACCGCACCCTCGCCGGAGCCACCGAAGGCTACACACTGCTCACCGGCCGTCAGGACCTCCCCCCCTTCTGGAGCCTCGGCTACATCACCTCCAAATATGGCTATCACAACCAGGACGAGGCATTGGGAGCGATCGACTCGCTGAAGACTCGCGGCTATCCGGTCGACGGAATCGTGCTCGACCTCTACTGGTATGGAGTGGAGAGCGACATGGGTCGCCTTGAATGGGACAAGAAGCAATGGCCCGACCATAAGAGAATGCTCTCCGACCTTAAGGACAAGGGGGTGAACATGGTGCTCATCTCCCAGCCCTATGTCAACAAGATCGGCGCGATCGACAATTACAACTACCTTTCCGGGAAGGGTATGCTCGCCAAAGATGCGTCAGGCAACACCCACGATGTCACAACATGGGTGGGCGAGGCCGGAATGATCGACGTCAGCAACCCCGACACCCGCGAATGGCTCTGGGACCGCCTCAGGGGCCTTACGGAGGAGGGAGTGGCAGGATGGTGGGGCGACCTCGGCGAACCGGAGGTGCATCCCCGCACGATCGTGCATGCCAACGGCGAGACTGCCCCGCAATATCATAACGTGTATGGCAACGAATGGTCGCGCCTCATCTATGAGGGTCTGCGCAAGGATTTCCCCGACATGCGTCCGCTGCTCATGATGCGCGGCGGCACAGCCGGCCTGCAGCGTTACAGCGTGTTCCCCTGGACCACCGACGTGTCGCGCTCATGGGGAGGCTTCCAGCCGCAGGTCAACCTCATGCTCAGCTCCGGACTCTCCGGCCTGGCCTACATGGGATCTGACCTCGGCGGCTTTGCCGTTGACCCCGAGCATCCGCGTGACGAGGAGCTATACGTAAGATGGGTGCAGGCAGGGGCCTTCACACCAATGATGCGCACCCACGCGCAGCAGCAGCCGGAGCCTTACCATTATCCTGACTCTGAGGATATCATAAAGCAGTTTGTAAGGATGCGTTACCAGTGGCTCCCCTATAATTATACGCTCGCTTTCGACAACGCCTCAAAGGGATGGCCTCTCGCACGCCCGCTCAACTTCACGGGCGAGAACCCTGAGGAACGCTTCACCCTTGTTACGGATGAGTATATGTGGGGCAACGAGGTGCTGGTGGCTCCGGTGATGGAACCGGGCCTGAAGACGCGCCCCGTGCTGTTCCCGCGCGGAAAATGGTATGACTGGTACGATCCCGCCGTGAGCTATAACAGCCCGGAAGGGGATGTGGTGGCGGAGGTAGACGCTCCCCTCGACAAGCTCCCCCTATTCATTAAGGCAGGCAGTTTCATTCCGCAATATGAGAAGGAGATCGAGAATGTGACCCAATATGACCCGCAGTTGCTGACGATGGTCTATTTCCCGTCGCCGGATAAGACTGACTACACCCTGTTTGACGACGACCGCAAGTCGCCCACGTCGCTTGCCGACGGAGCCTATCAGCTCACCACCTTCACAGGCCAGCAGAATGGTAAGGAAACGGTCATCTCCCTTTCCACCAACGGCGGCACATATCCCGACATGCCGGCAATCCGCCTGATGACGTTCAAGGTGGTGGATGTGGCGAAACCGGCGCAGGTGACTTTGTCTGACGGTTCACCCATGCAGGAGTTCGGTTCGCCGAAGATGATTCGCCAGTATGGATGGAGCTATGACGATGCCTCGCGCACACTGACCGTCCGCTTCCCCTGGACCTACACCCCAATGACTCTTACAGCCCGCTGAAATCACACTGAAAATGAGGCTGTGTCATAATCGGCAGCATAACATTGCCGCCATTATGGCACAGCCTCATAAATATAATTTGACAAAAATTAAATTTTTTCTGAAAATTTCCTAAGAAATATTTGCATATTACAGTTATGCAATGTAATTTTGCGCATTCTTTACACGCATCCCCACAGATGGGTAAGGGATAACCACATTCAAAAAGCGTTGCCTACCATTTTACGCCACTTCAATGAGACTACCTACTGTCCTGTTCAATTAGTTGATTATCAACAATTTAAATCGAACGGGGGGGGGTAAACGCCCTAATGGGGCGTAAAAATGTAGGGTCGGTTCCCGCGCTTTTGTATCATCTTTCCTCCTCAAAGGGAATCGGAGGGGGAAATCATATCACTGCAGCATGCTATTCGGCATCACTATCAAACCTACTCGCTTGCATCATCGAAGACTTTCAATCTTGCTTGTCTCGCTTGCAATGTCACTGTGCAGTCTGCCCGGTCGGTCACAGGATGTGGCTCTTAAAACCAACGTCCTATATGACGCAACGCTTTCTCCAAACTTGGGAATAGAGATTGGACTTGCACCCCGTTGGACACTCGACGTCTCCGGCAACCTTAACCTGTGGACTGTGGGTAACGGCCACAAGTGGCGCCATTGGCTCGCTCAGCCCGAGGCCCGCTACTGGTTCTGCGAGCGTTTTGCCGGCCATTTCATCGGCATTCACGGCATTGCCATGCAATACAACTTCGGCAATCTCGACATGGACTTCAAATTTCTCGGCACCGATTTCCGTAAACTCAAAGACCGCCGCTACGAAGGCTGGGGCTTCGGCGCCGGCGTGGCCTATGGCTACGCATGGCCGCTCTCGCGCCACTGGAACATAGAGGCTGAGATCGGGATCGGATGGGTCTGGACACGCAGCGACGCCTACCCGTGCGCCGAATGCGGCACACGCCTGGAGAAAAACCGGGTCCACAACTACTTCGGTCCCACCAAGCTCGCCCTTAACCTCGAATACGTTTTCTAACCTATTAATCAGCTGAAACAGACATGAAATCAATAAAAGGTATCTTATCCGCTCTGTTGCTCGCCGCTTCCGCAGCAGCCATGGGTCAGCAGGTTGACAGGCTTGGCTTGACCGACATCAACGTGGCGCGCGCCGACAACGGCGGCCTCAGCGTCAGCATGACCATAAACCCGCGTCTATGCCATCTCGGCCTCAGCCAGATGATGGAGGTGGTGCCCGTGATCTACAGCGCCGACAGCACTTACAGGGAGGAACTCCCCTCCTACGCAATAGCCGGCAAAAACCAGTATTACTATACAATCCGCAGCAACAGCCAGCCCGGACCCGTCTTCAGGGCCGGCAGCAAGACCACCGAGGCCTATTCCGTAGTGCTCCCCTGGCAAGACTGGATGGCGGAGTCGACCGTAGGCTTCGAGGTGAAGACCACCGCCTGTTGCGACGCGCCCGTCAGCCGGGAAAACATACCCGTTGTTGACATCGACCTCGTGCCCCCTACCGTGATCTACGAGCTTGAATATGTGGAGCCTAAGGTGACAGGCTCGAAAGACTTCGCCCTTGAGGGACGCGCATATGTCAGCTTCCCGGTCAACAAGACAGTAATCTATCCCGATTATCTCAACAACCCCGTCGAGCTGAAGAAGATCACAAGCTCCATCGACACAGTGAAGGGTAATCCCGACGCCACCATCACAAGCATAACCCTCACAGGCTACGCATCGCCCGAGGGTCCCTACAAGAACAATGTGCGCCTCGCCCAGGGCCGAACCGAAGCCCTGCGTGACTATGTGAGCAAGCTTTACGACTTCCCGAAATCGGTCTACATCACCAACTCGGTGCCTGAAGACTGGGCCGGTCTGCGTGAGGCAATCGAGAAGTCTGACCTCGCCCAGCGCAGCGAGATGATCACATTCATCGACTCCGATTATCCCATCGAGCAGCGCAACGACCGCTTCCGCCAGCTCTTCCCGAAAGATTACCCCTGGCTGCTGAAGAACGTCTACCCCTGGCTGCGCCACACCGACTATCTCATCAAATACTCCGTGCGCCGCTATACCGACGTCAACGAAATCCGCAACGTGCTCGCCACGCGTCCGCAGAACCTCTCTCTCGACGAGATCTATCTGCTTGCGAGCACCTATCCTGTCGGCAGCGATGAATATAACGAGGTATTTGAGGTGGCTGTCCGCATGTATCCTGACGAACCGCTTGCCAATCTTAACGCAGCGAACACTGCCATCAAGAAAGGAGACTTCGCCAACGCAGAACGCTACCTTCAGAAAGCCGGCGACACCCCCGACGCCAACTATGCAAGGGGCATGCTCTACGCCAAGCAGCAGGACTATGACCGCGCTCTGGAATACCTCAACAAATGCGGCACACCGAAGGCACAGACAGCCATAGACCGCATCAACGAGCTGAGGTCATTTGAAGGCAAGATAACCTTCCGTCAACCAGATAATGGAAACAATTAACAATAACAATAAACATTCTCATTTTTTTAACATGAAAAAGAATCGTATTTTAAGCGTGTTCTCAGCCCTTGCCCTCCTGATGGCTGGAGCATGTTCAGACGACACTCTGGATGCAGGCAAGGGCATAGGCACACTGGGTCCGGATGAGGCTGGCGGAGTCTTCATGACTGTTGACTTCAAGATGCCTAACGGCCTGGAAGGAAACGGCACACGAAGCGAGACCATCAAAGACGATGGCCAAAGCGACGATGGCGTCGAGATCGGCCAGGAGGAAGAAAACTATGTCACCAACGCGCTCGTAGTGCTTGCTTCAAAAGAGGCAAAGCAGCAAGGGACAATTTCCCTTGAGCAGTATGGCTACATTGCAGCCGGCGAAGTGAGGAGCAACCACATTCAGAACTTGTCTAACGAGACCAGCACTGTGTTCAAGGCTGCCGCCCAGCTCAGCAAGGCCAACCTCACCACTTTCTATGAGATGTACACCGAGACTGTTGACGGACAGCCCGTCACCACGATTCCGGATGTGTATGTGTTTGTGTTCTGCAACCCCACAAAGGAGCTTGTCGACAAGTTTGCCGATGCCAATGAGGATGGCGGCATGGGCTTTGGATCTGCCGACTGGGTTGACATGGTGTGCGATGTTGTGCAGGGAGATCCCGAGAGAGCCAACAAGAACATCGGTATCTGGGGTGCCAACTCTTTCCTGATGAACAACAAGTATCTCACCACCCGCAAGCTGCCCAAGAGACTTCTTGACTGGGAAAACTATAATTCCTATGAGAAGGCCTTCCATCTTTCAGACATGAATCAGGCTCAAGGTCAGACAGAGGCCGTTGACAACTCCATAAATGCAGGCGACGGCTATGGTCCTGTGATGGTGGAGCGCTCGGTGGCCCGAATTGACTATAAAGATGGCTCGCCGACCGGAGACAGAAGATATAATGTTCTGTATATGAGTGATAAAGAGGGCAATATCGATGAAACAAAGCCTATTGTAGGGGTAGAGTTGATAAAGATGTGCCTGGTCAACATGGGCAATCGCTTCTATTATCTCCCCCGCGTCAGCAACGACGGTCTTATGAATGGAGCAGACTATCGTCTGTGTGGCCGGGAGAGACAGTGGACCATTAATGAAGTCGGCATTTCAACCGGCGGTAACTATGTGGTTGGTCCCTGGGCAGAATATTTCAAGGACGCTGCCGAAATGAATCTCGATAACCTGGCCGGTTTTTATGATCAGATTATCGAACCTCAAGTGCCCGATCCTGCTGCAAAGGGCTTCTACAAGTTTGTCAACTATCCTTTCTTTGACGCAAACGGCACTTACAATCCCGACGAGACAGCCAACCGCTGGGACGTAGTAAAGATCAGTGATATCATTACGAATGGCAAAGATGACAAGTATGAGGGTAAAGATATTAACGGCGACGTAGTAAACACAACTGACCGTGGTTACAAGATCTGGCGTTATCTTGCAGAAAACATTATTCCCGCAGGCACAGACAACCAGGTCAACGGCATCTCCACAGGTGTAGTGTTCAAGGCCAAATTGACGAGTGCCCTTCTAAACGGTGGTGAGGGCTACGAGGAAGAGGCATGGAACAAGGGCGCTCTCAAGAACCTTGCAGACTGCCTCGACGGCCAGCCATTCACATATAACGGCCAAACCATATCATTGACAGGCAGCGCTGCTCATGACCCCATACTCTACTATTTCGGCGGCACCCTCTACATGGGCTGGCGTCACATCCGTCAGGCTGCAATCCAGGCTTCAGTGACTGAGACCGTTAATGGCCAGATTGAGATCAACCGTTCCACAAGTCTCTATCGCGCCGTGTTTGGCGATGGCCCGATTCCTCCGACAATTACTTTCGGCACCGGCGATGATGACAAAGCACCTACAGTCTACATCAAAGCTAATGGCGAAACAGTGAATTTGGTGGATCCGGAGTGGCCTACCGGCGATGACTATCAGGATACCGAGGCTTATAAGCTCTACAAGTTAAGCCCCAATTATTTCTGGAGCGTGTGGGCAAGAAACGGCAAGGAAACTGGCAACGATGCCACAGGCAACACAGGCAACACTGACCTTGACAACATGCGCAAGGCCATTACCGGTGCCGGCATAACCATCTTCCAGTCTACTATTGACAAGGATAAACCGACTGACAAGGGAGTCCCGGGCTACTATTGCTACTATTATTACTGGAACCGTCACAATGACAACCACAAGGATGGGACAATGGGCCCCATGGAGTTTGACGTGGTGCGCAACAATGTCTACAAGCTCAGAGTCGACGGCATCAAGCGTCTCGGCCACCCACGCATTCCGGAGAACGACCCCAACAGTCCTGACCCGAAGACTCCTGACGAGTCAGACCATATCTATCTTGACGTGAAGATTGATATTGTGCCTTGGGTTGTGCGCATCAACAATATTATTTTCGATAATAATTATTAAGCGACACCCATGACAATCAAGAATCAGGCATAAGGTTGCGACCGGATGCCTGATTAGATCCGGAAGGATAAAGTCCGGGCGCGCCTTGCGGCGCCCCGGATTGCAAAATAGAAAAAAGAGATATGAAAGAAACGATATTCTCAGGACTTATCAGCAAAGGGATGACAGCCATCGTCATGGCTGCGGCCTTCACGCCGTTTTTCTCTTGCGACAGGCTGCGGGAAGACCTTCCCGAGTGTGACAGGGGTGCGCGTATCCGATTCGTGTATGACTACAACATGGAGTTTGCCAATGCGTTCCCGTCGCAGGTAGACTGCCTGACAGTGCTCTTCTACGATTCCGAGGGACGCTACGTCACCACACAGACCAACACCACCTCCGACCTCGCCGACGAGAACTGGCGCATGGTGGTTGACCTCGAGCCGGGAGCCTACACAATCTTAGCCTATGGCGGATTGGAATGCAGCGACGCTTCCTTCTCATTCACATCCGACCCCGCGTCGATCCCTATGAAAGACCTGGAGGTTGCGCTGAAGCCTGAATGCATCGGCAAGGAGCTGCACGACCTATTCTACGGCAAATTGGAGATAAACGTAGAGGAAACCGACATGACATATCGCGATGTCACCGTCTATATGATGAAAGACACCAACAACCTCCGCATACTGCTCCAGCAGCTTGACGGCTCACCCATAGATGAGGCCGATTTCGACTTCAAGATTGTTGACGACAATACTCTGATGGCATGGGACAACGCCGTGATCCCAACCAAACCCGTGGATTATACTGCGTGGGCACATGGCAACACAAGTCCTGCCGAGCCTTCAGGCGATGAGGATGAGAGAGTGATCAATGTGGCTTATGCCGAGTTCAGCTTCCCGCGTCTCGTTACTGAGAATAACCCGCGCCTTGTGATCACCCGGAAATCTGACGGCGCGGACAACGGCACCACAGTAATCGACATCCCGCTTATCGACTATCTCCTTCTCCTCAAGAGCGAGAAATATGCCAAGATGGGAGCCCAGGAGTTTCTTGACCGTGAGAGCCGCTGGAAGATGCTCTTCTTCCTCCAGTCAGGCACATGGTATGACACCGTGATTGAAATCAACGATTGGATTGTACGCATTAATAACCCTATATTGTAATGACACACGATAGTATCAGAAACATACTTCGCAGTTGCCGCAATGTGCTGTCGGTAGCCCTTCTGACGCTGCTCCTGTTGACGGCGTGTCACGATGGCTCTGCCGACGCACCTGACACGCCAAAAGGTGAGCCGGCCACTGAGAAAGGGAATGTTACCCTTGACCTGTCTATCGGGATCAACAACGGAGGCAACCCCGACACAAGGGCTTTTAGTGAGGATGACGACAACACCTTTGAGAATCCGATGCACGATTATGAGATTGTGCATACCTTGCGCGTCGTGATTGTCCGCAAGGACGTGAAGCAGGAAGACGGCTCTGTAAAGGATATCGTTGAACATAACAGGATGGTAAATGTCAGCCCTACATATGCCGACAACAATCTGAACCTGATCACCAGCTATTATATCCTCCACGACAATCTGCGTTTCAACCTGATTGGCAACGAAATGAAGACTATCTATCTCTTTGCCAACGAGGATATGGTGAGCGACCAACAGAAATTTGATTTCACCAAGGAACTGATGGTGGGCAAGGAATTTCCTAAGGAGACTGTTGAGAACCTGCTTATCCTGCGTAAGGAAAATGTTGCTTATATCGACAACGAAAACACCATCGTTAATGGTGTTATGCTGCGCACCCATAACGTCCCGATGAGCGAGGCGTTTGATATACAGGTCCCTCCACCCAGCGGTGACGGAGAAGCCCTCTACTATCAGACCCTTTTCCTTACCCGCTCGCTTATCAAATTCTCTTTCTCAATAGCTTTTGATAAAGGGGATCTGTTGCCGGAGGACTGGGAACAGATCCAGCGCCTCGGCATGAAGCTGAAGGGCGTGAAGATCACCAACCTTGCCAATTCCTCCTACTATCTGCCAAAAGGCACGACGTATGAGCCGAAAAAATATTATCCTCAACCTACCGACTATTTCAATCTGGCTTGGATAGGTAATTCTGATCAGACTCAGATAATAAACACTGAGGAAAGACGCATAACGGCCTTTACTGTGCCTGAGAATGCCGGTTCCTCCGAATGCATATTCATGTTCAAACAGCCGATAGAGATTGCCAAACAGGGCACAGGCGAGACCAGTCATGTTTCCCCGGCAATCTATCTCCCTGAATCAAAAGTTAAAGGTAATGACCTTTATTATGTGTCGCTGATCTTCGATGACGAGTCACTTAATGATCAATACGCTCCAGCGCCTCTTCGTGGAATAGACGAGTTAAAGACATTCACTACGAATATTCCCCGCAACACCCATATAAAGGTCAATATGGTAATGAACCTGAAGAAGCGTGACCTGAGCGCAACAGTGACCCTCTTCCCCTACACCGCCGTCCACCTCAACCCCTCCTTCGGATTCAGTGTGCCGGTTGAATCTATAGAGATATACGATGATTCACCTGATCACACCACAATCTCCAAGGAATGCAGGGTGGGAGAAAGTTTCAACCTTATTGCCGCAGTCTTGCCGGAGGATGCAAATAATAAGGAAGTCACCTGGTCGTCTAACCGTCCGGAGATTGCCACCGTGACTGAATACGGATTAGTGACCGCAACAGGTGAAGGCAGGGCTACTATAACTGCGACCTCTGTCGACAACCCGAAAATATCCGGCACATTTACTGTAATAGTAAATCCGAAAATTCCGGTTCAATCCATTACATTATCACACAGTGAATGGACAGGCAACATAGGTGAATCAATCAATTTGTTAGCGACCTTAACGCCGGCTAATGCCACAGTCACTACCGTGACATGGAAATCCAGCAATGAAAATGCAGCAACAGTTTCTGATTATGGCACGGTAACTGCCGTAAATCAGGGAGAGGCCACGATAACCGCCACCGCAGACGGTGGACAGACCGCTACCTGTAATGTGACAGTCAATCCGAGAGTCTTGGTTACGTCCATTGCCTTAACATCCTCGTCCGGTACATGGAGTGTGGTTGAGGGAGGCCAGCTAACTCTTGTAGCAACAGTTGCTCCGGACAATGCCACTGACCAAACTATTGAATGGACATCAAGCAAGGAAGATATTGCAACGGTATCCTCTTACGGTCTGGTAACCGGGATCAAAGCCGGAACTGCCATAATCACAGCAAAAACCACAGATGGTTCCAATAAAAGTGCTTATCATAATATTACAGTTACCGCAAAAATACCGGTAACAAGGGTCACAGTATCTCCGACATCCGCAACTTTAAACGTAGGTGGTACCCAGCGACTGACGGCCACAGTTACCCCTTCTAATGCTACCTATGGGAGCGTTGTCTGGACCTCAAGTGATCCCAATATTGTCAGAGCATCAGGTAGAGATATTACAGCCATGAATCCCGGTACAGCCACGATAACAGCAACCTCTGTCGATGACCCTACAAAATTCGGCACCTGCACGGTTACAGTTCGTTCTCAAACCGTAACCCCGGTCACCGGAATATCAGTAAGTCCTACTTCATGCTCTATCAAAAAAGGTAACACCCGGACACTGACGGCTACTGTTACACCTAATAATGCCACAGATAAAAATGTCATCTGGGTGTCAAGCAATCCTCAGATTGCCAGCGTGGATAATGGTATTGTGACCGGGGTTTCTAATGGATCAGCGGTGATAACCGCTGTATCTGTGGGGGATCCTTCTAAAACTGCCATCTGCAATGTCACTGTGACAGATTAGTTGCTGATAGATGCTAAATAAGTCTATTTAGAATGAATATGCAAATGTGATTCAAATCAACAACGTTGATTCTTGATAATACACCAATATATGAAGACGATTTTAATGAAATTTATATACACCCTAACAATCATATTCTCTCTGATGATTTGCTCATGCAGCGATGATTTCATCTATTATGACGGGGAGATACCCGATGGAGAGGGTGATTTGGCAGCCACAGTAACCTTTACCCCTACTGTGGCAACCAATCTAAACACTACACGCACTCCCGGCAATGTCATCAACACTATCAATTCCCTGTGTGTCTTTGTCTTTACCAGTGATGGAGAGCTTGTCAGGACCTATAGTCGGGATGAACTTGACAATTATGTCGAGAAAACATATACTGTCGATAAGGATAAGGATCATCTTGACGGCAACGAGCCACATACTGACGAGGAGACAACCGCACAAGCCACTTTCACTCTTCCCGGATTGCCCTACGGCAGATATAAAATCTATGCAGTGGCCAACATGAAGATGGATGACTTCAGCAATATTAAGACTGAGAAGGAACTAAGGGAAGTTAAGCTGACATGGGACGACACGGACATCGAGGCTAACAATCAGATGTTCGGATATTTCACCGACAATGATAAGAGGAGTGCAAAAGGATTTGATGCCCCTACACTGATCTTTACTCCCCAAAACAATAATTTTCATTCATGGCTCAACCGGGTCGCTTCTAAGGTAACTGTGGCTTTTGATGCCAGCGGTCTTAACCAGGGAGTAAAGATTTACATCAGGAATGTGACTATCCGTGACATTCCCAAGACTTGTCTGCTTGGGAATGAAAACACTCCTACTAAAGTAGATGAACTTCTAAATCATTTGTCCACACCATATTCCGCGCCGGATTATACTAATCCTTCCACCTCAATTCCTAATGCAAGATTAGAATACAACAGTGAAGGCATTATAACTAATCCTGATGAACACACAGGCTCGGGAAAGGAAGACGGCTTTCTGTTGCAAAATGAGATGCGCACACCTGAGCCGGAAGGCATCCATGAGCGTCCTGATGCCCCCTCCCTGTTCTTTTTTGAAAACAATCAAGGTGACTTCGAAGGACAGTCAAAATATGATAAACGGCAACAGAACAGTGGCCAGACAGATGGTGTCGGCACTCCGATACGTGATGAAAAGATTGACGGTGACGGCAATATAACCAACGACTTTAAGGATAAGGTTCCCTATGGCACCTATATAGAAGTGGAGGCATATTATATTTCTGCCAATGCCAATAAAGTAGGCGAGGGCTCCATCAAATATCGTTTCATGTTGGGAAAGAATGTCACCTACAACTATGATGCCCAGCGCAATTATCACTTCAAGCTAACCTTAGGATTCAATGGATGGGCTAACCAACCGGACTGGCACATAGATTATGAGCAGCCACAACCGGGTATAGAGGTTCAGCCCGCGTTCCGTGTCTCTTATCTTTACAATCAAAAGAGTGAGCTCCCGATCAGGATTCTTGAGTCTCCCGGCCACACGATTGAAAGGATAGATGTGGAAATCGTTGAGAATAACTGGGCCCCTTACGACCCAAAGACATCCTCACATGTGCCGGATTCAGTAACGGATATAAGTCCTAACCCTATTTACGCATTCAGATGGAATAAGGCTGCCTACGAAAGTGCCCCATATATGATTGGTGGTGTTCAGCAGCCCTACTATGGATTCCTTGCCTTGCATCTTCCGCCCACAAGCAGGCTTTCAGAAGTGATTACCCAATCTTTCAGTGCTGAGGCAAACAGGGCACTTGAGGCTTACTATATCAGTATGGAAGAAGGGAGAAGATCTTTTTCCGGTGAGGAATTAACTAAAGGTGACCATATTTGTGCCAATGAAGATGACAGCTATTCTGTAAACAATGTATTAGATGATAAAGGCGAGCCCATACCGGATCAGCGAACCCTGATGGTGCCTGTATGGACCCGCGCCAAGACTTTAATACGAGGTTCCGGATTTTCCGGCAATAACCCCTACGAGGGATATGAGAGGAAAGCAAAGCTTAAGATCACGGCATATTTCAAATATCCTGATGGGGAAGTCCGACCGATTGAGCCGGAATATGTGGATGTGTTCCAGGTTAAGAGGTTGATTAACCCGAAAGGAGTCTGGCGTGCTGATGACAGGAACAACGCATTTCATGTGACCTTGTTAGAAGCCGAAAGTGGTAATGACATGTGTGATTTCGTTCCCTTTAAATCTGAGGGCGCATGGTCTGCATTTATTGAAGCTCAGACTAATGTGAATGCGGGATTTTACATCTCTCCCAACGGCGAGACCAATGGTTATCAAGATAAGGAAGGTGTGATTCATGGTAACTCCGGTTCAGAAATTCATTTTGACATCAATTTTGATAACGTTCGCACATCTACTACTGAGGCCCATTGTGCTATAGTGAAAGTGCTCTATCATGAGAATCAGTGTCTGCATAAAATTCTGGTAAGAAAAGGTTATGACCAGCCTGTTCAGATGGGTGGAAACACATGGAGTTCGTTCTCTCTTTATCAAGCCACATATTTAAGAGGGCAAGATGGGATTGCAGATGAATATGAAGCTGTCTTAACCAAGAATCCTCTCATGTTGGGATCGATGTTCCGGAGAGGAAAACAATCATATGGGATTTTTGTAACCAACAATATTAAAGAAGAAGGCGGTGTCGGGCCTTTTGAAGCTCCCGGAAATTATAGATTTATTGTTGGACAAAAATCCGGCAATGATTGGCGCAGACTTACCTGGACTGAGATAGGATACAGGGATGACACAGGGAATAATAATGGTTATAATAATTGGGAGTATGGACGAGAGACAGGAAGTGAGGAATATGGCCTGGGCACATTCATAGTAGGTGACCAACGCTACAGAGTGCCTGAATATGAGGACTTCGAAGCCCTCACCGCAGCATCAGAATTCGGATTTGGAGTTGTGTATGGTAGCGCTGCCTCTGAGCCGGCACGGACTGCGGCAGATGCATACGGACTTATTGACCCCTATAATGAGGGATTGTTTGATGATCCGAGAGGTATGCGCGGCGTGATTGCCTACTCAAAAGACAACGGTAACCAGATATTTTTCCCTATGGGAAAATATGGTACAGGCAGACGTAATAACTTCATCATGACGGGTGCCGAGGCAGGGGTGCTGAGATATGGAGATGTCAATTATCTGCTAACAATTGGCAGGGGCAATCTCTACCGTCCAATTCCTTATAATCTGATGGTGCAGTCAGGGAATGTTTACTGGATTAATAAGTGGAAAGACGTTAACGATGGATGTCTTGGCTGGGATATGAATTACTTCAACTTTGATTTTAATCCATACACTGACAACAATTGGCGTGACGCATGCCCAATCAAGCTTATTCTCGCAAATTGAGTGTAGCTTAACTTTTAATTGATCGAAACTTAACTTCCCCCTTGTCCTCCCACGCGGGGAAGCTAAGTAAATGGGTTGGGAAATACGTTGAAACACGGGAGATAAGATCGCCAAATAGAGGAGGGTGCATCAAATCTTCGCAATCACCTTCCGGTCAGGTTTCCTAAGCAAGCTACACACATCCTCAGCACAATCAGATTTCTTTTGGTCCTGTGCTGTATTTGGAAATGTTTTCAGCACTAATCTTCACAATAGCGGCTGCTGCCGACAATCGGCAGCAGCCGCTATTTTCATAACCGATATCTCCCCTCCTCCAACCAATCCTGACCCAATAACTTCCCTATCTCAATAACCT
>CAZQSD010000068.1:0-16304 GCA_964595885.1 uncultured Sangeribacter sp.
GGTTAAACGTAAGTGTGGTTTTATACTGAGATTAGGTATAAAACCACCTTTTTTATTAAAATTTGTGAAAAATAAAACTTAATGAAATGAAATAAGGAAGGAAATGCAAATGAGTGTTAATGTTAATTTTGTTAATTAACAGTGTTAACAAAGGTATAAAAGTATAAAGGAATGAAAATTTACGAGTAAATTTGTGACGTTTTTAGTCAAATGGCTCATGAAAAGCTCTGCTTACCCGTGAGGAAAATGCTAAAATCTAAACCATGATGCCATATTGATGGCAGGACTCCTCGCTTAACTAACAGAATGTCAATAGACAAATGTTGCTTGTCCGGAGGGATGGCAGCAGACAGGAAGACAAAGAGAAAACTAATAATTAATATCAACTAAATTATTCTTGCATGAAGAACATCTGTTTTCATCTGAACAGGAAGTTGTGGCTGACTATGGCGTTATTGCTTAGTCTCGCGCTTCCGGGTCTCGCTCAGAAAATCACTGTTCACGGCTATGTGGATGATGAGACTGGGGAACCACTGATTGGTGCCACCGTAATGGAGAAAGGCACTTCCAACGGTACGGCAACAGACATCGACGGCAACTTTACGTTGAATGTCGAGCCGAATGCTACACTGGTGATCAGCTATATCGGCTATGATCCTCAGGAAGTGGCAGTCAATGGTCGCACAGAAATCAAGGTCACTCTTGGCCAGAACGCGACAATGCTTCAGGAGACAGTCGTAATCGGTTACGGCTCTGTAAAGAAATCAGACGCAACCGGCTCAGTTGCTCTCGTCACTCCCGATGAAATCGAGGCAGGTATCTCGACATCAGCTCAGGATCTTCTTGTCGGCGCAAGCCCTGGTGTGGTTGTGACAACTAACGGTGGTAGCCCTCAGGGCGGCGGTACAATCCGTATTCGTGGTGGTGCCTCTCTGAATGCTTCCAATGACCCTCTTATCGTGCTTGACGGTGTGCCTTTGGTGACAGGTGCTGTGGAAGGTATGAACAACCCGCTCGCTATGATTGCCCCGGACAACATTGAGTCAATGACTATTCTTAAGGATGCTTCTGCAACAGCTATTTACGGTAGCCGCGCATCTAACGGTGTAATCATCATCACTACAAAAAAAGGTAAAAGAGGTCGCCCGCAGGTGAACTTCTCTGCAAGCTGGAAACTCGAGACTGCCCGCAAGACTTGGGAAGTTATGGGTGCCTCTGAGTTCAGCAAGGTTATCCGCAACTATTGGGGTGAGGAGTCTGAGGCTGCAGCCGCTCTCGGCACAGCTGATACCGACTGGCAGAAAGAAGTGCTCCGCACAACTATTTCCCAGGACTATAACCTGAGTGTTGGTGGCACAGTAGGTTTCCTTCCTTATCGCGTCAGCGGATCATATACCAAGAATGAGGGTATCATGAAGAATACAGACATGCAGCGTGTGTCTGCCGGATTCAACCTCAATCCCAAGTTCTTTGATGGTCTTCTCTCAATCAATGCAAATGCCAAAGGTTACTATATCCGCAACCGTTGGGGTAATGACGGTGCAATTGGATCTGCAGTTTCTTTCAACCCGACTTTGCCCGTATATTCAAATATCCCGACCGGCAACAGCCAGTTCCCGTATTTCTATAATGGCTATACCACTATCGCAGGTGTCAACCAGGCGTTTAACGTAAATGCTTCCCTTAACCCGGTGGCCATGCTAAATGACTACGACAACTATAGTGATGTATGGCGTTCTAACGGTAACCTCCAGATTGACTATGCTCTGCATTTCCTTCCTGAGCTGCACCTCAACCTTAACCTCGGTTATGACGTAACAAAGTCTGAAAATCATAATACCCTCAAACAGAACTCACCCTCTGCCTGGAAGAACTCACCGGATCAGAACGGTGCCGGCACATATTATGAAAACAGGTATCTTTACCGCAACACGCTCCTTGACTTCTACGTAAACTATAAGAAGGAATTTGAGGCTATCCAGTCAAACCTGGATGTGATGGCAGGTTATTCATGGCAGCGATTTGACAATCAGAACAAGAATAATGGAACCATCTTCCTTACTCCGGGTTTCAAAGCGCCTGCAAATAATGGTGGAAAACTTGAAATTGATCCTGAGACAGAATCTAAAGTGGGTCATGCCTCAGGTAGCCTTTTCCCCTATTATAGTGGCAATCTGATGCTTGTGTCATTCTTTGGTCGTTTGAACTATACTTTCAAGGATACTTATCTTCTTACTTTCACTATCCGTGACGACGGCACATCTCGTTTCTCTAAGGATAACCGCTGGGGTCTCTTCCCGTCTGTGGCACTTGGCTGGAAGATCAACAACATGCCGTTCTTTGAGGAGGCAGCTCAGACAATGAATGACTTTAAACTTCGTCTTGGATGGGGTCAGACAGGTCAGCAGTCCATGGATAAGGATGACAGATCAGTGTACTTCCCCTACATGCCTCTCTACATCCAGAGCACTGACGGTTCTTATTATCCCAACATGTGGACCGGTACGTATGTCAACAATGGTCATATCATTTCAAACACATATTATCCTAACGGTTACAATGCTAACCTGAAGTGGGAGACAACCACCACTTGGAACGTTGGTCTTGACATGGGTTGGCTTAACAACAAGTACACTCTTGCACTTGACTGGTATCTCCGCGACTCAAAAGATCTTCTCGCGTTCGTTACCGCAACTCCAGGTGCTTTCACAACCAATATGCTCGACCAGAACATCGGCTCACTCCGCAACATAGGTGTCGAGGCTACTCTCGGAATGCGTGCGATTGAAACTGATGATTTCACATGGAACACAAGCCTGAATGTGGCTTGGAACAAGAACAAGATCACCAAGCTCAACAATGAGGGTACATATGTCCAGGTTGGTGGCATTGCCGGTGGCAATGGTAACACAGTCCAGGTTCATCAGGTTGGTTATCCCGCCTTCTCTTACCTTCTTTACGAACAGATCTATGATCAGGACGGCAAGCCTATCGAGGGTGCATACGTTGACCAGGACGGCAATGGCCAGATCGACTCAAATGACCTCGTGATCAAACATTCAAGAGATCCGAAGGTGACAATGTCTTGGAACAACAGTTTCTCCTACAAGAATTGGGATCTCAGCTTCCAGCTCCGTGCCTCTATCGGCAACTATGTCTACAACAATGCCCTTGCAGGCAACTCCACTCTCAGCGAGACATACCGCAATGGTCTTTCCAACCTTCTCGTGACTGATTACTACTTCCAGGGCGGCCAGACAACCAACACTTATATGAGCGATTACTGGCTGGAGAATGCAGGTTTCGTTCGTTGCGATAACATCACACTTGGCTACACTTGGCCCGGTCTTATCGACAACAATCTTCGCCTCCGTGTCTACGGCGCCGTTCAGAATCCTTTTGTGATTACAAAATATCGTGGTCTTGACCCGGAGGTATTCTCAGGTATTGACAACAGCGTCTATCCACGTCCGATTTCTTTCACTCTCGGTGTGATCGCTACATTCTAATTATCTCCAATTTCATTATTAAGAACAACAATATGAAATCATATATCAATAAATATCTTTTAGGAACAGTGGCTTTCGCTGCCGCAGGTCTTGCTTCCTGTGTGGGCGATCTTGACCAGCTGCCAAAGAATCCTACTGATCTGACCCCGGACCAGTTTGCCAGCAACCCGAGAGAGTATGTCGGAGGAGCATTGGGCAAATGTTATAGCGGCATAGCTATTTCCGGTCAGGGTGGCGCCGGTTCTTCCGACATTTCCGGCCTTGACAATGGCCGCAGCTGCTGGAGCCGCGCAATCTTCATGCTCAATGAGTTTACCACTGACGAATGTCTGTGGATATGGAAAGACTCCGGTGTGTTCGACCTTTGCACAAGCACATGGAGCTCCAACAATGAGAACGTGTTTGGCACATATTCACGTCTCTATACTCACATCGCTGTCTGCAACGATTTCATTCGTCTTTCACGCAATCTCGGTGATTACGGAATCTCGGTCGGAGAGGGTGAGAATGCTATTTCACAGGCTGACCTTGATCAGTTCGTTCTTGAGGCCCGTGCTCTCCGTGACCTGAGCTATTTCTATGTCATTGACCTTTTCGGAAATGCAGCTTACGCATGGGATACTCAGCTTACAGGTGAGGAGCCTCCTTACATGACAAGAAAGGATCTTTTCGACACCGTTACAGCTGACCTTGAGGATGTACTCGCCAATTTCAAGGAGTCAGGCGTATATGGCCGTATCGGCAAGGATGCGGTGCAGGCTCTTCTTGCTAAATTCTATCTGAACGCTGAAGTATGGACCGGCACTGCACGTTGGCAGGAATGCTGGAATCATTGTCAGGAAATCATCAACCGTCATAAGGGCGGTGGTTCTAATGGTTCAGGCCTTGCTAATTACTATCATGCGGTGTTCTGTGCCAATAATGACATGTTTGCTCCCGGCGGCAGTCTCAAGGATCAGAACGAGATTCTTTGGAACATACCGTATGCTTATCAAAGCACAATAACTAATTCTGACGGCTCCCAGCAAAATGTATCACTCACCCAGAGCTATGGCGGCACATCATTCCTGATTCTTGCTGCTCTTAGCGATCAGGCTACTGCCACTCCGGGTTGGTTCGGTATCAACGGTCAGTGGACATGTATGCATGCACGTCCGGAGTTCTCGGAGAAGTTTAATTTCAGCAATGGTGAAAGCCCGGATATTAGAACGAAGCTGTGGTTTACTGAAACCGATGGCTTCACAATAGCTAACACTGACTTCTCAACTTATAAGAATGGTTATGTGCCTAACAAGTTTACCAATGTTTACTGTGCCCCGGATGGCACAATGGAACCTTGGAGAGATCCCGATACCGGTCTTTGGCGTGTAGGCGAGCATGACTTCAACAACCCGGATAATTATGGTATTGATGCTACTGCCACATTTGCGGAGACAGACTATCCTGTGATTCGTCTGGCTGAAATTTACCTTACAGCAGCTGAGGCATACGTGAGAGGCAATGTCGGCAATCAGGCCGAGGCTCTTGAGTATGTAAACTATATTCGTCTCCGTGCGGGTATTAACCCTTGGAATGCTGCCGAGCTGACTGTCAACAATCTTCTTGACGAACGTGCTCGTGAGCTTTACTGGGAGAACAACCGCCGTACTGACCTTGTGCGTGCCGGCATGTTTACATCCCGCTATAACTGGAGCTGGAAGAACAATGTGGAGAGCGGCGCTGCTATCTCTGACCATATGAATGTCTTCCCGATTCCTTCTTCTGTAATCAATTCCTATAGTTCTGACTATCCTCAGAACCCCGGTTATTGATTTGGGTCTTTTTGCAGATTTAATCTAAAAGAAAACTAAGAAATGAAAAAGATATCATTGATGATGGCTCTCCTGTTTATTTTGGGAGCGACATTCACTTCTTGTAAGGAAGATACCCAGCCCAGGCTGGAACAGCCCACGGAGTTTGTGCTTAACGTTCCTCCGATGGCAAATGAGACTTATGTGCTTGAGGAAATCGATGGTGTGGCAACTCAGATTTACCTCACCGTAAGCCAGCCAAACTATGGTCTCGGCACAGTGACAAGCTACGAGGTGCAGCTCAGCAAGACTGAGGACTTCGCCACTTATCAGAGCCTGCTTACTGTCAATACTCAGGCACAGATCCAGTGTGACGGCTACGAGTGGTCAGTTGCCATGAATGCTCTCAACGGCATCACTTCTTTGGATGATGAGGATAAATTTACCGGCGAGGCTGAAAATGTCTATGTACGCGTAAGAGCTTTTATTCCCAATGCTGAATATAGCTCAATCTGCTCCAACGTGATTATGCTCAATGTGAAGCCCTACTTTGCAGTGCGTGCTCCCGGCAAGCTCTATGTAATCGGTCAGGTTTCAGGCTGGGATATCAATAATGGTGCTGTTTACCTTAGCGAGCCAGACAATGGCATCGGCAGCCATGTTTACTCCGGCGAAATCGAACTTTCAGCTGAAGATGCTGCTGCAGGCTTCCGCTTCTACACTGAACTCGGTAGCTGGGGTGATAACGGTGCTCTGCCTTCTATCGGTGCTAATGCTGATGACGGCGACAATGCAAGCATTACTCTTGATGATGATAACTATTACACCGGTCCGTGTGTCAACGGTAAGGGTAACTGGAATATCACCAACTGGGGTGGCGGCAAGATGAAGATGACCGTCGATCTTAACGAGATGAAAGTTTACTTCCAGAAAGCCAACTAATAAAACAAGGTGTGTCGGTCCGGGAGTTCCGGAATGAATCTTCCGGACTGATGCAGTCTCTAACATTTAAACCAATATGAAGAAATCATTAATATATTTTTCTGCTCTTCTGGCATTAGGGTTTGCTTCTTGCGACGACAAGAGTGACCTTGGCATAATGCAGACAAATCCGCAGGAGACTGTGATGGTCAAAGATGGAGTAACGGTTAATCTTGTTTCTCCAGCCACCGGTGAGGCAATTAATCTTGAATCTTACTCCGGAATAATTCCGGTGATCAGCTACAGTGTTGATGCCACAATCCCTGAGAACGCTACAATGGATTTCGTTATGGAGTTGGCAAAAGACGAAACTTATGCCAATGCTATCGAGATTCCGATGGAGAGAGTGGAGGGTGCTGACAACACTTTAGGTGTTCAGATGGAATACTGGGATGAGGCTTTCCGCCATCTTCTTGGCAAAGCTCCCACTGCTAAAGATAACTTTATCCGGGTTGCTGCATATGTATGCGTCGGCTCACAGCGTAGCCGCGTGGGCGGTATGGATTCATGGTTTGCAGATAAAAAACTCTCGGTGACCCCGGTTGACCTGCATATCAATGTGGAGAGTGCATATTATTTAGTCGGCACTCTCAATAACTGGGATTTGGGATCAGCGATTAAGTTTGATCATTCAGACCTTAGCCAGTATGATGATCCTGTGTTTACTCTTGCACTTGATATTCCAGCTGACCTTGACAAAGGTGAGTGCTGGTGGAAGATTGTGCCTGAGTCGGCATATGTAGCAGGGTCATGGGAAGGCCTGTATGGCACAGAAGTTAATGGCGATTCTGCCCAGGAAGGTGTTCTCTTTGAGAATGGCGAGGCTGGTTGTCTGAAGGTTGCCGGCCAGTATCTCTTCACCATCAATATGCTCGATTGCACTTATAAGGTAAGTCAGGCAATCCCGATGCTCTATACTCCGGGCGGCGGCAACGGCTGGGGCTTTGATACAGGCATGCTCGCCACCTGGGACTTCACCAACTACTTTGGCTTCGTTCATATGAACGGCGGCTTCAAGGTGACTGACCGTCCTGCTTGGGGCGGCATGGAATGGGGTGCCGGTGAGGAAGAAGGCACTCTCAAACTCGGCGGTGGCGACATCAATGGTCCTGCGAACGGTCTCTACTGGATGACAGTCAACATCGGTTCGTTGACCTATGCATTCACTCCGATTGAGACTATCGGTGTAATCGGCGGTTTTGATGGCAATGACTGGGCTTCTGACTATGTAGAACTGACCCCGACAGATGATATTCTTGTTTGGACAGCGGACATAGAGTTCACAAGCGATGACACCACTTGGAAATTCCGCGCTAATAGTGACTGGGATATCGATCTTGGTGAGGGTGAAGACGGTTTAAGCTATAAGGGTGGTAACTTGGCAGCTCCGGGCGTCGGCACATATAAGTTGACTCTTGACCTGCGCACAGTGCCTTATTCTTATACACTTGAGAAGAAGTAAATAGATTTGTAAATGGCTATTATATTGCTTGTAGTGATCAAGAAAAAATAGTCAATCACCTATAAACTTGAAAAAGACGGAAAGGATCCTCTAAAGTCCTTCCCGTCTTTTTTTTGCTTGCTTTGAGGCTGGTGAAGACAGTGGATTTCGCCCGAGATTGCACAAGGGATAATTACTCAATATCTGGCATATGGTGATTAGGAAGGATAGTGACTTAGAATTAGTATTTATTAAAATTGAAATTTATAAGATAGTTTTGTAGGTTTAATAATTGCAGGATTGATTAATTATTTTTAACTTTGCAAAAAGTAAGGATAATGAATGGCAATGGCTCCAATTTTTTTGTTAGCGTGTTAGATGGCCATGCATTCTGTTTATTTTTATATAAATAAGTTACATTAATGTTTAACTAAAAAGGATTAATATGAAGAAATCTACTCTTTTATTGATGGCTTCCGCGCTCCTTTTCCCCGGTTTGTCAGTGGCAAAAGATGTGAAGCCGTTTGACGGTAATGTTCCTACTCAGAAAATTAGCAGTCAAAAGATTATCAATAACAGCCTTAAGCGTGATCAACTTCAAGAGCTTGTGGCTAAGTCTCCCGCAAGGAATTCAGAGGCACAGACGGCCGTTGAATTTGGCGACATTATCTATGAGGCTCCTGCCGGAGAAACTAAGACGATGGCCAGATCAGGGGAGGCTACCTATGCATATTGGGGTATGCTGGTGGGAATCACCTATAATAATCAGATAAGCGAGTTGGTGGTAGGTGATGACGGATATGTATATATAAAGAATCCTATTTCCCAGTATTCAAGCGGCACCTATCTTAAGGGCAAACAGGAAGGGAATAAGGTTGTGTTTGAGCTTCCACAGGCAATCTCAGCCATGGATTATAATGGTGAGGAGATCTATATGCTCGTCAGCATGCTTCAGTATTCTGAGGAGGAGGATTGGTATTATCCGTGCAACACTCCTAAGGGAGACGAGTTGGGCTTCTCAAGGATTGATAACCAATTTGTGGTGAATATCAATGAAGACGGCAGCTACACAATGGATATAGACGAGGGCAGAACCCTGATTCCCGGAATGATCTACAGTGATAATCTCTCATGGACCGGCTATTCAGAGTTGGCTTCTGAGTGGAAGAAATTTACCGATACCCTTAATCCCGGCCCCGCTGAAGGTGCAAATGTTGAAGATGTGTTTGTACTGTATGGAGGCATAGGCCATTATGCCAAGATGGCGATTGATGGTGATGATGTGTTCGTACAGGGTATATTCCCTGCACAGCCTGAGAGTTGGATTCAGGGCAAACGTGAAGACAATAAAATCAGTTTCCCGTCAGGCCAGTATGTGGGTGAAGACTTAAACTATGGTTGCTATACTTATTTCGTGGCGACAACATTTGATGAGCTATGGGATGAGTATTATGAAGAATGGTATAATTATTACTACTATGCAGATAAGCTGACATTCAACTATGATGAGGCTACCCAAACTCTGACTTCAGGAGAAAATGAGGCTATTCTTTACAATAGCTCTGATAAACAGATCACTTATTTGCAAGCTTTTGTTTCTCCTGTGATTGAAAAGCAACCTGCTGAAATATCTCAGACTCCTCAGAATCCATATGATCTCCAATTTTACGACTATATGGAGGACTATGGTTACAGCTGGCTCTCATTCCATCTGCCCATGTTCAATGTAGACAATGTGCTTCTGGATGCAAATGATCTCTGCTATAAAATATATGTGGATGATCTTGAAATGGAATTCACTACAGATGATTATCTGGGCATTGATGACGAAATGATTCTCGTTCCGTACTTCTTTACTGAGGATTATGACTTTATCGTCAGTGAAACTTACCATGAGGTCTATGTCTATTTTGACGGTGCCGACACAATCGGAGTTCAGCTTTGCAGTGTAAAGGATGGTGAAATTGTTGGGGAATCTGACATCGTGTCTATCAATATTTCAACCGGAATAAAGAATGTTGCGGAAGCAAATTCCAACCGTGTTGTCTCAACTAAATATTTCAACATGAATGGTCAGGAAGTAAGCAATCCGGCCCAGGGTATCTTTGTCAAGAGTGTGAGATATGAAGATGGCTCTGTAAAAAGCTTTAAGGAAATGAGGAAGTAATCTTAATTCCAATTGATATTATAGTCCTCCGGCACCGGTGCCGGAGGACTGTTTTTAAGAACGTGTAAAATGAAAAGAATAAATGTCAGGACTGTCAGAAGCGGAATGTTCTCTCTCTTGATGACAGTTGGAGGATGTTTTGGTTATGCTGCTGTTGACGGCCACAGGCTGGCAGGAAACCTTTTTGCTTATCCCTACATGAATGAGGCTCCTCCGATGCAGACACCTGCACCGGAGGGATATGTGCCGTTTCATATGGAGCATTACGGAAGACATGGGTCGCGTTGGCTTATCGGGGAGAATGACTACCTCATTCCGGTGCGTCAGCTTGAAAAGGCACAGAAGGCTGGTAAACTTACGCCACTTGGTGAAAAGACCCTCGCCACTCTGCGTGATATGGCTGAGGCATCAAAAGGTCGTCTGGGTGAACTGTCTGATTTGGGTGCTGTGCAGCATAAGGGAATCGGACGACGTATGGCAACAAATTATCCGGAAATTTTCAATGCTGAGGCTGATATTGACGCTAAGTCTACGGTCGTCATCCGGTGTATCCTTTCCATGTTTAACGGACTGGAAGGTATCCGACAGATGGCTGAGGATGTAACCCCTAAGACGGATGCCAGCTATGCCGACATGTGGTTTATGAATTATGATGACAAGCCGGCATGGGTGATCAAAGATTCGGCAGAAAGGGCAGTGGTGAATCCCTGGAAAGAGAGGCATAAGGGCAATGGAGATTATCTTGACCGTCTTGTCACCGACCGCCAGTTTGCCATTGACAGTGTGGAACCCGGGATTATGCCTTATCTTTATTGGGTATTAGGCAGCATGCAGGGGCATTCCGGGAAAGAATGGCTCCTTGAGGAGGTTTTTTCAGAAGATGAACTTCAGGAAAACTGGCGGGGCGGAAATGCATTCTGGTTTATTCACAGCGGCGATACGCCAATGACCGATCATCGGATGCCCTACACCCAGAGAAAACTATTGGGACGTATGATCGAACAGACGGATTCCGCTATTCTCTCTGACCGTCCGAGCGCACGTTTGCGCTATGGGCATGACGGAATACTTGTGAATCTTGTTACACTGATGGAGCTTGGTGACTACGGGAAAGAAGTGACAGATCTTGATCAACTTGAACAGAACGGTTGGCGGGATTATGAGATAATCCCTATGGCAGGTAATTTGCAGCTGGTGTTCTATCGCCCCGAAGGGTCGACTGACGCTGATGACGTGCTCGTGAAAGCTCTTTTAAACGAGAGGGAGATCGCTTTACCCGGCACACCTGTGTCAGGCCCTTATTACCGTTGGAAAGAGCTAAGGAAATATTACACTGACAAGCTTAACGCTTTTCAGGACAAATTCAAGGAATAGATTTTTTCTACATACCGAGACTCATTAAAACTGTATTATAGTAATTGCAGCGATAATCCAAAGTGATTATCGCTGCAATTACTATAATACAGTTGTTGCCCCCAGGTTATCTATCTGCGTTGATGAGGGCGAGAAGTTCGCCTATTGCCTCCTCCGAGGGGATATTTTTCTTCACGAGTTGTTTCCCTTTATATAAGCTGACTTTGCCGGGACCGGCTCCGACATAGCCATAGTCGGCATCTGCCATTTCTCCAGGTCCATTGACGATGCAACCCATAACCCCGATCTTGAGGCCTTTCAGTCCGGCAGTGGCCTCCTTGACCTCTTTCAGAGTCTTCTGAAGGTCAAAGAGAGTGCGGCCGCAGCTTGGGCACGCGATATATTCCGTCTTGCTTATTCTCAGACGCGCGGCCTGAAGGAGTCCTAAGGCTATTGAATTTATTTCGTCTGCCGTGAAAGCGGGAGCATCGAGTATTATGCCCGATCCATATCCCCACAGAAGCAGCGGCCCGAAATCAGCACCCGCCTTTATCTGGAGATCCTCTAAGTCGCTGTCGTCATAGGAGAATTTAATAAATATAGGGTTTTTACCTCCGAGGGTGACAAACCGGTCAATCCAGGATGCTATCTCTCCGACCGGGTTGGCATTGTGTGATTCAATGACCACAGGCGTATCATCGTCAAAAAGATATGGTGCTGAGGCTGCGTTTACTTTGTGCCACGCTCCCGGCACACCCGGAATGTCTATTCCCACCACAAGTGGATAATTGATATTCTCAAATCCCGGCACAGGAGTTGCATAGTTTCTTGAACTCCCTTCACTGACCGATGAAGGAAGCTTAACCTCATCGTGTCCGTTACGTGCCATTATATAATCCCTTAGCTTTATTGCCACCGGGATTTCCTTTTCCGGATCCTCAGTGAGCGACACACGGATAGTGTCACCGATGCCCTCTGATAACAATGCGCCGATACCTACGGCACTTTTAATCCTGCCGTCTTCGCCATCGCCTGCCTCTGTCACTCCGAGATGAATAGGGAATGCCATCCCTTCCTCCTTCATTTTCCTGTCGAGCAATTCAACAGTCTCAACCATCACCACTACGTTTGATGCTTTGATCGAGATGACGATATTATTGAAATCCTCTTCCCGGCATATGCGCAGAAACTCAAGCACCGACTCCACCATTCCGGCGGGAGTATCTCCGTATCGGCTCATGATCCTATCGGAAAGAGACCCGTGATTTACGCCAAGACGCACAGCCGTAGCATTAGCCTTACATACATTAAGGAAAGGAATGAGGGTCTCCCTTATCTTCTCTATCTCGGCTGCATATTCTTCATCTGTAAATTCAAGCTTTTTGAAAGTGCGGGCCGCGTCAACGAAATTTCCAGGATTGATACGCACTTTCTCACACGTCTCCGCAGCTTTGAAGGCCGCATTCGGATTGAAATGTACATCCGCCACCAAAGGCACATGGCAACCGGCATCATCGAGCCCCTTGCGTATGGCCGCCATATTCTCAGCCTCACGCACGCCCTGGGTAGTAAGGCGCACGATCTCACCTCCCGCCTCTGCAATGCGGAGCGCCTGCGCTACACTTGCATCAGTGTCAAGGGTAGATGTGTTGTTCATTGACTGTACACGGATCGGGTTATGACCTCCGATACCGACCTCTCCTGCTTTAGCCTCGCTGCTTTCGCGACGCTTGTAATTATATCTTGACATTTGTCAGTCGTTTTATATTTATCGCTTATGGAGCGAAACCCATTATATCATGGTTAGGAAAAAAACAGAGCAGAACCCTACGGCATATCCTGCCAGCACTTGTGCCACCGTGTGGCGTCCGAGCCACACACGTGCAGAACCTAACAAGCCGGTAAGACCTATAGTCAGCAATAGCCAGAAATAGATTTCCGGCTCAGGATAACCGTCTTTTGCAATACGTATCAGCAAAGCCACAACCCCGGCTATCCCGGCAGCATGGGCGGAGATTTTCCATCTGAAATTGACAATAAGGTTGATCAAAGCAGCCACCGCCCCCCCGGCAAAGAAAAGAGACAGCCATAAGGGAGCATTCTTATAGGCCATAAACCATGCGGTGGCTCCGTATGACACAATTGTGATTATATACGGAATCAAACGCTCCTTGCGGTTGTTGAGCCCTATATCATCAACGAGCCCCATTTTCTTCATCAACAGCACTAATATCATAGGGATAATGACTGTTATGGCAGCCACTATGAGCGTGAAGTTTACGCGCATTCCCATTGGCACCACATCAAGCACTGACAATCCGAAAGCCAGCATTAGCCCGTAGACAGGCATCAGCAACGGCACCAGCACCCATGATAAAAAATGGGAAAAACCTGTCACCACCTTCTCCACGGGCGACTCCGGGTCGTCCTTGCTTCCGTTACGGACAGAGGCCGGGGAAGGCTCAGGGGCCGGAGGCTGTTGATTTTCCGGCTCCGGAGACGGAGTATCAAAAAGACCTCCACCACGCTTGTTAAGGCTGTAGGAGTCATTACCGTCAGGCGACGGAACTTCCGGATAATATGAAGACGTATCTATTGGCATGATTGTGTTATTTTACTGCATCAAGAAATCTGGATGGGATAGGGGTTTCGAACCTCATATCTTTTTTAGTGATCGGATGAGCGAATCGAAGTGTGCGGGCATGAAGGCAAAGACGGTGGAGTCTGCTTTCTTTTGCACCATATTTCCTGTCGCCGGATATGGGATGTCCCATCTCCGATGCATGCACACGGATCTGGTTCTTGCGCCCTGTGTCAAGGGAAAATTCCACAAGCGACAGACCGTGACCACGCTGAAGCACCTTGAATCTGGTAAGGGCTAACTTGCCCTCATTAGGATTATCAGTGGAGTAGACCACAAACTGTGAGTTTTCCGTCAATCTGCTTTTCACAAATCCTGAGTCTTCCTTTATGTTGCCCTCAAGAAGGGCTACATAAAGACGATCGAGCACCATGTTGTTCCAATTATGGCGAAGTGTCTCCTGAGCCTCCTGCGATTTTGCAAACATCATAAGTCCGGATGTGTCGCGGTCAAGCCGATGCACTATAAAGAGTTTGTTGGAAGGATCCTGCTCTTTTATATAGTTACGGATGATGTCGTAAGCTGATATTTCTTTTTTATGGCTTTGGGTGCCTACTGACAGGAGCCCATATCCCTTGTTGACAACTATCACATCATCATCCTCATACACCAGTTGGAGCCGGGGATGCTTGAGTGTTACGAACGGGCGTGTAAGATTAATTTTTGCCTCCCCACCGGGAGGGATGGGGGCATTAAATGCAGTGGTGACAACACCATCTGCCATCATCTGACCATGACGCAACCATGCCTTAAGGTCATTACGACTTCTGTCAGGCATCTTTTGACCTACGAAGGCAAGCAGCGGTTGCGGCTCATCGGTGTCATTAATCAACGTTACTATCCTGTCGCCTTTGAAAGGCTTGTTTTGATTTGTATTTCTATTCCCGGGCATGTTGTTAATAATCTAAATATATTATTATAACAATCTCATTGGTTTTTCGTTGTCAGATTTTGATAATCTCTCTTATCCTAATATCTCTCTGCGGAGGAGTTGGTGGCCCCAGCGGCATGAAAGGCATTCTCTTTTGTCGCAATATTCTTTACGCAGATGGATAAGAGCCTGTGAGCGCAATGCGCTATCAGCTTTTATCCCGAATTGACTCCATCCTCGTATTATTGTATTGTTTTCCGGAGGAAGTGCCATCAGGAGGTCAAGGGTTTTCTCTGCCAAGTCGCTGTTGCCCCTCACTGAGGCATAGGCATACACCAGAGGGACTACGGCATTAATAATGATCAGCACGATGCTTGCCTCCGAAAGCATGTCGGCAGCATGACGGGCTTCGGTGTCAAATGAGAAATGAGAGTGCCAGTAGCCTGACAGTTGCCACTTGAAGAGCTCGGAGAGTTTTTCAAAGCTTTTGATATTGCCCAATATCTTTGAAAAAAGTGAGAAGCCGTCTTCACATGCTTTCGCAAGAAACGCTATGCGTCTGTGTGGAAAATTCTGAGGCCTTGTACGCGCATATTTCCATAGTCCGGGTTGCATAGGCCGCAATCCGTATTTGCGTGCGAGGAAATAATATTCCCGGCAGAGAAGTTGGTAATATTCGTCAAAGATGTGGAGCGAGGAGTCAAGCATTGCGGCTTGTCCGAAAAGAAGGGCCTGTAGCTGCAACGGATTGTCGGAATGATGGTGAAGTATGCGCAGCGGCAGGGATCGGGCAAGCATTTCAAACGGATCGCCGTTGAGGCCGAACCCAAGGGCACGCGCAATCATTACGAAACACGTCTGTTCCCAGTCATTGCCGTTGAGCGAGAGAATATCACTCGCTTTCCGCGCTTTTGTCTGCACCCTCTCTATGGAAAGCGACTCAAGCCAGTCGGTCATGGAAAGCACTGAAAGTTTCGGCAGGGAAGCCGCACATTTTACTGCATCAGCCCCTTCCGTGAGAGAGGCATATATCTTAAAGAAATCTTCGGGCAGAGTGAGTTCCACCTGTGGGATAAGGGAACCGTCATGCCGGCGTATGCGTCGGTCAGAAATTCCGACCACGTGCAGAATAATGGAATCATAAGCCGGATCGGAATCATGATGATGGCGCAGCCAGTCAGATGCCTTTACGTGGATCTCTACGTTGCCGGCCCATTCTATGCCGTTGATCTTTATCTTGGCATTGAAAAAGTCAGGTCCGGAGTCGCAGTTGAGATTACCGGGATCGATAACCTCGATACGGGCTCCATCAGCATCGCTGATGGTCTTGCCAAACATTTTCGATTTCCAAAGATATTGATATAGTTTCTCCATTATTAAGGTGGTAATTCGGGTGGTGAGAGGCTTATTTACTGCAAAAGTACATAATTTCCACTTAATAATTGTTAATTGTGAGAAAAAAAGGCCATCTTATTTGGATTTTTAACCAAAATAAGCTTACCTTTCCGTCTTTATCACTTTTAAGGTCTATAACTCTGGCTAACAGAGTTA
>CAZQSD010000069.1:0-16205 GCA_964595885.1 uncultured Sangeribacter sp.
GATAATGGGTGGTAATCTCATTCTCTATCGCGTTGTTGAATACAGCACGAAGATTGCGAAAATGAATATTACGCGCATTGGGGCTTGGTGAAGTCTTTGCCATGAAAGCGTTTAAGTCATGGAGCCAATCAAGAGTTATATCCTCAAATTTCAACGAGCTGAGAGCTTCTTCTCCGATGTAAGCTTTGATCCTATTGAGCGTATGCTCGTAAACTTCCTTTGTGCTCTCTTTCTTCGGCTCAATGAATTTCATGTAGCGTGGAAGAAAGAGAGCTTCATCAATCGGTTGGGCCTCATCAGGATGCAATGCGGCTTCAACCTTAGCTTTAAGACCCTTTGAGGATAATTGCTTGAGCTCGCCGTTACGAGTTAATTCCAGCAAAAGAGTACTGACACTGTTCTTAACTTGATCGAGATAGGAAGTCAGCAGCATTTTGTCCGGATGGTTGCGGATACAAAGTTTTTCACTATCCCACTGAGAGGTAAGAAGGCGGACATCGAGTGAAATAAGAACTGTCTGATGCCGATGAGCGATTGCCAGCTTTAGGACAGCCGGCTGACCTTCGCGGGCTTTACGCCTGTCGAGGTAGAATCTGGTACTTGCCATAATTTTACGTTCGGATTCTTCCGCATGCAAGTTGCACGCATAGTAGCACGCATTTGTCAGCAACAATGTGCAGGAAAGGACAACTTTGTGCAGAATAATCCTTTTTTTATGGCGTTTACAGCCGGATTTCAGATACTATTAAACCCTGATTTCAAGGTTTATCACCTTAAAACCAGGGTTTTATCTGATGGTGGTCCCACTTGGGCTTGAACCAAGGACTCCCTGATTATGAGTCAGGTGCTCTAACCAACTGAGCTATGGGACCCCGCCTTGCACTTTCTTCGCTTTAATGATTCTTATACAGGTAATCATTGGCGATGTTTTGCGTTTGCGAGTGCAAAGTTAATGCTAAATTTTTTATTCTCCAAATATTTTTTGTTTTTTTGTGGTTTTAATGTTAATTTTGTCCTAAAATGGTATGTGACGGGTAGGGTTGTTGCCGTCTTCATGCTGTTCAGGTTAAGTCATGTGGCTGAATGCTGATATAATATAAATAGCTTCTAAAGCTATACATGGCTACTTAAATAGATCGCAAAGAAGGCATACAGATGACCTGACGGCGACTTCCAGTAGCTTTAAAACGATTCTACGAGTAATTGTTATGAGGACACTTCTGAAGAAATTACGTGACGCTTTACGTCCGATATATGGTAATGGTGAAACAGAAGCCATTATCAGGATTATTTTCCATTATCTGAAAGGATGGAACACTGTTGACTTGCTTGTGCATGAGCAGGATACAGCATCAGAATTCCTACAAGGGGAAGTGGAAAAGATATTGGAGCGTCTATTGAAACATGAGCCGATTCAGTATATTACCGGCGAGGCACGTTTTCATGGACTACAACTGAAGGTTACGCCGAATGTATTGATTCCGCGTCCTGAGACGGCAGAGCTTGTAGACCTTATCGTTGATGATGCGGATGGGAAAGAAGATCTGCGAGTGCTTGACATATGCACCGGATCGGGATGTATTGCCGTTGCGCTCGCTCGCAGTCTGAAGTTTCCGGTCATAACTGCTGTTGATATTTCAGCGGCAGCGTTGGAAGTGGCACGTGAGAACTCGGCTGCATTGAAGGCAAAAGTGAAATATGTGGAGGCTGATATCTTCAAGTGGGTTCCTAAAGATACTTTCGACATAATTGTCAGCAATCCTCCTTATATTGACGAGAGTGAGAAGAGTGGAATGGACGACAATGTGCTGAAATATGAGCCCTCACAGGCTCTTTTTGTGCCCGATGAGAATCCTTTGATCTTCTACAAACGCATTGCAGAGATAGGGATTAAGACACTGATGCCCGGAGGGAGGCTTTACCTTGAGATTAATCCGCGTCATGCTGTTCCATTGAGTGACTATCTTATGGATATGGGTTTTTTGGAGGTTGAGATAAGGAAAGATTCGTTTGACAAGGAGCGGTTTATCACCGCATCAAAGAAGCCGGATTGAGAAAGACAATGAAGCGACCAATAACTCCGGAGGCTGCACGCATCCGTATGGCTGACTTGTGTGCGAGGTCAGAGCAGTGTGAGTATGACATCCGCCAGAAACTTTATAAAATGGGTCTATCTGGCGACAGTGTCTCTGAGATAATCAATTATCTGATTGATAATAAATTTATTGACAATGTGAGGTTTGCCCGGAGCTATGCGCGTGACAAGTGTAGGTTTTCTTCATGGGGTCCTTATAAAATCAGATTGGGTTTGCATGTCAAGCACCTATCATCAAATGATATTGCACAGGGATTGGAAGGATTGGAGCCGGAAGATGTAAAGGAAGCCGCCCGACGGGTGGCGCGAACGAAAGTGCGTAGTCTTGACCTGCACGGCGAAACAGGGAGGGAAGACAGGGTGAAACTCTACCGGCATGTCCTCTCAAGAGGATTCAGTCCTGACATGGCAAAAACGGTTACAAAGGAAATTATCGCAGTTACGAAACCAGATGAATAAATGGATCAATGATTTTCTTAATGTGCTGTTCCCACCGGTGTGTCATGCATGTGGCGCAAAACTTGCGCCACATGAACGGTTTGCGTGTTCCCACTGCCTGAACCAGCTTCCACGCACCGGGTATCACCGACGGGAGATGAATCCGATGGAAGAACGGTTTGCCGGACAGTTTCCATTCGTCAGGGCTACCGGTCATTTCTTCTACACACGTGAGTCGGCACTTTCAACTCTTATCCAGGATATGAAATACCGTCGTTTCCCGGACATTGGCAATATGCTTGGGTCGCTGGCGGCTTCCGAACTGTTTACAACCGGATTTTTCAACGGTATTGACTTTATTCTCCCTGTGCCTATGCATTATCTGAAACAGATTAACAGGGGCTATAACCAGACTCACCACATAGCCGCAGGAATCTCGGCCGCTACTGACATACCGGTATGTTTTAATCTAAAGGCAGTCCGTTCACACAAGACCCAGACAGCTATGACGGCCGAACAACGACTCACTAATACCTCTGGCCTTTTTGCACTTCAGAATCCGGAGGTGCTTAACGGGAAAGGGGTGTTACTCGTAGACGACATATGCACCACCGGCTCCACACTCCGTTCGGCAGCGGAATCCACACTGGCCGCTGCTCCATCATGTCGCCTTAGCATGATGACAATCGGAGTGACATTCTGAGTGGATTGAAAAAAATATTGCATTTCTAAAAGATTTTTAGTAGGAAAAAATGTTTATAATTTGGATAATTTTGAATAGAAGTGTAATTTTGCAGTTTTACGGGGATTGCCATGAAAGACAAACTCAATTCTGCATGACATTCTCAAATTAAAAATAAGACAATTATGAAAAAACCGGAAAGAATTCTTGCCGAGAAACTCCTCCAGATAAGCGCTATCAAGCTGCAGCCGCAGAATCCGTTTGTCTGGGCTTCAGGATGGAACTCACCAATCTATAATGACAACCGTAGGATATTGTCATATCCCGATATACGCAACTTTGTAAAAGTGGAATTCGCCCGCGTGATCCTTGAGCATTTTCCCGATGCCGAGGCAATAGCGAGTGTGGCCACCGGGGCCATAGCCATCGGCGCGATAGTGGCTGATACGCTTGGATTGCCATACGTCTACGTGCGCACCACTCCTAAAGATCACGGGCTGGAAAATCTCATTGAGGGTAATCTTAAGCCCGGAAAGAAGGTAGTGGTTATTGAAGATCTTGTGTCAACCGGTGGGAGCGCATTGAAGACGGTTGAGATTCTCCGTAATTATGGCACGGAGGTGGTTGGCATGGTGTGTCTGTTTAATTACCAGTTCCCGATTGCTGTAAAGAGATTCCATGAGATGAATATTGACCTTGTGTCGCTGTGTGACTATAGCTCAATGCTTGAAGTGGCGGAACAGACTAACTTTATCAGCCCGGCGGAAGCTGACGCGTTGAAAGAATGGCGTGAGGATCCTGCCGCCTGGATGCCTGACAGCGGGGAATGGAGAATTGAAAGCTGATTTGGATTGAGGAGAAGGGTTTGGAGTTTAGGAACGAATTATTAATATTTTAATTTAAATGGCTACATATAACAGTACGGAGGTTTCGCTTCATGCCCCTGCGCAGACAGTGTTCGCGAAACTCTCCAATCTTGAAAATCTTAGATCTCTCCTTGATAAGGTGCCGGCTGACCAGATACCGGCTGACAAGCGCCAGATGTTTGATGGCATAACTATCACTCCGGACTCAATTACAGTGCCGGGTGGTCCGGTAGGTTCGCTTACTTTTAGAGTCAAAGAAAAAATAGATCCATCTCTTATAAAGTTGGAAGGGGAGGGTGCACCTGTGCCTATGACCCTTGCAATGCATATCTCTCCTGATGGTGAGGAATATTCACGGGCAAAGGTTGAAATAGACATTGCTATCCCTGCTCTCCTAAAGCCTATGGTGAGCGGACCCATCCAGCAGATGGCTGACCAGTTTAGCCAGGTGCTCAAAGCGATTCCCTTCTCATGAGGGGGTTGTGGCGCATTGTCGGCTCAATCATAGTCACCTGCCTCACTTTAGCGTTTTTCGGCTGCAATAGTGTTGACGATGAGCGCATACCACGTATGCCAGTAAACATAGCTCTTGCTGATGCCGGCACCTGGAATACTTACGGAGTGTCGGGCTTCGGTATGAGCCAGCGTTTCATCCTTACCCAAGCCTTGCGTGAGCCAGCCGGATTTCCATATTCGGCGGTTAGCGCAACAGGCTATGGTGGCGTTTTGCTTATAAACGGCATAGATCCCTTTACGGCCGACACTAATGTTCCGCTGGCATACGATCTGTCATGTCCGGTCGAGATGAAACCGAGTGTGAGGGTTGAGGTTGAAGGGGAGCTATATAACGCGGTGTGTCCTGTGTGTGGCTCTAAATATGATGTCACAATGGGAGGGGGCGCTCCGCTCTCAGGACCGGCAGCAACGGGTAAGCATAAGTATGGTCTACGCCGCTACAGCTGTTATCCTACTATTAGTGGAGGATATATTATCGGCAATTAGGTGGAGATAGGAAGATAGAAGGTGTGAGGGCGCCCTGTCAGGATAAGTGGTGAGACATAGGGGAGGGTAGGGATATTGACTAACGAGAAACGATAACAAAATATGGGCTTGATTGAAAGTCTTTTTTATATGATATGGCGAGGGATCGCCATCGGTGTGTTGATTTCGGCTCCTATGGGGCCGGTAGGGATATTATGTATCCAGCGTACCCTTGACAAAGGAAGACGTCCCGGTTTTTACACAGGCATCGGTGCTTCTCTTTCAGATCTTTTCTATTGTCTGCTCACAGGATTCGGACTCTCTTTCATAGAGGAGTTTCTTGAACGCAATCAGAACATAATACAGCTTGTGGGCAGTGGGGTGCTGATAGGTTTCGGCATCTATCTTTTCAAGAAGAACCCTACTTCCTCCTTACGGAAGCCTATGGTGCCTGAAACGGCATCCATGAAAAAAGATATTTTGGGGGGCTTCCTGTTTACCTTCTCAAATCCATTGATACTGTTCCTGATAATCGGCCTCTTCGCGCGTTTTAACTTCCTAATGCCTGAGATACGTTTCTATCACTACATCATTGGGTATGCAGGCATAATTGCCGGAGCAATAGGATGGTGGTGGTTTGTCACGTTTGCGGTAGATAAGGTGAGAGCCCACTTTAACTTACGGTCGATGTGGCTAATAAATCGAATTATAGGAGTCGTTATATTGATATTTGCTCTGGTAGGCACCATCACGGGCATCACCAATCTTATACATTCATGAGACCAGGGTGGATTATTCTGACATGTACACTTCTGTTTTGTGGATTAAATTTCTGTGTAGCACAGAATTATTCACAGGCCGCCCGTCTGCATTGGAATCAGGCCAGAGGTTATGCTCCATTTAATTATGCCACTCCATCAGGTATTATAATTGACGATACCACTTCGCGCCCTCTATCCTCTGTTTACATGCTTCAGGAGGAAGCAGGCGACATGAGCCTTCGTTTTATGGCAGCCAACAGTCATAACCACCCTTCCAAGACTTATCAATATATTGCAGGTGACGGTGGGAAAAAGAGGGTAAGTCATCCGGCATGGGGAGTCTTTATAAAGGATGTTAATCAGGACTCTGTTGTATTTACGGTCAGGACAGAGGAAAGGGAAGATGCCCTGTCGTCAGTGTCAACGATGGTGGTCAGTGTCAGGACTACAGGAGATAGTTCACACGCTGCCCGGATAGAAAAGACAGAGGGGTTAGACGTTTATACGGGTGGCAACTATTGGCAGCTCGCGTTAAAGGACGGGCATATGACACTTTCAGGAGGCAATCGGGGAATGAGTGAACTTCTGAGTTTCCCCATAGATTTGGGGAATATTGTGGAATTCGGCTTCACCTCCTATCCGGGCGCATGTCTTACGGTGAGCAATATGACATTGAATCTCGAATCTTCCCGAACCAAGACCTATCCCACTGACTGGGCAGACAGCGAATATCTGAGTGATTATCTCTCAGCTTCCAATGATGAGATGGAGGGATATTGGACAGTTTTTGACCGCGAGTTAGAGGAATCGTTGCTGCAACTCGGAGGAAATTATGGTTTTGCAATGGTTAAAGATGGAGAAGCCTATCTTCTGATTTATCTGACCGGAGCACGGGTAAATGCCGGTGCATGGAAGCCCGGCATGATAAAGGCGAGACTCACTCCGGATTTTTTTCCCGGTCTTTACAAAGTTGAATGGACCGATTCACAAGGCTTACTTTTGAGTCATGACATAAAAGCCCAGACTGGAGAGGGAAACACGCTGACCATCCAGTTTCCCTATCAGTCATCTTCACTCAGACTTCGTAAAATCCCGAAATAAATCGTTATCTTTCAGCCCGCACAGGATTGGTAAGGAAATCCTCATACGCGAGACGTATGCCATCGCGGAGCTCAGTCTTATATGTCCATCCGAGGGCAGTGGCTTTGCTTACGTCAAGCAGTTTACGTGGTGTCCCGTTAGGACGTGTGGTGTCCCATTCTATCTTACCCTCAAATCCTACTATTGATGCCACCAACTCCGTGAGCTGTTTTATCGAAAGCTCCTTGCCGGTGCCTGCATTTACTGTTTCGTTGCCTGAATAATGGTTCATCAGGAAGACACACAGGTTTGCAAGATCGTCAACATACAGGAACTCGCGGAGCGGAGAGCCGTCGCCCCAGCAGGTCACCTCTTCTTGTCCATTGACCTTCGCCTCATGGAAACGGCGGATAAGCGCGGGCAGCACATGGCTGTGTTCAGGATGGTAGTTGTCATTGGGCCCGTAGAGATTGGTGGGCATGACTGAAATATAGTCAGTGCCATATTGGCGGTTGAGATACTCACAATATTTCAGTCCGCTGATCTTGGCCAAGGCATATGCCTCATTGGTCTGCTCGAGTGATGATGTCAGCAGACAGGATTCCGGCATTGGCTGTGGTGCCAGCCGGGGATAAATGCATGAGGAGCCCAGAAACTCCAGTTTCCTGCAGCCGTTGCGCCAGGCAGCGTTGATGACATTCATTTCCAGCATCATGTTGTCATACATGAAATCGGCGAGAGCAGACTGATTGGCTACAATGCCCCCGACCTTGGCGGCTGCCAGAAACACATATTCCGGCTTCTCCGAGGAGAAAAAATCATTTACCGCCTGTTGGTTGATGAGATCAAGTTCAGAATGAGTGCGCGTCACGATGTTGTCATATCCCTGCCGCCGCAACTCCCTGACAATGGCTGATCCGACCATCCCGCGATGCCCGGCCACGTATATCTTAGAATCTTTTTCCATAGTCATTGCGTTTTTCTTCTGCAAAATTAGCCAAAATCTGTGAGAGTTATTTCCGATGTGAGGTAAAAAACTGATGAAGTAATGAGAGATAACAAAAAAGCTGCCTTGTAAAGACAAAGCAGCTTTTTCGTTAAAAGAAATGAGGATGGGGTTATTTGATCATAATCTTTTTGACCATACGTCCCTGACGCATTATGTATAGGCCGGGTTTAAGATCCTCAACATTGTCTGTCAATTTCAGTCCACTGATGGAATATACCTCCACAGGTTTTTCAAAGTCGAAATCTGATGGCTCGGTTGTGATGGATTCTATGCCACTGTAATATACGTTTTTCCTGTCAGCATTGATTACAAGGCCTGTCTCAGCATCAATCAGCATTACTGTGACATCAGTATTATCATTATCGGCAATCTGGCTGATGTCGGCCACTTTTACTGTCGCATGATAAGTCTTGCCGCTTTCAACGGTTGCCGGGATAAATCCTCCGGTGCCGTTGTAGGTAGTTCCTGCCCATGTGCGCACCACATCACTGTAGACATACACTACGGCAGGCTGACCGAATTCTCCACCGGCACCCCATTCACGCAGGGCAGCATTTTCCACAGTGTAGCGGTTGTTGACCTGCACTCCCTGAAGATTGTTTTCAGAAATGACAGTCAGGATGTTTACATTCTGATTCTCCATGTCAAGTGCGTATGTCACGTCTATCTCGACCGTATATTCGTCACCGTTGAAATCCGCATTCGTGATCACAATATCAGCGGGAGCGAGTTCAGACAGTTCAGCCACTACGTAGTCATACCAAAGGCCTGCATTCTTATAAAGATAGTCGCCTTTATCGGAAATTGCCATAGGGTTTGAAATGGGTTGCCTGTTGACTCTCGCTGTTGGAGCAGCGTTCAGGCCCAGGGCCTCCTGAAGTTCCATTGCCTGTGGAGTGGAGAAATTGTCACCCGGATATGTGTGGATGGCAAGAGGAATGACTTTGCCCGCAAAATCCTGCTCAATCCATTCGAGGGCGGCGTGACCTAACGGACAGTTAGGACAAGCCTGACCGGTATATTCCTCAATCACGACCTTCTTGGTGGTGGCGACAGCAAGATTCATTACAGATGCCTCCATCGTCTCATTATGGTCGCCGGTGGTGATATCGAGAGTGTAGCCGGTGATTTTACCAATTTGAGTCTTTAATTTGTCGGGCATTGTGAATTCAAGGCTCCATCCCTCATTAATCTCCTCGTCGGGATTGCTGAGAGTTGATATAAGATTGCCATCGGCATCAAGGAGGTTGATGGTGTAGCCTGTATAGGTGTCGGTCTTGGATTCAAGGGCAAGGATGCCACTGACCTCAACATCGTCGGCTGCAAGCACTGATTCAGGAGTAAGGTTAATGAGGGAGATTTTAGCATCACGGCTCACAACCACATCATCAATAAATACAGCCGATGCATTACGGTTGTCGTTGACAAATGCAATATAAATATTCTTTCCCTCATACTTGTCAAGTTTGATAAGATAGTCTGTCCAGTCGCCTTCAAGCGTGTCTTCATTGGCACCGGGTGAGAGTGTTTCCTCAAAAACGAGGTCGCCATAATAGCGCATCGGGTCAATGATTGACTGTGTAAGAGCCGTATAAATGTCGTCGGAAGCATATACATACACTTTCAACTTGTCGTCATATCCATTTCTGTAGCTCTGACCCTTAAAGGATAGGGTGAAAGTCGGATCACTGATATACAGACGTTTGGTCACCAGCCAATCATCAGATTTGCCGACAGGTGTATACATTGAATGAGACACTGCTGCCATATCAGTTGAATTGACATCATCACGAGCCACCCACCAGGGGAGTGCTTCATAGAAACCCCAGGATGCCATTTCTTGGTTAGGAGTTAGCTCGTCGCCGTCATAAAGCATCCAGTTTTCTGACGATAAGCCTATATCGAAATTATCTGTAAAGACCACAGCTCCTACCGACGGCCCGGGCACATATGCTCCTTCATATTCAATCACAAATTCTTCGTTGGGATCGGCACCTGACATGTCGCATAATGTGTTGGCTTCGATCACTACCTGATATTTGGTGCCTTTTGCAAGGAGTTGCTCCATAACCGGGAAAATGCTCAACACATTATTAGAGATAGAGCCGGAAAGCTGACAGATTTCTTCACGTTCGTTGCGGTCGTTTATGCGGTAAAGCATCAGGGTGCCAGCCTCATTCTCCACCGGAGCTATATATGAGTCAAATGTAACTGCGATGGGGTTGGATGAGGCATTGATTCGGCTAATCTGTGACAATGGTTCAGGGGCAACTGCCACAGGTGCCACCGGAGCACTGGGACGTCCGACGTAGTTTACCCTTATTTCTTTGTTACAGCGTTCCGTGTCTCCGCTGACGCACACTGAGTTTGCAGGGAAAACAACCGTATAGGTCTTTCCGCTGTCAAGACGTCGGTTGCGGAAGGTTGCGATCATAGTTTGGGTGTCGTCAAGATAACGGCTGAGATTGATGGAATTGGCAATGATGTTGCCTTCCTCATCCATGAGCTGCACCGAATTGTAATCACCTAAAATGTCAATGTCGCGGTCAAATTTGATTTTTACCTCTTTCAGTATGCCAAATGAAGAATTATTGGCCGGAGTCACCGTATTGCTCCATAGGAGGTCAACTTCAGGCGTGACCTCACATAATGGTTGAGGAAGCCGGATTACGAATGAATCATACGGAGAGGAGGCATAATCGTCAGCTATGATTACCATGCCGTTGTCAGAGACGGCGCGGAAAGTGCCCGACAGTCCATATTCATCACGTGTTACATCTTTCTGCCAGTCAAGATCCCACACCTGTTTGCACACATCCCTGAAGTCATACCAATATTTGCCCACTTTGAAGATCCAATTTCTGGCTACAAAAGCCACTTCCTCAGAAGAATAGAAAGTGCCGGTAGTGTCGATGGCATCAAACCATCCTCCCTTGCCATCTTCAAATGATATGGTGAAATCAGAAGGATTAAGATAATACATGGCTTCCGAACCGTTTTTTGACGCCCCACCTACCAGATAGGGGGTGTCATGCAGATATTTTCCTCTGCCGATGGAATAGCCGTCGAAGGTCTTGTGAGTGAACTGGTAATGAGTGTCATCGATTTCAGTTATATCATACGAGAAAGCCATCCAGGACTTTGAGTCCAGGCTATAGACAAAAGGCCAGCCACCGAAAGAAAACATCACGAGTCCGGTGAAACTCCTTCCGTCGGTTGCAAGCTCAGTGGCATAGATTTGCTGGTATGCACTGTCCATTTCTCCCTCAAGAGGGATCGGCTTCGGCATATTCTCAAGGATCACTTCTACGGGTGTGTCGCCTGTGAAGTCCCAGTAAGCGATGGTTGCCTTCATTCTCTCGTCAGCTTCAAGAGTGCCCAGGCCATACTTGCCGTCAGGGGTGACCTGAGAGCATTCACCGGCAGTCCATTTTGTCTCATCGAATGGAAGGAGTTCCCAGATGCCGGTGGAACGTCGGAAGATAGCCGGTTTGCTATTATATTGGCCGACTATGATTTCTCCGTCGTCCGACACATCGCACGCCATCATACGGGAGAGGTCCTCTCCTTCCTGTTGGGTAAATAGGGTTGTCAGTTCGTCTGAATCGATATTGTAGAGAATGGGAAATGAATAGCCTGTTTCGTTAAGGACTGATTTTCCATATCCGACTGCCCATTTGCCATTGTCGGACAGGCCTTCAAGTGAGGCACCGTGATTACGGTCGGTGATTTTGCTGACCACCGGTTTTTCTGCCAGCATGCTTCCTGACCCGATTACAGCTGCTGCACAAAGCGCTATCGGATATTTCATAGCCGACAGATAGTGAGAGATATTTAGTTTCATATGTTAAGAGTTTATTATAATGCAAATTTATAACTAATAATTGAATTTATCCTTACCTTTTTTACGGGAATTATGACCAAAAATCCGGTTGATGTCGGAATATGGATAAGTTTTAAGGAAAGGACTCGAATAGGCGGCCTGTCGCAGTGCAAAGATAATCAATTTTTTTCATGGAATACAAACAAAGCGCCGGTAAATTTGCATGTAATGAAATAAATCATTAACTTCGCTCCCCGAATAAATTAAACCCGGAACATTATAGCATATCATGAAAAAAATATTACTGTCAGCACTCATAGGCATAGCGTCAATTTCAGCATTTGGCGATTCTCCCAAAGGAGGCATTGACGAGGCAATGCTGACCAGATTGCGTGCATCCTTTAAGAATGAACCCTCCGACAAGGCGATAAGAAATGCACTCAGAGGAACTGACATTGATGTGCTTGCCACAAGCGCTGAGAATAAGAATCTCTATGACGACACTTTTTCCCATAGGGTCAAGAGCAAGGGCATCACTAATCAGAAATCATCCGGCCGTTGCTGGCTCTTTACGGGTCTGAATGTGCTGCGCTCACAGATAATGGACGAGCATGGCATCCCGCAGCTTGAACTGTCGCAAAACTATAATTTTTTCTACGATCAGCTTGAGAAGGCAAACCTGTTTCTTCAGGCAGTGATCGACACTTCCGCCGAGCCATATGACAATAAGAAAGTGGAATGGCTCTTCCAGCACCCGCTGAGCGATGGCGGTCAGTACACCGGACTGGCTGATAATCTTACGAAATATGGAATAGTGCCCAAAAGCGCGATGGTGGAGACTTACTCCAGTTCCAGCACATCGAAGATGAGCCGCATGATCGGCAGGAAATTGCGTGAGGATGGATTGAAGCTCAGACGCATGGCGGCTGACGGCACCTCTGCCGACAGCCTGATGAAAGAGAAAGAGGTCATGCTGGCTGAGGTCTACCGCATGCTGTCGCTGACGCTCGGAGAGCCTCCGACGGAGTTTACCTGGACGCGTAAGGATAAGGACGGAAATGTGGTCAGCACAAAAAACTATACGCCTCAGTCATTCTACAAGGAGTTTGCCGGTAATGATCTGAAAAATGATTATGTAATGCTTATGAACGACCCGACACGCGAGTATTATAAGCTTTATGAGATAGATTATGACCGCCACACCTATGACGGTGAGAACTGGACATATATCAATCTGCCGGTTGAAGACATAAAGAAAATGGCTATAGAGAGCATCAAGGGTGATGAGATGATGTATTTCTCCTGCGATGTGAATAAGTTTCTTGACAGAGACAGAGGACTGCTTGACCCTGGCAATTATGATTACGAGTCATTGTTTGGCGTTAAGTTCGGCATGGACAAGGCCGATCGTATAAAAAGTTTTGACAGTGCTTCATCCCACGCCATGACTTTGGTGGCTGTGGATCTTGATTCAGATGGAAAGCCTACGAAATGGATGGTGGAAAACAGTTGGGGTCCCGGAGCTAACGACGGTCATCTCATAATGACTGACAAGTGGTTTGATGAATACATGTTCCGCCTTGTCGTAAACAAGAAATACGTTCCTGCCGATATCCTGAAGATATTGAAACAGCAGCCGGAGTTGCTTCCCGCATGGGATCCGATGTTTCAGCCTGAGATGTGAGCCGGAGGCAAAATATGATGGGTCTCTTAAATTAAAGGCCTAAAAGAGATCAGATGAAATTTCGCACAGAATATAAGGCGCAGCGTGCGCCGTTTACCTTAAACCCCGAGCGTCCGGTTGTGATGCTCGGGTCTTGTTTTGCCGACAATATGCGCCTTCGGATGCGGAGGTGTATGTGGAAGGCTGAGAATCCGTTGGGCACCCTCTACAATCCCTTGTCGATAGAGCGTGCCATAAGGGTTTGTTTTCCCCCGGACAATGCTACGGAAGAATTTGGTGGTAAAGAAACCGGAGAGTTTGTAAAGTCAATATTTAAAGATAGTAACCGGATTTATCACTCATGGCTTTTTGATTCGGGGGTCTCGTCGGCACGAGAAGAAGATTGCGAAAACAGCTTTAAGGAATTGCGGCGCCAATTTCGGGTGTCTTTAGAGAAGGCCGAGGCGTTATTCGTCACTTTCGGCACAAGTTACTGTTATTTTTTAGCTGACCACGAGGAGGAATATGTGGTGGCCAACTGTCATAAGCAACCATCCTCTTTGTTTTTGCGCAGAAGAATAGGAGTAGATGATGTTGTTGACTGTTGGGTGAAGTTGGTAAAAGACCTGAGGAAACAGAATGATGGGCTGAAAGTGATTTTTACGGTTAGCCCGGTGCGCCATATGAAGGATGGGTTTGCCGCCAACAAGCGATCTAAGGCTGTGTTGCTATTGGCCGTAGAGGAAATCTGCAATCAATTGGACTGCTGCTTTTATTTTCCTGCTTATGAGATAGTGAATGATGACTTGCGGGATTATCGTTTCTATGCTTCCGACCTTGTGCATCCTTCGGAGGAGGCGGTTGATTATCTTTGGGAAATCTTTCGTGCCACTTATATTGACGCAGAAGGTGAAAAATTGCTGAAAGAAGGTGAAAGCATGGTCAAAGCTTTTGCGCATCGTCCGCTTATAGAAAATAAGGAAGCTGAGACCCGGCGGAAGGCAGAGCTGGTGAGGCGCCTGAATGATTTTATACAGTCTCATCCCGATATGCTTTCAGAAATATAGGATTATGCCCCGATAGTGTCAGTCAGAGGTTAGGCGATTCTGTAGAATTTTTATTAACTTTGCGGCAGTAAAGAGATATTCGCTTATGGAATGGATTCGCTCTATATTGATGGAACATTCAGCCATGCAGGCTGTTGTTATAATCGCGCTTATAATTGCCGCCGGTCTTGGATTAGGCAAGATCAAGATCAAAGGGATTTCATTAGGAGTCACATGGGTGTTCTTTGCCGGAATTTTCGCGGGTCACATCGGGCTTTCAATTGACCCCTCAATGCTTCAATTCGCACAGAATTTCGGCTTGGTGCTCTTTGTCTATGAATTAGGTCTTCAGGTTGGTCCCGGTTTTTTCAGTTCGTTCCGGAAAGGCGGTGTGCAGCTTAATATGCTTGCATTTTCAGTGATATTGCTCGGCACTATAATGACAGTAGGCATCAGCTACATTTGGTCGTTGCCGATAGCCGACATGGTCGGAGTGCTCAGTGGGGCCACAACCAACACTCCTGCTCTTGCGGCCGCCCAACAGTCGCTTCAGCAATTGGGATTGCCGGCCAGCGGAACTGCGTTAAGCTGTGCCGTGACCTATCCATTGGGTGTGGTAGGGGTAATATTAGGACTTATTTTTCTGCGGAAATGTGTGGCAGGTAAGGATAATCTGAAAGTGCCTGAAACTGATGACACCAATAAGACACATATTGATGCCTTTAAGGTGGTAAATCCCGCTCTGTTTGGCAAGACAGTAAAAGAAGCCGCCGGATTAGTGGGAGCGCACTTTGTGATCTCGCGTCTGTGGCGCGATGGGAAAGTGTCGATACCCACCTCCGAGCTGCAGCTGATGGATGGCGACCGCGTGTTGGTGGCAACCACGCTTAAGGATGTCCCGGTGCTGACAATGCTCTTCGGGGAACATGAGAATGAGGACTGGAACAACGAGGAGATTGACTGGAATGCCATTGACAGCCGTCTGGTATCACGACATATAGCTGTCACCCGCCCGGAACTTAACGGCAAGAAACTCGGCTCGTTGCGACTTCGCAACAGCTATGGCATCAACATAAGCCGTGTGAGCCGTAGCGGTGTGATACTGCTTGCCACTCCTGGCCTGGTGCTTCAGTTGGGAGATAAACTGACCGTAGTCGGGGAGGAAAAATCTATCGAGAATGTGGCGAAAGTGCTTGGCAATCGCTCTGCTACTTTGAAAGATCCCAATATGGCGGTAATTTTTATCGGTATGTTTCTTGGACTGTTATTGGGTTCGGTGCCTATATTCATTCCGGGAATGAGTGCACCTGTGAAGCTGGGATTAGCGGGCGGCCCGATAGTGGTCGGCATACTCATGGGTCGGTTCGGACCCTCATTTCATATAGTCACCTACACCACACGTTCGGCAAACCTTATGTTGCGTGGAATCGGTTTGTCGCTTTACTTGTCTTGTCTCGGTCTGGAGGCCGGAGGCAGTTTCTTTGACACTTTGATAGCCGGTGACGGCTTGTTATGGGTAGGGTTAGGATTTGTAATAACTGTCATCCCGGTGCTTATCACAGGAGTGTTGGCTTTGCGAGTTAAGAGACTTGATTTCGGAGGCTGTTGTGGGATGCTTTGCGGCTCGATGGCAAATCCTATGGCGTTGACCTATGTCTCCGACACCATCCCCGGCGACAACGCTGCCGTAGCCTATGCTACTGTTTACCCACTGACGATGTTCAGCCGGGTGGTCATAGCCCAATTGATAATCCTCCTATG
>CAZQSD010000070.1:0-16135 GCA_964595885.1 uncultured Sangeribacter sp.
TGCCGAGATACAGCTTTCTGGTGATGTTGCTGCTGATAGGGATTGCCGTTGGTTGCCGCCATGAGCAACCAATTGACGAAGTATTCCGCTGGCCATCCTCCGGAGTGCCTGAAGCTGACTCGCTAATCCTGGAGATGCAACGTGGAAGCCTGGTTATTGATACACCCGTGAAAGATAGGCGATATATTGAAATCCGAATGTGCTCTTTAGCTCAAAGGCATCCGAATAACATAATCGTGCAGTCAAGGGCTCAATATATGCACTGCATCATGGCCGACCCTAAGGATATCCCAAATGATTCTATGTTGACTTTAATCTCTATTGAGAAAAGTAAATTAGATTCTGTTAACCATACCTACGATTGGTATCAGTGGAAAAGTTTGGAAGTTGATTATGAAGTTAATACCGTGAGGAAATATATGAAAATAACCGACTGTCTTCTCCATTTCAAAAAAACCGGAAATCTTTTCGAAGAAGGACGGACACTCGTGCAACTCGGCAACCTGATGAAAGAGTGTGACGACACTGTCCAAGCTAAAGCCTATTACCTTGAGGCGTATAAAATCTTTCAGGATCTAAACCAAAAGAAAAATATGCTTATTTGCCAACTTAACATTTCAAACACAATCCCAAATGACCAAAGGGAGAGTAGCTATATTGCTCTTTTGAATGACTCCGCCGCCCGAAAACTCGGCCATCTGCAAATATGGGTGATGCAAAATTATGTGCTCGAATCAAACAAAATAGAGTATATTGACTCAGCTTTGCAGATAGCGGCTAATCCTTCTTATTTTTCTGGAAACAACCATATTGAAGAAGTGGCGTTCCTTTTAGCAATGAAAGGTAATTATTATGACCAGCATTTGGGGGAGCACGCCAAAGGCAAAAACCTTATACTACAAGGGTTTAATTCCATAACTACTCCCAACTATCCCACCCGTTACCTTCACATGATGCACAAATTATTAGGGGCAGCCTACGGAAATATGGGCAACTACGATTCTGCTGCATTCCATTTTTATCATGCACTTATGTGGAGCGACTCCCTTAACAAAGAACTTCGCTTGGCCGAGTTCTCAGGACTTGATACCAGAAATCGTATCGAGCTTATTAAGAATAGCATGACCCAGCAGCGTAATCAGTGGATATGGATACTTTCCTCCGTATTTCTTTGCATAATATCAATTTGCATTATTTTTATGATAAACCTCAAACGCCGACAAGCCCTCAAGGAAGTTAAGCAATTGCAAATGCAGGAGAAACTTCAGAAGAGCATCCAGTCTGTAAAAATTCAGACTATGGTTATTGAGGAGAATGAGAAACTTATTGATGGGATATCCAATCAAATTACTGAATTGCGGCAAAGCGGTGAGATTGACATGGCAAGTGCCGGGGCCCTAACGCGTATTATGAAACTACACAAAACCGATAGTGAAATTCATAAAGGTTTATTGGAAGTGCAGAAAGAATTAAACAACGACTTTACGGATAAATTAAAGACAGATTTCCCCTCCCTGTCTGATGGTCAAATCAAATTGGCATCACTGATCGCCATCGGCATGGAAAGTCCCCAAATCTGCCGGATACTCGGCATCCAGCTCTCATCTCTCCACAAAAGCCGCTACAGACTTCGCACCCGCCTTGGCTTAAACAACGATGATAGCCTTGAAGAGTTCCTACGAAACCGAAATAAGGCAACAATCTAACCCCATGACTTTTGTTTCATTCGTTATAATTCCCCACGCCTCGCTTATCTACTCTATGAAAGAAATTTGGACAGTTCATCAAAATTCATTAACTTTGCGTTCAAGTTAAAGAATTTTTAGATGAATGAAGATATTAACCGTATTAAAACCCTTTTGTGCGACAAAAAGAAAACCAGTAAATGGTTGGCTGAACAGTTGAAGGTCAGTCCCACGACTGTCTCTAAGTGGTGTACCAATACATCGCAGCCGGATCTTTATACACTGCGCTCAATAGCTAAATTGCTGGGAGTTGATGTACGTGCATTACTGAACCCCACTGAGCAACACGGCATAGTGGCGGAACCCTACATTGTTTATGGCATCAAAAATGACTGAACAAAGCCGAAATATGATACTTGACGTAGTTGTACAGAATACAAACGACTTTATCGCCGATGTGCCCAAATCTCAACGGAAGAAATATGGTCAGTTCTTCACCACAGCTTCCACTGCCAGATTCATGGGCGATCTTTTCAATATCGATTTCGAGAAAAATCATCTGGAATTGCTCGATGCCGGAGCTGGTACAGGTATACTCAGTGCCGCTTTATTAGATCATATTTTTGGGAAAGGGTACAAGGGAACCGTCCATCTAACCTGTTATGAGACGGATGGGGAAGTCTGCCCCACTCTTGAAAAGAATCTGATGCTCGCCAAGCAAACATACGGTATCGATTACACATTGATTAGAGAGAACTACATAACCTCCCAATGCTTCGGAGTCAATTCCCTTTTGGATGAGGACAAGGAGAAATATGACTATATAATCGGCAATCCTCCGTATCTGAAGATTTCCAAGGATGCTCCGGAAGCACATGCAATGTCTGATGTATGTCACGGCGCCCCGAATCTCTATTTCCTGTTCTGGGCTATGGGAATATATAATCTCAGAGCGCATCAAGAACTTGTCTACATCATACCACGTTCCTGGACTTCAGGGGCTTATTTCAAAAAATTCCGCAGTTATCTCTTCAACCTATGCGTAATCACTGACGTTCATTTGTTTGAAAGCCGGGATAAGGTGTTTGACGGGGAGTCGGTTCTTCAAGAGACAATCATTGTCAAGGTGAAAAAGTCAACAAAGAAGCCTCAGACCATTAACATTACAACATCTGCAACCTCCGATTTTCGGGACTTGAAGAGATTTCAGGCCCCATACGATACGGTTGTGCCGAAGAACCAGTTTGTATATCTTGTCACTGATGCCGATGAAGCGGAAGTGCTGGAAAGAATCAACAAGCTTCCGAACACTCTTCCGGATATCAAGATGAAAATGCAGACGGGACTTATCGTTGATTTCCGTACAAGGGAGATCCTGCGCGACGAATTGGAAGAGGGAGCTTTCCCATTATTATATTCCCAGCACATAAAGGACGGTCGGGTAACGTGGCCTATGGGAAAGGAGGGAGAGGTGATAAAGACCGACCGTGCTTCTTTCCTGCAGGAGAACAGTGATTTCCTTCTCGTGAAACGCTTCACGGCAAAGGAAGAGAAAAGACGTCTGCAATGCGGAATTTATCTGAAACAGCTATACAGGCAGTTTGCCTATATTAGCACACAGAATAAAGTCAATTTCGTAAAGTGTGACTCTCCATGTATCACTTACGGGCTTTATGTCTTGCTCAACTCTACACTTTATGATAGATATTATCGTATCTTGAATGGTTCCACGCAAGTTAATTCTACTGAGATTAATCAGATTCCCGTTCCTGAGCGTGAAGTTATAGAGGAAATGGGTAGGGAACTCATGTATCAGGAACTTTCGGAAGCTAACTGCAATAAAATCATTGACCGATGGATAAATTAGAATGTGCGAAGAGTCTGTTAAATCAAATTGGCATGCCTCAACAACAACAGGGTGTGCTATGTGCCCTGTCTCTACTCGCTATGGCTGGAGTGAAAAGAGATTCCCAATGGTCGGAAGCCACGAATGAATGGATCCGTATCCATGATGTGATTAAGTTTATTGCCGAAAACTATGGTGTAATCTATGCTGAAAATTCGCGCGAGACATTCCGTAAACAGGCTATGCATCCGTTCCGCACGGCGGCTATAATCGAGGATAATGGGAAGGCAACCAATAGCCCCAATTACAGATACCGTATTACAAATGAATTCTTGGAGGTGATAAGGGAGATTGAAGGAGTGGCATCTTGTGCGTCAGAACATGGTATGGCTTTGACTTCCTTCATTGCCCATCACGAATCTCTATCCCACGTTTATGCATCTAAAAAGAGGATGCAGAAGATGCCTGTACGGATTAATCATGAGGATTTCACCTTCAGTCCCGGTAAACATAATGAGCTGCAGAAAGCCATCATCGAGGAGTTCGCACCCAGATTTGCGCCACATTCGGAATGCTTGTATGTAGGTGATACCATTAAGAAGGATCTGGTCAAAAACGTCGGAAAACTGACTGAGCTTGGATTTGAGATTACGCTGCATGATAAAATGCCAGACGTGGTGCTCTATAAGGAGGATAAGAATTGGATCTATTTCATTGAGTCCATTACTTCGGTGGGTCCGATGGATCCTAAACGTATCGTGGAGATAGAGGCAATGACAAAGAGCGTGAAAGCTGGAAAAATCTACATTTCAGCCTTTCTCGATTTTGCAACTTATAAGAAATTCTCAGATAAATTGGCTTGGGAGACAGAAGTGTGGATAGCAGAAATGCCAGATCATTTGATTCATCTCAATGGAGATAAATTCTTAGGCCCAAGATAAGCAGTTAAATAATCGACTTTTTCCACAAGTACAATTATTCCACTTATAGGAAAAAGTCGATTATTTATTCAGAACAAAACCTACATCATCTTACTGCTACTTTTACGGTCTTTTCCGCTGTCACTACCAAGTACACGCCCTTTGGCAGCGCTTTACAACCAACTTCGGCACCACCAAGATTATAAATGCGTGACCCGGCAGGGGCAATTATCTCATTGCCATTGACTCTTACGCTCGCATCAGTAGCAACAGAACTTATGCCTGTGAGGGTATCTATCTTAAATGCAGGAGAGAGTGTCTGTACTTGCCTATTGCCGCCTGCGTCTTCTACTGAGATCGTCAGGTCATACCAACCATTGGGTGATGTTAGATCAACAGTTGACAAAGAGCCACGATACAACGCTCCGAATCCATGCGCTATCCCAGCTTCGGCATCTTCCTCAAGATCAATTTCACATATGACTTCCGTGTCTAATCCGTTGGGTGCACACCATGCACTAACCTTTGCCGGGGCTGCTAAATCAAACCATACGGGTCTGTCACCCCATTCATCGGGTTCTCCCATGTTCACAGTGAAATCTGCGGCTGATAACAATATCTCTCCGCTGGCAGCTGTGTCAAACACCTGCGAAATATTACCGTTGCTGTCGCGCAATTGGAGCATAGTCACAGATGGAGGGGTTGAATCGTCGCCATTAGTGTTATAAGTAATGTATGCCCGGTTGCCCCCACTAATTCCATTAACCGCAAAATTATCTGTTGTAACCTTAAATGAATACTCCCCATTAGAACCTTGATTTGAAAGTATCCAGTCATAAGCTTCGTCACTATTGCCGGCAACCATATTTCCATTATACGCCAACGTTATGTCAGATAAGTCAGCAGTCGCGCCTAACATCTCTCCAACCCTTCCTGTGTAGAAATATTGATATAAGTTAACCATCTCCTCTGTGTCCCAGTTAAATTGAGGGAGTGCATAGAATGTCAGCAATGGGGCTGACGCTCCTGTCTCCATCTTCTGAGACTCACAAAGGGCTGCGTAGGCCGGATTCCCGGGATACAGGTTGATAGGATCGCTCTCACCGTTCTCATAAACTGACAATGTGCCATATGGATTCACGGTCATTGTTATGCCTTCCTGTGCATATGGATAAACTTTAGGGGCATTTGTTTTGTATGTACCAATCCAAGTGCCCCATTCTGTTTCTACCGGGATATATGCATCGTTCAAAGACTTGGAATAAGTCATATAGAGTTCTTTCTCATTATATACATTTGATGGTCCACTTGACCAGATCTTCCAGCAATATGGCACTGTAGAGTAGATACTCTTACCAAACCAACTTTGTGAGCCGTCTTCATATACTGGGAAATAGTTCATACTATAAGGCGTGGCAACATCATAGTCACTATCTACCGGTGGATATTTTTCAAAAGCGGGTGTAGGAGCTATGGAAGAGTCATCAAGGTTATAAGTCCCATTATTTGCATAAGTACCTTCTATTGCACCTCGGCACTGGGTCACAGCCATATATATACCGTTATCTTCATTCGGCCATGCCGGCATACATCTTAAGGAGCGGAATATATACTTGTCGCTTACCGGATTCACATAGAAATTACAATTCTCCTGACCATCGAAATACCCACACGGTCCCGGCTCTAATACGATGCCACCTGCATTTGATGACAATGACTCTACAACATTGCCGTTCCAAATGATTAATTGTTTTAAATACACATCTGCAACATTCCCTTCCTCTATTATCTCCCAGTCGTAATTCTCATTGAGGTATCTTATCTTTCTAAAACGGGTCTTTTCTCCGTCAGGATTGGTTGTCTCCATAGTTAGGCAAACAGTTGACTCGGCCGGCTTCAGCTCTATTACAGTGCCCTCGCTGATATTAATTTCCTCTATGATGTAATAAACCAAATGGCTGCTTCTCATTAGATTCTCCGAGTCGAATTTTTCAAATTTTGATAATACATCGTAGGTTCCTGCGGGGATTTCTATCTCCCATTCTTCAATTAAGGAATAGTTATACTCCTCATCGTACGGATATATCTCAAAGCTGTAATCTTCAGTCTCATTATAGAAATTTACCTCATGCCAGGGCATATACCACTCTTCCCCAAGTGGCGGGAATTTCAACGTGGCATGCACCATCTGCGCATCCTCGCGTGCCGGGGCCTTTCGATTTTTTTTTGCAACCGAAGTCTGCTCAGTCAGCATCGGGGTGGTGACCTTTTCTGACTTCTTATCAAAAAGAACGGCCGACTGTGGTGCGCCGGGGAGGGTGCGCTGTTCCGGTTCTCTCTGTTTCACGCTTGCTGACACCGAAACCATCAGCAACAATGCGAACAATGAAGTGATCAATCTCTTCATAAAATTATGATGTTGGTTATGCCCCCGGAGACTGAAAGCGGTTAATATTGTTCCTATTCATCGGTCTCCCGACGGCGATGCCGCCGCAATGAATCGGTGGCAAAATTCGCTATAATCCCTACTCAAACCAACAAAATGACATGGACAAGACATGGACAAACCCCCTTGCAGCCATATTTTTCTCATTTTTCCTAATAAATCACCTCTCATGCCATCAATTAATTAAGAGCAACTGTTAAGGAGACTAAAGGTCTTTTATATTTTCTTAACTGCATATCCTACCTTTCATTTTGGCAATAATGCTCCGTTGGATTGCGTTATTAAGGAAATGAACCGCTTTTTTCAGAATATAGTAACCCGCACCAATCTCCTGGCAGCCCTCCTCATGACGGCTGTCATTATGATGTGTGTGCCTCCGGCGGCCGCCAAACCGGGTGATAAACTCCTTAACCGCCCTTATGCCGACCTAAAGAGATGGCACCTCGGTTTTTCCGTAGGCGCGCATGTGCAAGACCTCTCTTTCACCCATAATGGCTACCTCACCCCTGAAGGAGAGAAATGGGTAGCCGAGATACCCGATTTCTCCCCAGGGTTCTGTGTAAACGTGCTTGCTGACCTGCGGCTCCACCAGTATCTGAATCTCCGCTTCTCCCCGGGCATGTATTTCGGAAGTAAGAATGTGGAGATGATCGACTACAACAGTGACCTGCGCACCCATCAGGATGTAAAGAGCGCGTATGTCGTGCTCCCTATCGACCTGAAAATTTCCGGCGACAGGATGCGTAATGTGCGCCCATATGTCACAACCGGCGTGATGGCTACCTTCGATGTCAGCAAGAAGCGTTCCGAGGCACTGATGTTCAATGCCGCCGACACATATCTGTGTGTCGGAATGGGAGTAGACTTCTATCTTCCCTTCTTCAAACTGAACCCGGAGATAAAATTCTGCTTCGGACTGACCGACATTCTGAAGCACGACCGTCCCGACCTTACCGACGACCCCGACACTTTCAAGATGACCCAGTCGCTCTCGAAGGTAAAATCAAACATGGTGGTCTTATCTTTCTATTTTGAATAAACCTATCCTTCTAACTGTGTGAAATGAGAAGACACTTCCTCTCCATACTTTTTCGGGCTATCCCGACTCTTATGACGGTTCTTGCTTTCGGTCAGACGGCAAGGGCCCAGAATGAAGTGCTTTTTTCTCAATACTGGGCACTCCCCACCGTATATAATCCCGCAGCGACCGGCGACACCGATTACCTTCGCATACGCGGCGGAGCGCGTCTCCAATGGATCGGCATCACCCATGCCCCTACAAGTTTCGTTGCCGCCGGCGACATGCCTTTCAAATTACTCAACAAGCGCATCGGCGCAGGAGTCACGTTCCAACAGGAGGGTATCGGCCTTTTCTCCAACCTCCTTGTGGCTGCACAAGGCAGCTATAAGCTGAAGGCATTGAAAGGACAGCTCGGCATCGGTATCCAGATCGGATATTACAACTCCAAATTCAGGGGTTCCGATGTCTACATCCCCGACAATGACGATTATCATGAGGGAAACGACCCGGCTATCCCCACACAGGATCTTACCGGCAACGCTTTCGATGTGTCGCTCGGAGTCACCTATACCCACCGGCTATTCTATGCCGGCATATCGGCCATGCACATCACCTCCCCGAAAATCAACATGACTCTTGAAGGGAGCGAATCAACGGAATCACAGCAATACCAGTCGGAGCTTTCACGCACCATTTATTTTAACGCTGGTAGCAATATTGCGCTTAAAAATACGTTATTTGAATTGCAGCCGTCTCTGCTCGTGGCCACTGACCTCAGCTCTTTTGCTGCCGACATAACCATGCGCGCCAAGTATAACAAATTCATTTCTTTCGGCCTCGGCTATCGTTGGAACGATGCAATCTCCATAATGGTGGGCGCCGAATATAAGAATTTCTTTCTCGGCTACGCATTCGACTATCCTCTTTCTGCCCTTGCGCGGGCCTCTTCCGGCAGCCATGAGCTTGTGGCGGGATACCAACTGAAGCTCGACCTGTCGGGCAAAAACAAGAATAAACACCGTTCCATCCGCATAATGTAGCGATAAATGATGATGATGACAAATAAATTTCTAAACCCTTTTCCAAAATTCAAAATCAGCCCGACCCGGGTGGCGTTTGCTTTCGCCGCTCCTGCGCTCGCTATCTCGCTGACATCCTGCTTCGGAGGCAGAAGTTCTGCCGCAGGAGGCGAGGTGACAGGCGTAGGCGGTTCCTCATGGGCTGAACCTACACCTTACGGAATGGTGCTCGTTGATCGTGGTGCCTATGCTATGGGTCCCTCCAAAGACGACAGCCTGTGGGACATCAAGGCCAATTCCAAAGGGGTATCCGTCGACGCTTTCTGGATGGACGAGACTGAAATAACCAATTCGAAATACAAGCAGTTTGTGTTCTGGGTACGCGACTCAATTATCCGTGAGCGTCTCGCCGACCCCGCCTATGGAGGCGACGAGACTTTCAAGATAGAGGAAGACAAAGAGGGAAATCCCATCACCCCATATCTTAACTGGAACAAGGCAATTCCCTGGCGCAATCCAAATGAGGATGAGCAGAGGGCGATTGAGAGCGTCTACCGCATCAATCCAATCACCGGACGCCGTGAGCTTGACCCCACCCAACTCAACTACCGTTATGAAATATATAACCACACGGCGGCCGCTCAGAGAAAGAACCGTCTCGACCCGGCCACACGTGAGTATAACACGGATATCCCTGTCTCTGACGAACTGCCGATTATTTCCAAAGACACTGCTTATCTTACTGATGAAGGTGAAATCGTCAGGGAAACAATCTCGCGTCCGCTGACAGGCGATTTTGACTTCCTCAACACCTATATAGTAAACGTGTATCCTGACACCACCTGCTGGATCAACGACTTTGAGAATGCATATAATGAGCCTTACACCAGGATGTATTTCTCTCATGCCGGCTACAACAACTATCCGGTGGTGGGAGTCAGCTGGGAACAGGCAAACGCATTCTCCAACTGGCGCACCGACTTCCTTCGCCGCAGCCTCGGCAAAGACGGAATATTCATCGAGCCTTACCGACTGCCGACTGAAGCGGAATGGGAATATGCAGCCCGCGCAGGCAATTCTGAAAGCTCCTATCCCTGGGAAGAGGCCCTCCCTTATGATGAAAGAGGATGCTTCTATGCCAACTTCAAGCCGATGGATGGCGACTATGTGCGCGACGGCCATGTGATCACATCTCCCGTAGGCACCTTCTCCGCCAACGACTTCGGGCTTTACGATATGGCAGGCAACGTGTCGGAATGGACATCCACCGCCTACACGGAAAGTATTGACCGACTCACGTCAGACCTCAATCCGGAATATCGCTATGACGCAGCGAAGGAGGACCCTTACAAGATGAAAAAGAAAATCGTAAGGGGCGGATCATGGAAAGATGTGGCCCACAATCTGCGCAGCGACCTGCGCATGTGGGAATATCAGAATGAACAGCGGTCTTACATAGGTTTCCGCAACGTACGCTCACAAATAGGCTTCGCAAGAGGCACCCAAAAGAAAAGAAAATAATTATGGTCAAGATCAGGAAATATGCCAACGGCATCGAACGCTTCCTACATGGAGAAAAAGGACAGCGGTTTTTCAACTTCGCCTACTCCATAGGCGCGGCAATCGTAATCTGGGGTGCCTTGTTTAAGATTCTGCACCTACCGGGAGGCAGCACCCTCCTTTGCATCGGTATGGGCACGGAGATTGCCATGTTTATCCTCACAGCCTTCGACAGGCCTCCGAAAGAGTATGCCTGGGAGGATGTGTTCCCGGTGCTCGACTCCAAGAATCCGGATGACCGTCCGGAATTTCACGGAGGTGGCGGCGGAGTAGTGATTGCCGGCGGCCATGGTTCAGCAGCTGCCGGAGGATCAATAAGCGTTGACGGCTCAGCTGTAAAGGCTTCCGCCGGATTGCCACAAGGAATAGCCCTTACTGAGGAAGACACCATATCGCTCCACGACAGCATCGTCAAGATGGCTTCTGCCTCTGAACAGCTGTCACGCATGGCGGAGCTTACCGACGCCACCCAGCAATATCTCGCCGGGATGCAGGCAATTTCGGAGCAGATGGCACAGCTCAAAGAGACCACCAGGGCCCTTAATGAAGTCAGCGCGGTGCTTCTTTCCTCATATCGTGCAATTACTGACAACTCTGACAATATCTCTCGCAACTCCACCGGCTATGCCGACCAGATGGCTGACCTCAACCGCAACATCGGAGGCCTTAACACCATATATGAGATCCAGCTTAAGAATGTGTCGGGTCAGCTCGAAACCATCGACCGTGTCAACCGGGGGCTGAAAGACATCAGGGATATGTATGAGAAATCGGCCCATGAGTCATCACGCTATTGTGAGGAGACAGAGAAAATGGCACGCTATATGAAGCAGATCAACGCTGTCTATGAGAAGATGATCACTGCCATGACTATCAACATGCAGAACCCCATGATGGGAGGCGCACCGGTGAATCCGTTCACCCAGAACGACTCCAACTCCGATTAATCCATTTGTTTCCTTAAATTTACCTTTTAATTCTACATTTTAAATTTTGAAATAAATGGCAGGTGGAAATAATGTGGCGAGGATGTCGCCCAGGCAAAGGATGATCAACCTGATGTATATCGTGCTGACGGCAATGCTTGCATTGAACGTCTCCAGCGATGTGCTCAACGGCTTCAACCAAGTGCACGAGGGACTCCACCGCACCAATCAGAATATGGCCTCCCGCAATGAGGCACAATTCCTGTATCTCAAGGAACTATATGACAACAATCAGGCAAAAGTGGGTCCCTGGTACGAAAAAGGTGTGTCGCTCCATGACCGGTCGGCGCAGCTTTGCAGCATGATTGACTCACTGAAAACAGCCATAGCCCGTCAGGCAGACGGGCCTGAAGGAAATCCAAATGATATTATCAATCTGGATGACCTTGAGGCGGCATCCGTAACCATGCTCAGTCCCGGAAAGGCTCACGGCAGACAACTTCGTGAACAGGTGGAGTCTTACCGCTCTTTTGTGGCTGACATGATTCCCGATTCCCTGAAGCGCACCGCAGTGGTGGAAATGTTGTCAACGGAAGTGCGCAACAAACCAGGCACAATAGGCCCTACCACTTGGGAGGAGAAGATGTTTGACAATATGCCGGCAGTGGCTGCCGTCACCCTGTTGTCGAAACTTCAGAACGACATCAGGCAAGCAGAGAGCGAGGCGCTTTCGAATCTCATTACAAATGTCGATATTGGCGATGTGCGTGTAAATGAACTCAACGCGTATGTGATACCCAATTCCAACATGGTTATGCGCGGAGGAAAATATTCAGCCAATATCGTTCTGGCTGCCATCGACACCACACAACGCCCTACAGTATATGTCAACGGATCCAAACTCAACAATGACAAGGGTCTGCTTGAGTTTACAGCCGGAGCAGTCGGCTCACACGACTATTCAGGCTACATTGAGGTGATACGTGGCGACGGCACTATGGCGCGTCATCCCTTCAGCTCCTCCTACACCGTAATGGAGCCTATGGCCACTATTTCACCCACAATGATGAATGTGCTTTACGCAGGCATCGACAATCCGATCAGCATCTCCGTGCCCGGAGTGCCTATGAACGCAGTGCAGGCCAACATGACTAATGGCAATCTTACCCGTAAGGGCGACACTTGGGTTGCCCGTCCCGGTCAGGTAGGCACAGAGGCTGTGATCTCAGTCACCGCACAGATGGACGGCCGTTCACAGCAAGTTGGTTCCATGACTTTCCGTGTGCGTAAGCTTCCCGATCCCTCGCCTTTCATCCCGATAAAAGATGCCCAGGGCAATACGGTCAGCTACAAAGGTTTCCCCAAGAAGATTTCCAAAGCCGCCCTTATGGCCGCCGAGACATTAGGGGCCGCCCTGGATGATGACCTCCTGAACGTATCTTATTCTGTAGTGTCATTTTCCACAGTCTTCTATGATTCTATGGGAAATGCGATCCCGGAGGTGTCAAACGGCAACGCTTTCTCACCGCGCCAGAAGGAACAGTTCAAGCGGTTGAAACCCGGAAAGACATTCTTTATCTCTGAAGTAAAAGCGAAAGGACCCGATGGGATCACCCGCGACATTCCCCCTATGCAGGTAGCCCTCAACTGACAGGCGAGAGCAGCATAAGTTAATAGCCAGACAGAGGCCAATAGTAATAAAATACCGAATGATGAATTTACGCAAAATATTTCTCGGCATAGCCGCCATGACGATTGCTTTAAGCGCGACAGCCCAGGTGGAAAACGCCTCCGGCGTGCGCAAGCGCACGGAACGTGACAAGAAAAACGCCGAGTCCGGGCCAACGATTTCTGACCGTATGCAGAAGTTTTTCGAGACTTCTGAGCCTCATGATGCCGATGTGTCTTACATGAGACAGATTTACCGTCAGATCGACCTTTCAAAAGATGCCAACACTCCCCTCTATTTCCCTGAAGACATAATTGACGGTCAGGAAAACCTGTTCCGCATTATCCTGCGCCTCGTGGTTGACGGGAAGATTCCTGCCTATGAATATCTTGATGGCAGGGAAATCTTCACCGACCAGTATAAGGTGAATGTGGCTGACATGCTTGAGCGTTTCGGTATTTATGCACAGGAAGCAAAAGGCTCAACGGAGAAGAATCCGAAATTCATCATCGAGGAGGCAGACGTGCCTACAGGACAGGTGATGAACTATTATGTAATAGAGAAATGGGAATTTGACCGGCGCACCAACCGCATGCGCACACGCGTAGAGGCGATATGCCCGGTGCTCAACCGCTCTGCCGACTATGGCGGAGAGGCTAAATATCCTATGTTCTGGGTGAAATTTGATGCCATACGTCCTTATTTAGCCCAGCAATACATATTCCTTTCTGATGACAATAACCTCGCTCAGTACACCCTCGATGATTACTTTAATCTCGGCATGTATGACGGCGACATCTATAAGACACGCAACCTCCGCAATCTTTCGATGGCACAGATGTTTCCCGACGAGGATGACCTGAAGCGTGCCCAGGACAGCATCGACAACCGTCTGCGCAACTACGGCAAGAATCTTTGGGTGCCCACACGTGAGGAATATCTCGCAATGAAGGAGAAAGAAGAGGAAGCAGCCGCAAAGATAGCGGCCGGCGACAGTATCCCGGAGCGCACAGTAGTGGCTGAAGGCACCGACGAGGAAGAAAAACCGGCAATGTCGGCCCGTGCCAAGAAACGTAGTTCCACAAAGAAGACTGCGGCAGCTAAGAAGAAAGCTCCCAAACAGCCTAAAGTCAACAATTCAGGCGGTTCATCCTCCTCACAGGGGAACAGTAGCGCCGCTAAATCCGTACGACGCAGAAAACGTTGACAGCGTTTTATGGGTCGTCGAAAAATGTTGCCTTATAATCTACGGTATGTCTGCACATTGTCCACTTATCTCGATTGTAACAATCACATACAACGCAGCCGGGGAACTGGCTCCTACCATGAAGTCTGTGCATGCACAGACTTTCTCAGATTATGAGCATTTGATCATTGACGGTGCCTCAACCGACAACACTCTTGAAGTGGCACGTAGCCTCGGAGGATCGTCACTGAGGATTCTGAGCGAGCCCGATAAAGGCCTCTATGACGCCATGAACAAAGGGCTTCGGATGGCAAGAGGAAAATATGTTCTGTTTTTGAATGCCGGAGATGCTTTTCATTCTCCCCACATTCTCGCCGACTATGGCAAAGCAGCCGGGAATAACCCGGATATAATCTATGCTGACACAGTGATAGTCGACGCTGCGCGTAATGTTATCGCTCCGCGCCATCTATCAGCTCCTGCAATTCTCTCCTTCAATTCTTTTTCAAAAGGGATGCTCGTGTGCCATCAGGCATTCATGGTCAGGAAAGAGATAGCACCAAATTATGACTTGCAATATAGGTTTTCAGCCGATTATGACTGGACTGTGAGGTGCCTTAAAAACACGAAACCAGGGAAATGCATTAATCTTCAGAAGGTGGCTATCGACTATCTGAGCGACGGACTTACCGATAAAAACAAACTGAAGTCTCTCAGGGAAAGATTCCGGATAATGTGTAACCATTACGGCATGTTCCCCACAGTCGTTAATCATATCGGATTCCTCTTGAGAGCTGTCAAAAGGAAATTATAACTGATCCTTATTCACCTTACCGGATTTATATAAAATGGACCGTTTGACCCACACCGCCGATGTTGTGACAATGCAAAAGATTGCCAAGTTTGTCAACAATGAGAATCTCAACGAGGAAATAATTGTATTTGACCACGACGTCTCTATTGCCAACGAAAAGCTCACTCCCCTAAGGATCGATGCGCTTCTCATTGCATTGTGCACTGAAGGGTCGGGGAAAATAGGAATAGATCTCCGGGAATATGAACTGCAGAGAAACTCACTGATCGTTATCCAACCTAAAAATTACATTAATCTTTCGCAATTTTCAGATGGCTTCAAGTGTTCCGTAGTGGTATGCTCAAAACACCTGATCGAAGACGTGCTCCCTAAGCTGACCGACATCTTGCCTCTCCTTATCCATCATCGCACAGAGCCGGTGACACAGCTTACGGAGGACGAGGCTGCCGGTATAAGGCATTTCTACGGATTTCTAAGCACTAAACTCAAAGAGCCTAAGACGCGCTTCCTGAAACAAAAGATACGCTGCATGCTGCAGGCCACTCTCTACGAGATGATGGACATAAATCATCGCCGCAGTTCGCAGGTGGAGGAAAGCAACCGCACGCGCAAAGAGGAAATCATGGCAAAGTTTATAATTGCTGTCAGTGAAGAATTCAGGGTGCAGCGTCAGGTGGCATATTATGCGCAGAAGCTATGCATCAGTCCCAAGCATCTTTCATCTGTTGTAAAAGAAATTTCAGGCCGCACAGCAGGCGACTGGATAGAAAACTATGTGGTGATGGAATCGAAAGTACTCCTGCGATCCACTGACATGACAATCCAGGAAATTGCCGTATATCTCAACTTTGCTAATCAATCATTCTTCGGCAAATACTTCAAACAGCACACAGGGTTCTCTCCTACGGCTTATCGCAAGGAATTCAACTAATCCCTTAACTAAACGGTTAAAATCCCGTCAGAATCAAAATCAAGGCTTATGGCGGCGATTACCTACTCTCCCGCCTTCCCAAGGTTTACAATCACCATCGGCGAGATAAGGT
>CAZQSD010000071.1:0-16073 GCA_964595885.1 uncultured Sangeribacter sp.
GTATGAGTGAATTTGAAATATTAAAGCGTCTTCTTGAGGAAGACCGTTCGATTAGACGTTTCGATGCAAATCGGGAAATAAGTATCGAGGAATTGGAAAAGTTGGTTGAGCTTACTCGCTATTGCTCATCCGGCAGAAATCTACAACCCTTGCGCTACCGAATTGTGCATATTAAAGAAGATAGGGATAAAGTTTACCCATTATTGAAATGGGCCGGATATCTGACTGACTGGGATGGTCCGGAACCACAGGAAAGGCCAGTTGCTTATCTTGTACAGTGTCTTGACACTCGACTTGGCAAAAACTGTCTTTGTGATGACGGGCTTCAGCTTCAGACAATAACTTTGGGAGCAAGAGCATTGGGAATTGGTGCCTGCATCATCAAGGCTTTCAATGCACCTGCATTGTCAAAGGAATTGGGACTGGAAGAGTATTATGAGCCGCGCTATGTGTTGGCACTTGGTTATCCGGTAGAGAAGGTTGTGCTTGAAGATATGTCTGGTGAATCAGATGCCGACTATAAGTATTACCGCACCGTCGATAGGGTGCATCATGTTCCAAAACGCCCTCTTTCCGAACTGCTCATCAAATAATGTGATATGCCCTGATACCGAAGTCGGTATCAGGGCATATCACATTATTTTAGATTGGTTACTGTAGGAGAGGTGGCTTGTGTTGAATCTTGCACTGATTTATCCACTTTCAATGTCCTGACAGAATTGTTTTCCATCTTATTGACTATTTCAGAGGCTCTCGGCATCACCTGTCGGGCGTTCTTACGAAATTTTATCTGATCAAGCCAATAGCCTGGCTTTGCATGATATTTTTTCATCTTGCCTTTGCGGTCAACCTCAATGGCCGGCTCCTCTTCATCGCTTGTCACGTCGGGGGCATAATATGCAGTGATGTCGCCGATTGAATCTGTGAATTCATAAAATCTGTTACCCATCGTGCCATCAAGGTCAAGATGACCATAAAGCACAAGGTTGGGGGCAGCCGATAAGTCGGTGGTGTCAGCATAACCGGCAAGCCTATATATCGGCGGATTGGTATCTTCCTGAGAGTCGATACGGAATATTGCGTTGCTTACAGTGTCAATCACACACAATACAGGTGACCAACCCGGTTGCATGGAGGGTTCCAGAGTGGATATCTCTTCATTACGCAGAGAGTCAAGCATTGTGTTTTCCTCCTGGGAGACATAGCTCATTGCATATATTTTCCCTTCATCAATCCAGAAATAGGTGCCGTTAGCGAGAGTCCATCCTCTCCATCCTTGTTGCTGCCAAACAGAATCCGGGGCCTCTTCCACAGCCTTCTTCAATGTTTTATCCACAATGGTTGGATAATACTTTACCATTTCCGCAGAGTCGTTGATATTCCGCAGGGGGTAAGGACGCTCTATAGGATAGGAAACAATGGAGGCAAATTTTTCGGGAGAGTCCTCAAGAATGGCATCAGCCACCGGACGCACATCCTCAGGAAGTGACGATGTGTCTCTCTTTATTTTCTCATGGCTGCATGAGAGGGTGAAAAATCCTATAGTCATTCCTGCCAATAGGGGCAGGAGAAATATTTTCTTGTTCATAACTTGATAGTTGTTAGTGTTTAATCGGGGATAAATAGTAATTCAAACTCTTCTTCTCTTCGCTTTTTAAGCTGAGATAGGGTCTTGCCCCGATATTTACTGTGTGCAAGATAGGAAGCCTTAATATCTCGGTTGCCCTGTTGCAGATTTTTATAGACAGTAGATTTCGCCACTGTGCCAATTCCACAGTTATATGCAAGCGCGCTCAACAGAAGACTGTCCTTGCCGAAGCTTCTGTATTTTGCACACAGTTTCTCCAAATCACTGCGAAGAAGCGCATCAGCCTGTGCTTCCGTCAGATTAGCCCCGGCCTTATATTTATCGCCTGCAATGACTTTATGGCCATAGCCGATAAGACTACCTTTGTTTTTGTGGAGTCCTTCGTACTTCTTAATCACAGTCACAGCTTTTTCAAACTCCGGACTATAGTTTTTTTTGACTCCGCTTGACACGGCACCGATCGCTCCTGAGGAGCCAACCGCCACCATCATCACACAAACCATCACACTCCAAAACAACTTCCGGAGCGTGTAAATATTGTGTGAAATACTGTTTTTATTTATTTTCTTCATAACTAAAAATTATGGCATCATGCATGTCAATATTCATCGATATACAGATATTATGGCGCAAAATGAGCGTGATAAAACCATTTGCCAAAAGAAGTGGGAGGAGAGAAAACGGATTGGCAAATCTTATGATGCCTGTTATAACTATAATATTAAAACGTATCAAATCGTTAAAATATTCTGCTAATATATAATTATAAGTATTTTTAACTGATGTTCACATCATGATAAAAGGAGGGTAAGTATAAGACAAATCAGCCCATTACATTGTGGTGGCACGGCGCTTTTGAAGCTCCTGCATGAATCTTGCGTGTTGTTCCGGGGTGACATCCACCTTTGTGGGAGTTTTTGTTTTAGGCCGGGCACTTATGTAATTGGCGCGAATTTGCTCGTGTGTCACGATATTTTTGTCATTAATTTTATACTCCTCAAGAATAGGTAGGAGGTAATCAATTGCACTTTGAATCTGGGCATCAGTCAAAGGCTCTTCTACGGTATTGCCTTGAAACTCTATTCCTATGGAAAAGTTATTGACATTCTCACGCCCATTTAACCTGGATCTGCCGGCATGCCAAGTGATTGCTTCCGGCGGAGCAAGCACATATCGTGTGCCGTCTTTATCAATTAACACGTGACAGCTTACCCCCATGTCCGGATTGGTAAGTATATCAAGTGATTGTTCAATTGAATCGGTGGCGGTATGATGCAATATTACAGCAGTGATTTCGTTTTTACCATCTGTGACATTAGGAGTGGGACGATCCACCACCCAATAGTCACCCACTTTTGTTCCTTCTCCCGGGTGACGTTCCTCAACCAGCTCCTCATGTGTGAGGTTATGAGTGTCGGGAGTGCATTGGATAACTGAAAAACTCATGGTGATCACAACCCCTAAGGCCATCAGTAAGTAAAGTGACTGTATACTTTTATCAATTCTCATAATTTTGTCATTTATTGGATTAAACAATTCAGCCGTGCTGAGATGATAACGTTGTCATAACATTATCCATAAAAACATATTCTTATAAAGGATTTCCCTATTGAATTAACCAACCTTAACTTAAAAAATCTAATTATGGAGACTCAAGAAAAATCCGATATGCAAAAAATAATGGAAACATTTGTGTAAATAAAAATAAATATATAATTTTGTGATATTAAAATGATATTATAAACATATAAAATTAATTTCAATGGAAAGAGAAGTGGAAAAAAACAAGGAGTATGAGTATTCGGGCTTGACCATCAATGGGTTCGCCATGATATTCTTTACATTCATTCTCATCCCGGCATTGATGATTTTGTCAATATGGGGATTGATGCCAACAGCTCCGACATTGGGCTTCATCCTTGCCGGTATACTTGGTATCTTATTTGTAATGGGATGTGTGGGTTATTTTGTGCAGGAACCTAACCAGGCCCGTGTGATGATTTTCTTCGGAAAATATAAGGGCACTTGCCGAAAGACCGGATATTATTGGGTCAATCCTTTCATGAACCGTAAGAAACTTTCATTGCGTATACGCAATATGGACATCGAACCGATCAAGGTAAATGACAAGATTGGCAATCCTGTGCTTATAGGCATGGTGCTCGTATGGAAGATAAAAGACACTTATCGTGCTGTGTTTGATATTGATTCACAGTCACTCGGTGTAAATGGTGCGTCGGTAAGTAATGCTGCGCTTGAGAAGTTTGTACGCATCCAAAGCGATGCCGCCTTGAGAGAGGTGACTGGTCATTTTGCTTACGATGATACTGACGGAAAGACTAATGAGCTGACCCTTCGTGATGGTGGCCGGGAAATCAATGAGCTGCTTGAGCACAAAATCAATGAGCGTCTGGCCATGGCCGGAATGGAAGTAGTGGAAGCCCGTCTTAATTATCTTGCTTATGCACCGGAGATTGCTGCCGTGATGCTTCGTCGCCAGCAGGCTTCTGCCATAATCTCTGCGAGAGAAAAGATTGTGGAGGGTGCAGTGTCTATGGTTAAGATGGCGCTTGACCAACTGAAAAGAGAAGGTGTTGTGGATCTGGATGAGGAGCGTAAGGCAGCTATGGTGAGCAATCTGCTTGTGGTGCTATGTGCTGATGAACCCGCACAACCTGTGATCAACTCAGGCTCGCTCTATCAATAATGGCTAAGGAAGCTAATAAAGGTTTCTTGCTCCGTCTTGATCCGGAGACCATGAAACAGGTTGAGGCATGGGCTGCGCGTGAATTCCGAAGCACAAATGGTCAATTGCAATGGATTATTCATGATTCTTTGAGGCGACATGGGATAATAAAAGATTCAAAGGTGGATGAGTAAAATGCCGTCAGGTTCTGGTGATTCAGACCTGACGGCATTTTTTTTAGAGGTCCTTAATAGGTTTCGGGAACCAATTCATAGATAATATTTTTTGCAATAGGGTTGGATAATTGTGACAAATAGATTAATTTTGCAGAAATAAAGTTTGGCATTGGCAAAAAACGTTTACTATAAGTATAATCCTGAGACCGATAACTTTGAACGTGTTTATCCGTCTTTGCGTATGCGTTTTGCCTATTGGGGCAAGACGTGGGCAATGGCTTTTGTCATTGCGGTGGTTATGTTTTTAGTGGTGTTTTATTGTTTTGACTCTCCGACAGAAGAAAATCTAAAATCTGAAAATGCACATTTGAAGGCACAATATGGCATTTTAAAACGCAGGCTTGACAACTCGCTTAAAGTAATGGATCAGCTTCAGGATCGCGATGATAATTTCTATCGGGTGATGATGCAGATGGAGCCAATGAGCCGCACTCAGCGTCTTGCGGGGCTTGACAATGAATCACGTTATAAAGAACTGGAGCGAATGAGTGACGCAAGCCTGGTGACTCAGCTCACTCAGCGAATGGACATGTTTGAACGCAAGCTGTTTGCACAGTCACAGAGTTTTGATCAATTGAAGGAAGCGATGGGCACTCAGAAAGATAAACTTGCCCATATCCCTTCAATACTTCCCATAGATCTTCATACTAACCCTATTGCTTCGGGCTTTGGCTATCGCCGTGAAGCGATTTATGGCTCGACTATGTTTCATGAAGGGATTGACTATGCGGCCTCAACGGGAACGCCTGTTTATGCCACCGGTAACGGCAAGGTAAAGGTTGCACGTCGGGAAGCAGCATATGGCAACTGTATCGACATAGATCACGGATATAATTATCTCACCCGCTATGCTCATCTGAATGAAATCCTTGTAAAGGAAGGTGAGGAGGTGAAAAGAGGCCAGTTAATAGGTAGGGTAGGATCGACCGGTAAATCAACCGGTCCTCATCTGCATTATGAGGTTAGATTCAAAGGGGAGGCGCAGAACCCAATAAATTACTATTTTATGGATCTGACTCCAGAGGAATATACCACGATGCTACAGATGGCTGATAATGCCGGACACGTAATGGATTAAGTGTATAATTAAGATGGCACCTTCTGATTTAACTAAGAAATATTATAAGATAAAAGACGCTGCGGAGCTGATAGGCGTGTCGCAGACCACCCTAAGATATTGGGAGAGTGAGTTTCCGGAAATAAAGCCTTACCGGAGTGCTACGAATCTAAGGTATTACACTCCGGATGATATCGAGACTTTGCGCATCATCTACTATCTCTTAAAAATAAGGGGGCTAAAGATGGACGCCGCCAAAGAGCAGATGCGGCTTAATCGCTCCAACATAACGAAGCGAATGGATATAATCGATAAGCTTCAGGACGTGCGCGATGAGCTGGAGATGATGCTTAAAGCATTGGAAAAGCGAAAATGATTTATGACGGTATGTTCACAATTGTGAATTATAGTAGGCCGGATTACCTGTCACGTCTTTACCTACGAAGGAAGGTTTGGCATATGAAAATCCGGAAACCGGAATTTCCACTTCTGCTATCACGAGACCTTCACGGGCACCATGATACTCATCAACTTCCCATATCAAATTATCATATCTGACTTTGTAACGGGTCTTGTCGATTATTCCCGGTTCGCAGAGACCTAACATTTCCTCTGCATCCTGAAAAGGAATCTCATATTCATATTCATGGCGGGCTTCCCCTTTGTTTTTTCCCTTTACGGTCAGGAAGCCCCTATCATCTATAGTCCGGACACGTACGGTCCGTTCAGGAAGACGGTTAAGATAACCCTGACGGATTGTGTAATGTTCAGATGCCATTGCCTTGTAACTGTCATCGTTAACAAGATATTTATGTTCTATTTCAATTGCCATATATATGATATTGATGTTAAAATAATAAAACATTAAGATATGATTGTGGCTACTATTTTACGTGGGCCGCCATAATCTCGGAATTCACATAGATAGATTCCCTGCCATGTGCCCAGATTAAGCTTATGATTTGTAATAGGGATTGTAAGAGAAGGTCCTATTATGGATGTTTTGGCGTGAGCAGGCATGTCATCATCTCCCTCCATCGTATGGAGGTAATAGGGTTCACGTTCTTTAATGAGCCTGTCAAAGATGCTTTTCATGTCAATTCTAACATCCGGATCCGCATTCTCGTTGACTGACAGGGCAGCCGAGGTATGTTTGATAAAAAGATTCAGCAGGCCATTAGCCGGCAATTCCGGGATAGCTGCCAGGATCTCACCAGTAACTATATGAAAACCGTTGGTTCGGGGTTTTAGTGTAAATTCAGTTTGTGTTATCATGGTGCAAAATTAGGAAAATAAACTTAAAGTATGAAATCATGATAAGAAAGAGAAGGATCGATATTAATTTTTGTTCAAAAATCTTAAAAGATTGTTCTTAAATTCGGATAATGCACAATTTTCATGAATTCTCCGTTAAGAATTAAGATTATGGCTTACTTAAATGATTAAGTCACCCTGATCATATGACAATACACTTTCTGAGATCCATATTTCGTGTCAGAACGGCATTGCTGATTCCGGCGGTATGCGTTTTTTTATTGACACAATTTGAGGCTTACGGTGCTCCTGGCAAGCGAATGTCGGGGATCGTGACAGATTCAATTACCGGAGAGACACTACCATTTGCCAATATCATTTCACGACATTCCCCCAGAGAAAATAAAGTGGCTGATGAAAATGGAGCATTTTATATTGTGACGCGTGGTGATGGCAAAGGTTGGTCGGTGTCATATACAGGTTATGACCCGAAGCCTTTGATGTTTGATAATTCCGATACAACGGTTGTTGTGCGTCTGTCTCCTATTGCCCGTCAGCTGAATGAGGTCATCGTAAATCCAAAGAAAGAGAGATATTCTAAAAAGAATAATCCGGCAGTGGAATTTGTCAGAAAATTAAGGTCGCAGTCACAGCGGCATAACCCTGCAAAAGAACCTTTTTACAGTTATGACAAGTATGAGAAGACGGTAGTGGCGTTAAATGAATTCAATAGCGACTTCTCTTCAGGCTTCTTGTCAAAACAAGGAAAGTTTCTTGAAAATTATGTTGACACCTCCTCCTGGACTGGCAAACGGATTCTCAATCTTATAATGAAAGAGAAAGCATCAACCAGACTTATAAGTAATGACCCTTCTGCAGACAAGGAAGTGACGCGGGCATATAGAAGCCGGGGCATGGACGAGGTCATTTCGCAGGAGAATATGCAGATAATTCTGGAAGATGCAATAAGAGAAGTGGATGTGTTTGGCAATGATGTTGTAATCTTGCAAAATCGTCTTGTAAGTCCGTTATCGTCTATCGGGCCTGATTTTTATAAGTATTATCTGACTGACACTGTGTATGTGGCTGATGAAAGGTGTGTGGAATTGAGTTTCATGCCCCGTAATCCGGAATCAATGGGTTTTAACGGCAAGATATATGTTCCTGTCGGCGATAGCACAATGTTTGTTAAGAAGCTGACTATGCGCACCCCTCATGACATCAATCTAAACTATCTTGAGAATCTATACGTCAACCAGTCGTTTGAGAAAGACACGCTTGGCAACAGACATAAAACGTATGATGATGTCTGCATAGAATTGCAGATAGTGTCAGGTACCCCAAAATTATACGCACGCAAGACAACTGTATACGATAATTTTAGCTATGACTTAAGAGAAGATCTTGCGGACTATTATAAGAAACTGGGTCGTTACTTTACGATTGATAGGTCGGATAATAATGATTTGGCTTTATGGAATGATCTGCGTAGACTTCCCTTGACGCGAGCGGAGGATAATATGGATGGCATGACAAGGGAAATGCGAAAGGTGCCGTTATTCTATTGGGGAGAGAAATTCATAGGGCTAATGGAAAGCGGATATGTCAAGACCGGTAAACCAAGCAAGGTTGATTTAGGTCCGCTCAATACGCTTGTGAGTTTTGGAAGCGTGGAAGGTGTGCGTCTGCGTTTGGGGGCCATGACAATGTCTCCATTAAACGATCATCTTTTCGCAAAGGGGTATGTGGCATATGGCACAAAAGATCATAAATGGAAATATTCCGCTCATATTGAATATTCATTCGATCCTAAGAAACACCATTCGTATGAATGGCCACGTCATGGGATATATGGTTCCTATTCTTACGATCTGGACATGCTTGGACAGCATTACCTTTTCACCAGTCAGGATAATATTTTTCTGTCATTAAAAAGAAAAGAGAGTATATTGGCCACTTATCAGCGTCTGGCAAAGATAGGATATGTACTTGAATTACCCAATAATTTCTCCGTATCGGCAGATTTTAGGCGTGAGGATCAGATTTCCACACGATGGCTTCCATTCCGTTTTGCCAACGGGAATATGGACTCTCACTTTGTTCAGTCGGCATTCAGCCTTTCCCTACGATGGGCGCCGGGAGAGAGATTTGTCCAGGGAAGAACGCAACGACTGCCGGTAAATCTTGATGCATGGATATTCCAGCTTACCCATGAGTATGGTCCGAAAGGTATGCTTGGAAGTGCCTTTACCCTTAATAGGACCGAGCTTTCAGTGCAAAAACGGCTATGGTTGTCTGCATTTGGCTATATGGATATTATATTAAAGGCAGGGAAGGTGTGGAGCACTGTGTATTATCCTATGCTGATGTGGCCTAATGCTAACCTGTCATACACTATTCAACCTGAAAGTTATTCTCTGATGAATCCGATGGAGTTTGCTAACGATGCCTATTCTTCAATTGACTTTACATATTTTGGCAATGGAATATTGTTTAACAGGATTCCATTGTTGAAAAAATTGAAAATAAGGGAGGTCATGACTTTTAAGGGGCTTATGGGAAGTCTGTCAGACAAAAATAATCCTGCAAAGAATCCCAATATTTACGAATTTCCGGCTGATTCGTATTCAAGTCCGATGACACATACCCCTTACACGGAAATCGGAGTCGGCCTTGACAATATCCTGACTTTTTTGCGAGTTGACTATGTGTGGAGGCTGTCATATCTTAACGCTCAGGGAATTGATAAAAGCGGTTTGCGCATTTCAGCCCATTTCAGTTTCTAAGACTTATTTTTAAAATGAATAAAACCAGCTTTCTCAGCTGGTTTTATTCATTTTAGTTAAGCAATTGTTCAAAATAATTAAAGCATGTTTACATTGTCTACCTCTTATTTACCTATACATATTTGATATGCGAAATTTATAGCTGTCTTTCAATTGGGAAAAAGGTAATCTCCAAGCAGAATAAAAAACTTTTTAGACTAAAGATTATCTGAAATCTTTGAGTTCTTCGCGCAGACGCTTACGGGCGAAGAAGATACGGCTTTTTATAGTGCCGAGTGGGAGATTCATTTTTTCAGCGATTTCATTATATTTGTATCCTGCAACATACATGTTGAAAGGAATACGGTAATCGTCAGAAAAACTCTCAAGGGCTGCGGAGATTTCTTTTACGGCTACTGAACCTTCAGGAGTGGCGAGGCCTGATTCCTGAGAAATATTAAGGTGATAAAGGTCTTCTGTCTGATCAATGACAGTGGCCTTTCTTACAGTTTGCCGATAATTATTGATGAATATATTACGCATGATGGTAAATATCCATCCTTTAAAGTTGACATTGTCAACATATTTTTCTTCGTTGTCAAGGGCTTTCAAAGTAGTGTCCTGAAGAAGGTCTTGAGCCTCTTCTTTGTTAGTAGTAAGCTGGTAAGCAAAACTCAGAAGATTATCCTGAAGTCCTAAAAGTCTTGATTTGAAAGATTCTGCTGTTTTCATTGTGTTGTTGTTTTAATTGGTTATTATGCCTATATAACACAGGTAATGAAAAAATTGTTTCGGGAAGTTGAATTTTTTTTAAAATTATCTATATATTTGTATATAAATTATTGATTATCAATAATAAAAATTTTAAATAAATTTTTTAATCAAGTAAAAAAAGATGACGGAAATATTAGAAAAAGATAAAAAATTGATTATTCCGTTAAAAAGGAGTAATTTTGCAACATAAACATGATTTGACAAATGACCTTTGAAGAAATCCTTACCAACGATGACCTTCTGGATGCTCTTTATGACATGCATTTTGACGAATGCACTCCAATCCAGGAACTGAGTATTCCCCCGGTGCTTGAGGGGCGAGACCTACTTGCAGTGGCCCAGACCGGCACTGGGAAAACTGCTGCCTATCTTCTTCCTGTTATAGAGAAGCTCGTCAATGATAATTATCCTCAGGACAATATAAACTGTGTGGTCATGGCTCCCACTCGTGAATTGGCACAGCAGATTGACAGGCAGATGCAGGGCTTTGCATATTTTATGCCTGTAAGCAGTATGGCTATTTACGGGGGTACTGATGGCAATACCTATGAGCAGCAACGTAAAGGACTTAAAATGGGGGCGGATGTGGTGATTGCCACTCCCGGACGGTTGTTGGCTCACCTCAGCATGGGGTATGTGGATTTGTCGAAAGTTTCATTTTTTATTCTTGATGAGGCAGACAGGATGCTTGACATGGGTTTTTTTGACGACATAATGCAGATTGTGTCGCATTTGCCCAAACAGCGCCAGACCTTACTGTTTTCCGCCACGATGCCTCCGAAAATTCAGAAGATGGCTAAAAAGATTCTGAATGATCCTGCGGTGGTCAAATTAGCGGTGTCAAAACCTGCTGACAAAATAAGTCAGTTTGCCTATGTCTGCTATGAGCAGCAGAAACTGCCTATTTTGGAAAATCTTTTTAGGATGACTCCTCCGAGACGCGTAATAATCTTCTCCTCTTCAAAATTAAAGGTAAAAGATTTGGCGCAGGCTCTGAAAAAGATGAATCTGAAAGTTGCAGCGATGCACTCCGACCTTGAACAAAATGAGCGTGATGAGGTGATGCTGAAGTTTAAGGCAGGCAGTATAAACGTGGTTGTTGCCACCGACATAATCTCACGAGGCATTGACATTGACAATATCGAGACTGTGATTAACTATGATGTGCCTCGGGAGGCGGAAGACTATATCCATCGAATTGGCAGAACCGCCAGGGCTGACCGGGAGGGGAGTGCCTATACTTTTATAAGCGAAAAGGAGAGGAGTAGATTCAGAAGTATTGAGAAACTTCTTGGAAAGGAAGTGGAAAAACTTCCCGTAGCTACCGAGCTTGGAGAAACTCCTGATTATTCAAAGAATGAGGATAATAAAAAACCTTCGTCCGGAAGAAGATGGACAAAGGGAAAACGTTATGGCAACCGGAAAAGGAGAAAACCAACAGAAGGGACTAAGGCATCCGGAAAGACTAAAGATGCTCAATAAGAGTCTTCACGGTAGAAAATGTTTTCTGAGGGGCGTCTTTCCAGAAGTTCTTATACTGTGAGATATTTTCTCCCTCCCCGGGTGTGTCGCTTACCACACGGATTATGCTAAAAGGAATTGACGACATTGCACATGTATGTGCGATAGCAGCCGACTCCATGTCTACAGCCTTGACATCAGGGAAATGTGAGCGAATAAACTCTATCTCCTCGGCAGAAGATATGAATTTGTCACCGCTGCATATAAGTCCATATACGATGTCCGGATTGTCAATCATTTGTTTTGCCAGGGCAATTATTTCTTGAGAAGGAGTAAAAAAACGGGAGAACCCATCGGCTGCACCATATTCTGTGCCCGGTCCGCACCATACATCGTCGTATGCTACCCTGTCAGCCAGGAGTAGGCTTCCCACAGGGATGCCAGCACCTCCTGCGACTCCACTATTTATTACAAGCTCCGGGTTTGCTGCGGTTATCAGGCGATACGTATTGAGGGCAGAGTTTACTTTGCCTATCCCGCACTTTGCCAAAATGACTTCATTGTGTCCGATTTTTCCTGCCAAAGCAGGTATACCGGCAAAGCATTCTTCACGAGTGTCTTCTAAGAGCGTGGCAAGGAGTTCTTTTTCCTTATCCATTGCTGATAATATCAGTATTTTCATTCCTGTTAGTATTTCTATTTATATAGGTGTCACCAATTGCATATAATAAATTGGATTAGCCGAGCACTGTTGCTACAGCAGAATGATATTTTGCAATGTTGGAGGCTTTCTTTATTGCTTTGTAAGCCTTTCTGCCAATTTCTTTTTCAGTGTATTCCCAGAAAGGTTTAATTTTTGATATGATCTGTGAATCACCACATAGTGTTGATTCGTAGAAATCCAATAGCTGGCGATGAAATTTAAGCAGGAGTTTTAGGCGTTGCTCTTTTTCTATCTCTTCTCCGGCAATATATTCCGCTACCAAAGACGGGCGTGCAAGCAGTCCGCGACCTATCATTATTCCATTAATTTGAGGAAATGTTTCTATGATGTGTCTTATGTCATCGGGAGTATGGATTTCACCATTGAAGACCACCGGATTTTTGCTGGCGCCCAGAAGTTCTCCAAACCTGTCAAGATAAAGGTCGCCATTATATTGCTGTTTTGCCACTCTTGGATGGACAGCTATGTGGGAAAGAGGGATATTATTAAGGTGTGATAGAAGTATGTGCCATTCATCAGGATCAACAAGTCCGAGACGCATCTTCACGGAAAACTTTATATCCGGATTGGCATTAACCATTTCTTCTACGGATTGTGCTAATTGAGTATTAGCGATTGTGGCAGCCCCTCTGCCATGTCCGGTCTGAAGAGGGAAGGGACAACCCATGTTGAGGTCGATGGCGGAGGCACCATTCTCTTTCAGAAGTTTCACAAGAGAGTTCAGCTCATCACGGTCGCGGAAGATGATTTGAGGAACGACGCCGCTTATCTCATTAAGACCGGAGGTTAAATCTTTTAAGTCACGGTTGCGCAAACCTCCCTTTTCAAGGCGAATGAAAGGGGTGTAATACTCAGTATGGTTTCCGAAGTTTAAAGCATGAAAATGACGATAGGCAGCATCTGTATGGCCTTGTACGGGTGCAAAATGAAATTTCATAGAGACTTATTTTGTTGGAAGGAAAGTGAAGCAAACCGCTCCGATAAGACATATGAATGCCGCGATATGGTTCCAATGAAGTTTTTCGCCAGAAAAGAAAAACATGGCGAGGACCGTAAACACAGTAAGCGTGATCACTTCCTGTATGATCTTCAATTGGAAAAGGGAGAAGGGTCCACCGTTTTCATGAAATCCAATCCTGTTGGCGGGAATCATAAAGCAGTATTCAAGCAATGCAACTCCCCAAGATGCTAAGATGACGGCAAAGAGCGGCCAGCTTTTCGTGATGCCGGCGTTTTGTAGCTTGAGGTTGCCATACCATGCTATGGTCATAAACACATTTGATATGACCAATAGCAGAATAGTTACGATTGATGCTTTCATTTAATGTGTAGTTGCAATTTCTGAATGCAAAATTACTCAAATTTACCCAATCAATAATAATTATCTTGGCTATATTTGGTTTTTTATCTAATTTTGCAGAGTCTAAACAATATTATAATGATTTCTCAATGACTTTACTCCCTTATTTAGCATGCATCATCATATGGAGTAATGCTATGGATAAATCATTGGGATAAATAATAAATATCATATTCATATGAATATCAGAGAAATAGTAAAAGATGTGATTTATGTGGGTGTCAATGACCGCACCACAGACCGATTTGAAGCTCTCTGGCCCCTTCCTAACGGAGTGAGCTATAATTCTTATATTGTAAAAGGTGAGGAGAAGACGGTATTGATTGATGCCGTAGAAATTGGAGCCGTAAGGGATCTTATACGTTCGATCATTAATCAGATTGGCAATAAACCCATAGATTATCTTGTTGTTAATCACATGGAGCCTGATCATTCAGGAGGTATTCCGGTAGTCCTTGATCATTTTCCAAATGCCAAACTGATTGGCAATAAGCAGACTATTGCTATGGTAAAGGGATATTATGGTGTGGAAGATGATCGTTTTCTTGAGGTTAAGGATGGAGAGACAATTAATATAGGAGGGAAGAACTTGCGATTTATCCTTACTCCGATGGTGCATTGGCCTGAAACAATGATGACCTACATTGAGGAGAGTGGTGTGCTATTTACAGGGGATGCCTTCGGAACGTTTGGCGCTCTCAACGGGGGTGTGGTGGATACTGAAATGGATACGGATTGGTATCGTTATGAGATGTATCGCTACTATTCTAATATTGTGGGCAAATATGGACGTTTCGTGCAGCGTGCGCTTGATAAGACAAAAGATTTGACCATCAATTATATTTGTGCAACACATGGTCCGGTATGGCATGAGGAGATTCCTAAAGTGGTGAGCATATATGATAAGCTCAGTCGTTATGAGAGTGAGGCGGGGGTTACGATTATATACGGTTCTATGTATGGTAACACTGCAGAAGTGGCTGAGGAAATCGGCAGACAGCTTGCAGCAAGAGGAGTGCGCCGGATTAAAATACATAATGCCTCTAAATCAAGCATGAGTGACATGATCACTGATGCTTTCAGATATGAAGGCCTTATAGTTGGCTCAGCCACCTATTCCATGCACATATTTCCCCCCGTGGAGCAGTTTATGATCGCAATGGAGACCCGCGAAATAAAGAATAAGGTGTTTGCTACCTTCGGCTCATTCACATGGGCCTCTGCAGCTCAAAAGGGCCTGAATGATTACGCTGCTAAGATTAATCTTGAAGTGGTTGACACACTGGAGATGAAACATTCGGCTAAGGAAGAAACTTATGCGGCCATCTCACGCCTGGCAGACAATGTGGTTGCGGCTCTCAAACTGAAATGAAAGAGACCCATCCGTTAGAACCCTTTCTGCCGCAGAATGCCCGTTTGCTGATGTGTGGCACATTTCCACCGAAGCAAAATCGCTGGTCGATGAATTTCTATTATCCGAATTTCATAAATGACATGTGGCGCATATTCGGGCTGATTTATTTCGACGACAAGGAGGCTCTTGTTGATAAGGAGAATAAGACTTTTCGCCTGAAAGAAATCAAGACACTGTTGCTGGAGAAGGGCATTGCCCTTAGCGACACAGGCAAGGAAGTGGTGCGCACAAAAGATAATGCCTCTGACAAGTGGCTCCAGATCGATAGGCCGATTGATCTTGGAGCAACTTTGGCAGAGATTCCCGATTGTGTGGCGGTAGCCACCACCGGCGAAAAGGCTGCCGGTATAATTGCCGGGCTTACCGGCACGGACGTACCTCGGGTAGGAGAGTGGATTCAATGTGAGATAACTTTACCTGATGGCATAATCAGAAAGTTCAGACATTGGCGCATGCCATCATCTTCAAGGGCATATCCCATGAAATTGGAGAAAAAGGCTGATTTTTATCGCACTATGCTTAGGGAGACAGGTATGTTGACAATTGATGAAACCGGGTAAATGGCTATTGGTTTTTTAACAAATTAAGATATGATATTAGATCTTATTCCACTGGCAATTTTTGATGCCAGTCAGTTTTTCCAATGGTTTGTGGAGAATGCAAACTATCTTTTTGTGTTTGTATTTATGGTGATTGAGAGTTCCTTTATTCCCTTTCCTTCGGAAGTAGTGGTTCCACCGGCCGCTTATCTGGC
>CAZQSD010000072.1:0-15963 GCA_964595885.1 uncultured Sangeribacter sp.
TTCCTAATAATTGAAAAAAATGCCTCTTGACTTTTTTATTAGGATAAGTTTTATTATTTTTGTAATAAAATCAGCAACTATATGGATTTCAGACTCACAAGCGACTATCGGCCTACTGGAGATCAGCCGGAAGCAATCGCCGAACTTGCAAAAGGGGTTAGTGATGGCAACCAACATCAGACCCTCCTTGGCGTGACTGGCTCCGGAAAGACATTCACAATGGCTAATGTCATTCAGGAAGTGAAGCGTCCTACACTTATACTCTCCCATAACAAAACTCTTGCAGCACAGCTTTACTCGGAATTTAAGACCTTCTTCCCTGAAAATTCCGTGCAATATTTTGTAAGTTATTACGATTACTATCAACCGGAAGCTTATATCCCGTCATCGGATAAATATATAGAGAAAGATTTGATGATAAACGACCAGATTGAGCGTCTGCGTCTTTCTACTGTTGCATCTCTCCTATCGGGCCGTAGGGATATTGTAGTTGTATCTTCTGTAAGCTGTATTTATGGTATGGGTAATCCGGAAGATTTTTCACAGAACGTGGTTCATATTAAGATAGGTGACACCATATCACGGAATGCTTTCCTCCGGAAACTCGTCGATTCTCTTTATTCACGTACTGAAATAAACCTTTTCCCGGGCGAATTCCGAGTGAAGGGAGACACTGTTGACATCATGCTCTCTTTTGAAGAGATACAGCTTAGAGTAATATTCTGGGGCGATGAGATAGAGAAGATCCAGACGATTGACCCTATCAATGGTACTGTCCTTTCTTCTTTGGAAGGTTTTAACATATATCCGGCTAACATTTTCGTAACCTCCAAGGAGCGTATGGCATCGGCAATCGATCAAATTACCCTTGATTTAGGAAAGCAATGTGATTTCTTTGCCCGTGAGGGTCGGATAATGGAAGCCGACAGACTTCGGGAAAGGGTAACTTACGATATAGAGATGATGAAAGAACTTGGCCATTGTGCCGGAATAGAGAATTATTCAAGATATTTTGATGGCAGGGAACCCGGCATGCGCCCTTTCTGTCTGCTGGATTATTTCCCACGCGATTTCCTCACGATCATTGACGAAAGCCATGTCACTCTGCCTCAAATCAGGGGGATGCACGGTGGTGACATTTCTCGAAAAATGAATCTTGTGGAATATGGTTTCCGATTGCCGGCTGCAATAGATAATCGCCCTCTTAAATTTGAAGAATTTGAAAGCCTTACGCCACAGAAGATTTATGTCAGCGCCACTCCAGGTGATTATGAACTCATTAAATCTGAAGGAGTTTTCACAGAACAGATCATAAGACCCACCGGCCTCCTTGATCCAGAAATTGAAGTACGACCGACCATGAATCAGATTGACGATCTTATGGAAGAGATTCAACTGAGGATTGAGGCAGGAGAACGTGTGCTCGTTACCACCCTCACCAAGCGCATGGCTGAGGAACTTGACAACCATCTTCAGAAATGGGGAGTTAGAAGTGCATATATCCACAGTGACGTCGACACTCTTGAAAGAATCAAAATACTTGAAGATTTAAGAGAGGGAGTTTATGATGTGCTTGTGGGTGTCAATCTGCTTAGGGAAGGCCTTGATTTGCCTCAGGTAAGTCTGGTGGCTATTCTTGATGCTGATAAAGAAGGCTTTCTCAGAAACCACCGTTCTTTGACCCAGACTGCAGGTCGTGCTGCCCGTAACGTGCATGGGAAAGTCATCATGTATGCCGATAAAATCACCGACAGCATGCAGCGCACTATTGACGAGACAGAACGCAGACGTGCAAAACAAATGGCTTATAATGAAGCCAACGGAATCACACCTCAGCCGATTGTCAAAAAATCATCAGCTAAAGACCTGATCGAGCTTTATGGAGAAAAAGAAGCAAGCAAAAGTTCTTCTGCTCCAAAATCTTCCGGCAACAAGCCTTTATCACGAGCCAAATCCACTTCACCCCGTCCTTATATCGAGGAAGAGCATGAGGTTGGACTTGCAGCAGATCCGATTATTGAATATATGTCGAAAGAGGAATTATCTGCTCGAATTGACAAAGTCAATAAGGAAATGATTGCTGCCGCACGAAAGACTGATTTTATTGCTGCCGCAAAGTTGCGTGATGAATTGCTCTCCTTAAAAGATCTTCTTGAAGCAAAGGAAAATGAAAGAGCCACATCTAAAGTTAAAGAATAACGACCAGAAGAGGAAAACTCCGGAAGTAACTTTCCCAATAAAACCCCGTGAGCTCTTCCTGCCCACATCAAAAGAGGAAATGGAAAAGCTTGGTTGGGAACAAGCGGATGTCATCATTTTTTCCGGCGATGCCTACGTTGACCACCCATCTTTTGGAGCGTCCGTAATCGGAAGAACTCTTCAGAAGGCCGGATATAAGGTTGCTATTGTCCCCCAGCCCAATTGGAGGGATGATCTACGTGATTTTAAGAAATTAGGCAAGCCAAGATTATTTTTTGGTGTTTCCGCCGGTGCGATGGATTCAATGGTTAACCATTATACTGCTAACCGCCGCCTCCGGCATGATGATGCCTACACAGCCGGTGGTAAGCACGGGATGCGACCAGATTATCCTACGATTGTTTATTCCAAAATACTGAAGGACCTATTTCCAGACGTGCCTGTAATTGCAGGAGGAATAGAAGCTTCTCTGCGTAGGGTGTCTCACTACGATTATTGGGAAGACAGACTGCGTCCTTCTATAATTGCTGACGCCCCCGCCGACATGATAAGTTACGGCATGGGTGAACGCACTATTCTCGAATTGGCGAGAAGGCTAAGCAATGGTGAAAAAATTGAAAATATAACTGATGTTCCCCAGACAGCTTTTTTCTCTTCTGAATCACCGGGAGAGAATGATATTGTGCTTAATAGTTTTGAGTCATGTCTTAAAGACAAAAGACTTCAATCGCAAAATTTCCGCCATATTGAGGAAGAATCAAATAAGTATGTCGGTAAGGTAATATGGCAAGAAACTAATGGAAGGATGCTGAAGATAAATCCAATGTATCCTCCAATGAAACAAGGAGAGATTGATACTTCTTTTGATCTCCCATATACCCGTGTGCCTCATCCGCGCTATAGAGGTAAAGTGATCCCGGCTTACGACATGATCCGTCATTCAGTCAATCTGCATCGGGGCTGTTTCGGCGGGTGTGCATTTTGCACTATCTCCGCACATCAGGGTAAGTTCATTTCTTCCCGCTCCAAAGACTCTATCATGAAGGAGGTTAAGCAAGTTTGTGCAATGGAAGACTTCAAAGGTTATTTATCAGATTTAGGGGGTCCTTCGGCAAATATGTATGCAATGGGGGGTTATGACAAGTCAATATGCGCGAAATGTTCTCGCCCATCATGTCTTTACCCTAAGCCATGTCCTAACTTGAATAATGATCACTCCCCACTTCTTGACATTTATAGAAGCGTTGATAAACTGCCGGAGATAAAGAAATCCTTCATTGGAAGTGGTGTAAGATATGATCTGGCTATGGCTGCCAATAAGAGCAATATTGTTAATGATACTAACAAGAAATATCTTGAGGAACTCATAAAAAGTCATGTCAGCGGAAGACTGAAGGTTGCTCCCGAACACACTTCCGACCGGGTATTGGACTGTATGCGTAAACCCTCTTTCTCACAATTCCGGAAATTCAAAAGAATATTCGATGATGTGAATCAAAAATGCGGTTTACGTCAACAACTGATTCCTTATTTTATATCCTCACACCCTGCTTGTGAAGAGGTTGACATGGCAGAATTGGCAGCGACAACCAAGGATCTGGATTTTCATCTTGAGCAGGTACAGGATTTTACTCCGACTCCAATGACAGTGGCGACAGAAATTTATTATTCCGGTTATCATCCTTATACTGGTGAGAAGGTATTCACTGCACGGACTGAGAAGGAAAAACTTGCCCAGCGCCAATTCTTTTTTTGGTATAAGCCGGAAGCAAAAAAAGAACTGATCAATGAGCTTCGACGACTTCATCGTCCTGACCTCATTGACCGTCTCTATGGTGAAAAGCTGTCATCTAATCGTCGAGGAGATTATTATCTCGGAAATAAGAAAACATCAAAATCATATAGGGACAATAGGCGTAATAACTGAGACAACGCTCTCGTTAATAAGTTAATTTAAATCCCTTTAATTTTTTGGAATATGAAAAAATTTATGATGTATCATCCACGTCTATATGCTTTTTTCCAAAACAAGGCGATGAATTCAATTTTTATCGTCCTTGAAATATCATTATTGCTTACGGGGTGCTGTAACAGTTTATTATTGCCACTTTCTGCTGCATCTGTATGTTTTCTCTTTGCAATTGTTTATACGCTGTGGTTTTGGATTAAACGCCCTCAGAAGGTCGTTATCAACATCTGGCTATCTGACATGTCTACTTACATGACATTATATTTCCTCATAGTCGCGGCTATGAAAAATGCAAATGAATTATGGTATGTCTTTCCTGCAATAATTGGAATCGGAATTCTCTTCATATCTCTCCTCCCTCCAACCCCGATTACCAGCCTCCAAGACAAACTTTTCGACATCGCTACCCAAGAATCATCCTCAATAGACCACTATGTTTGAGTCTCCTTTTACAATTTGAATGTAATCCACTGCTAATCTTACATTTGTCAGGATTACCAACGTTTTACATTCGTACGCATTGCGAGCGTTATAGCCTCTCCCGTCAGCATAAACTCAGCAAGTTTATAATGGCGGGTTTCTTTATTGTGAACAGTCCCCCCTGCCTTGTCAGCAGTGTTAAGTAACTGTCTTCGGAATTTCCAATCACAGAAATAAGTAGCTGCCCCAAGAATAAAGGAAGTGCCGGAGGGACTCATACCATTCATTATAATGCCGGCATCAACATCAAAAGCAAGCTTAGGTGACTTGTCGAGATACTCTCTGACTGCACCATATTTACCGGTATTGTCAGTGCGACAAAACACTTCCTTCGTACGGATATATTGCTCCAAACCAAAAGCTTCTGAAAATGAAGCCAAACAAGAACAATTCAATCCGGCGTAAGAGCCACAGGGAGCCTTACGTTTGCCGGAAGAATAATAACGCGATATTATCAAACCGGTATTACTATCCAACCAATTTTTACGTGTAAGCTCACTCCAATGTTTAACTATATCATCATATTTACCATTAAAGAACTTTGAATAGATAGTTAATGCCAACGGTGTAAACATCATATCAGGGAAAAAGACAATACCGTTTGGGAAAGATGGGAGGTTCAGATCTCTTTTTGCAAGCATCCTACGGTATAAAGTGTCGCACACCTTATGATATAAGGTGTTATATCTGTTATCGCCACCTGTAAGCTTGTAGTGTCCAATCATCCAAGCAAGAATACTCAGATATGTCATATGACTTCTCGGACCGTTCAATGATGCAATAGCATCTTCCTTCCATTTCATTGTGTCGTAAAGCTTTATTGTCGGAGTCAAAGCCATATCAATCAACTTAGGAATATTCTCCAGAGAACACTCTTTATGCTCAGGATAAATTAACGCAATATTTGAAAGAGACGCTACTGTCATGGAGATAGCATAATAAGCCCACTGCCCTTGATATTCTCTTCCTATCGCCGACGGCATTTTATCAATTAGGGACTGTGGTGCAACAATCACTTCTTTACAAAGCCAATCTAAACGTTCAAGTATGTCTTGTTTCTCGCCAGGGTCATAGAAAGGGTGTGGTGCGTTTGGATCCCAACATGAGTCGGGTAATTTATCCATTTTTCTCATGTCTGCAGAAGCACTCATGAGCATAGGAAGATAAGAGCCAAAGTTAAACATCATCGGCATCATCTTACTTATTGATCTTGGATTGAATCTTTTTGAAAGACTCAAAATCTTTCTTGTATTCATTATTTTGAGATTATGAGTTTTTATAGAGTTAAAACCACAGATACTCTTCTGAGGCTTAGAGTTTGTCGCACATGGATTTACTCCTCATTCAAATATATATACCCTAATTTGAAAAAGGTTAACATTAAATCAATAAATTTTATCTTCTTATTTACTACTCATTTATTTAACTCAGAAAGTAAAATCATTGTAACAATATGGCTGAAAATTAAAATACATTAGTATGTTTATCTAAAAGATATGTCTTATAAATGGAGTAAGTATAACCTACTCTAATTTATAAGACATATCTTTGGTTGTATAAAATCCATTAAAACCTCACCCTAAATGGGCCAGTTACAGAATTAAAAAGCAAGTTGCCATCTGGCAAATATTGTATTACAGCATAGGCACCATTACCACGATTGTTTTTGCCGAACACTACACGATGACGTGTCGCTCCGGTCTTCCAATCCATTCCTGTGACACCCCAGCCTGCGCTCTCATACCCATTGACAAACACCATTTCTGACGGAATACTTACTGAAGGAATCATGCTGATTGAACTTACTTCAGCACGACACCATTTGCTTTCCCACTTGTTTTCTTTCACATTCCATCTTACACACTCGGCACCTTTAGGTCCAGGTGTCAATGGCCCGATTGCCAAGACTCCAATCACTTTATCCGGTATCACAGCCGTAGCGGCATCTATATTATTTACCACAAAGGCATCATATCCACCTACAACCACAGATTGTTCTGATTGTATCCATTCTGTATTAGATGGTAATCCACACGATACTTCAAACTCGCCTGCAAGGCGTGGATTAGCAGCATCTAATTTCTGGGCATCGATAGGTATCTCGTCTCTCCAGAAAGCAACAAGCTTCATTCTTTTCGCTCCGTCTGTAATTACGACCAACTTATCTTCTTCATCGCCAAATCCCATCAAGGTTGGTGTTGAGCCTGTGCCATAGCCATGCTTTATGGCTGGTGCTTCCGGCCCACCGTCGTAGTATGCCTGCCAAGCTCCTTCAGCTTCTTTATCCGAGAATTGTCCATTCTTGCAAATCACTTTTTGCATAATCCCTTTTCCTCCGGAAACAGTGCTATTGCTAGCCACATATACCCCTCCATTTTCATCATTTGAAATTGAATTGGTAAGTATTTGGTCCTCCCCAAAAGGATAAGAATCAATGACTCCTGATAAAGTTCTGTCTAAAGTCACCAGCCCTTTCTGAGACGCAACTATAAGATACCCGTCATAACTCATAGAGACCCCCACAATTGTATATGATCCAAAGATATGGGGAGTCAAGTCAATCTGACCGTTAAGTTTGATACCTTTGGCCGGATCAATCTTATCAATAAGGCTATAGCTGGCCAAGATTCTTCCTGCATTGACAAAAATATTGTTATCACAATCGCACAGCACATAGTTGCCATTGGAGATCGCTACTTGAGGAGTAGGACCTAATACTTCTTTTACTGTTGTCTCAAGTTCTGAAATTGAAGAATAGATTGCGGCTAATTTCTCAAGATCTGCTTTCGTACGCATAGTCACACCCGGCATAGCTGCTTCAGCCACTTTCTCAAACTCCCCGTTAGCAACTTTAATATACGAAACCCGGTCGCTCCCGACACCCCACATATAATCGGAAGATGTTGAAGCAATGGTCATTAAGTTTACCGGACCACTCCAACTCGATTCACAATCATCAGGATTTATAGTATAAAATCCATCTTTCACAGCATAAGGAAATGCATCTGTCTGTGCTGAGTTAAAGTGGGTAATACTGTAAGTACCACTCGCGAGCCATGCATTCTCTACTGGTGTATTAAATTGTGACAAAGGCTTGTCAACATTATTGTCAGGAATATCATTTCCCTCATTATGACAACTAAGGAATAGCATTGAGCCGGACATGGCAATCACTACTATTGCTCTATTAAATGTTTTGCTAACTCTCATTATATAATATTTGAACTGTTATAAAGCCGAATCATTCTGCCTTAATTTAATGCAAAATTACGAATTTCTCTTATTAATCCCTATACCTATAAGAAGAAAAATTCCTTCCTAACGTCAAGTTTTCATAAATATCAAAGTAACAACTCCTGTCATTGTCAGGAAATAGAACAATGGTTTAACTTATAGCGTTAGCTGAACCACGTCCCAAAAGTTAGGAAAAACTTTTGGTACGCAATTAAATCATGTCCATTTAAATACTTTTTGCAAATTAGGCCTATTTATCAGGAAATGTGTCTTTAAGAAAAAGATAAAACTGAACCTGTTTGACACAACCGTCCGAAATGGATTTACGCTCGGAGCATGAGAAGCTTAGCAGTTATTACATTTGATAATCTGAACAAGTACATCCTTAGCATCTTGATTGCCCAATTTAGCAGAATGGACAAACGCTTGAAATGCCATTTGAGGCTCATTGAGAAAACTGTGATAAAGAATACCAAGATAGTAAGCAGCAGTAGCATTACCCATGTTGGCTACTTTTGAAAGCAATTCCTCTGCAATTTCATAATCAGTATTTTCATATCCGAAATCACCCATCAATAAGCGACCCATAAGTAACATCGCTGCCTCGTTATTCTGATTCGCTGCTTTGGTAAGATACTCAACAGCTTTTTCAATGTCCTGCTCTACACCTTTACCGTCCAGGTAACATAAACCAAGCATTTTTTGTCCATCCGCTTCATTCGCTTCTGCACTCTTAAACGCGAGTTCAAACGCCCTTTTATAATTTTCCTCAATACCAATACCATATAAATAATGAAAGCTGAGCATTCCTTGTGCCATAGTATCTCCGGCCTCACTTGCTTTTTCAAGCCATTCAACTGCTTTTATAGAATTACCAAGATTCTGATAGCAGAAAGCAAGGTTGGTCATAGCCTCTACATGCCCCTGTTCTGCAGCAAATTCATACCAAGGCATAGCATCTTCAAGATTTGGGGCATGGTTGTCATAACCGTATTGCAAAAGACACCCTAAACCATAGGCTGACTGAATATGCCCGATATTAGCCGCTTTAGTCAAGCATTCGCGTGCTTTTCCATAGTCTTTCTCATATGGCAACCATTGGTCAACTTTACCGTATATGTAGAAACAGCCGAGTCTGTAAAGAGCCTCAGGATTTCCCTCTTTAGCCTCTTCTTCCACCCTATTACGTAGTTCAAATTCTGCTTTGGCAGATGGCCCTGCAATCATTTCCTTTAGCTTTTGCTTACCTCCTAATACTATCTCAGCTAACTCTTCACAGTCGACCAAGCCGAGCGAAGCGGCATGTTTAAAGTGTTTGCCTGCAACTTTCAGATCTTTTCCAACACCTTTGCCTTCCATATAGCAGAATCCCAAAGAACGAATTGCTTCCGCACACCCTTTCTCAGCAGCATGCTGAAACATCTTGAACGCCTTTATCTCATCTTTTTCTACTCCTTTCCCGTCGAGAATTAGATATGCCAAGTGAGCTTCAGCTTTTGGGAAACCTTGATGGGCAGCCATCTTCAGTAGCTCCAGACCTTTCTCTTCATCATAAAAAGGTGTATTCTCAATAAGATAGAGTTGTGAAAGATCATATATGGCAGGTACAAAGTTTTGTTCTGCCGATTGAGTTAGTAATGCCTTATATTTATAGAAACTTTTTATCACACCCATTCCACCCTTATGGAATAACGCAAGAAGATACTGACCTTTGGAATCATTGGCAGCCACCGCCCTGCGAATCAATGTCAACGCTTCCTTACAGAATGGACGGCCTTCCTCAAATAATATGCATGCCAGTCCGGCCAATGCCCGGTGACAACCTTTATCAGCCGATTCCTTGAACAGATTACGTGCTTTCTCAACATCTTTTTCAACACTATAACCGTTAAGGTAACACATCCCCAACACATATAACCCCATCGGTTCGCCTTGGGCAGCAGAGAGATCAGCCCATATCAATGCATTTTTTACATCACCACGTACCATATATTTTTCAGCCATACGTGCTTGAACCTCAGCATTCCCCGCTTCAGCCATCAGAAATAATTCTTTCATTTTATTTATTTACCGATTATAAGATTAAAAAAAGTACCTCACATGAGAGGTGTTTAGACAGTGAATATTTGTAGGGACAAGCCTTTGACATGTTAAAGTAATCATCTGCTTACTAATACTACCTGTGATTACTAATACCACATTGCAAAGAGCTGTTCCTACAAATCATGCTTTCTGTCACTTACACTTCACGCACGCGATCCTTGATGATTTACTGGTCAATCAAGCAGCAAGTTTGACATCAACAAACAACCGTCTTCCCATTTCAAGGTCTGCACTGATTACCCTGTGTCCGAAAAGTGACCCATTTTTCAGGATAATGTTCCGTTGCATAGAAGCATCCGGACCATAAATGGCAACAGAACCAATTTTTTGGTCATCAAGCGTGTGAGAATAAAACACATACATCACAACAGGAAGTGGTTTGCGTGGTTTGCGATTATTACCTCTGTTTCCTGCTTGGGCAACCAATTCACGATAGGCTGCATCTTCCACTCTGTACCGGTTGATGTCATCTTGATTATAGATACTGACAATTGCTTTACTCAAGGAACCCTTGTTTGACTGGTCTAATATGACCATCTGGTTCTCTGTCGCATTTATGCGAAGAGTATGAAAAATCGAGCGAATTTCTCGCTCGATCATCGGTATTTTTTTGGTTTTGGCTTTTTTAGATTTTATGGTCTCTTTCTTGGAAGTGGCAGCTGCTGTGGCAGCTGCTTTACGAGCTTTGGCTTCGAGAGCCTTGAGAGAGATTGTGTGAATTAGATTTAATTTTTTCATACATTTAAAAGTTTAGAGATAAAAAAATATCGATTGCAAATTCCACTGCGGACTCTTGTGTGGTTGCAATCGATGTTATTTAGTTCGCCGGAGGCCTTCCTCCGGACGTCCGCTCAAAATGTCAAAGATCTCATGATACCATCCTTACGTAAGCACATAGTATTGGCTATCATTACTAAATCTAAGATTTTGAGCGGTCTGACATTCAGTCAGAATCTCTAAACTTTGTGTATGTCTATTTTCGTTTTCCGAATCATGGCGCAAAATTAACACATTTGTTGTTTCCATGCAAATATAATTGCATAAATTTTTATTTTCATTTCGAATCACTGCGCAAATTGAAATATAAATTTATGTATCTTATAGCCTTAAAACAACCTTCTTAATTATTTTTGGAAGTTTGGAGAATTTTGACTAATTTTGTCGGGAAAGACAATTAACCCTCGATTATTTTTCGTAAAATCTTAAATCTAAACCTTTATATTGTTTGAAATGAACAAATTAGCAATGACAATGGGCAGTATTATCCTTCCTTTGGCGCTGACAGGCTGTCAGGGAACTGCCGAGACGTCTTCCGACAAGGTCATTGAGAAACCTGAAGTGCAGATCACTAACGGTATGCTCACCCCAGAGGTATTGGAAGCGTTTGGACGCATATCAGGTGCCGTGCCATCACCCGATGGAAGTAAGATTATCTTTACTCTTGCTTATGAAAGCATTGAGGAGAACAAATCCAATGCAGAGATTTATTCTATGGATGCTGATGGCCAGAACATGAAGCGCCTCACAACAACAGCTTCCTCCGAATCAAACCTTCGCTGGCTTGATGGGGGCAGTAAGATTGCTTTCCTTCGCAAGGATGATAAAACGGGAAAAACACAGGTGCATGTTATGAATGCCGATGGCTCAGGAGTAAAATGTCTAACAGCCGTAGAAAACGGCATCGAATGCTTTGAAATTTCTCCTGATGAGTCAAAAATTATTTACGGCTCCCCTATCGATCCTTATAATAAGAATGAAGAACTTTTCAAAGACATTCCAAAAACATCCGGACGTGTAGTTGATGATCTCATGTATAAACACTGGGATGAATGGGTAAGTCAGATTCCTCATCCATTCGTGGCTGACTTCTCAATGACAGAGGTTACAAATGCCATTGATATTATGGAGGGCGAACCATATGAATGTCCAATGCGTCCCTTCGGAGGTGCCGACGCCTTTGCTTGGGCTCCCGATAGCAAATCACTCATTTATGTGTCTCGCAAGCTCAAGGGCATGGACTATGCCTTTTCTACCAATAGCGACCTGTACCTCTATGACCTCGCTGCTAAAACTACAGTTAATCTGACTGAGGGAATTATGGGTTATGACACCGATCCCAAGTTCTCACCTGATGGAAAATCAGTGGCTTGGCTCTCAATGGAAACTGCAAAATTTGAGAGCGACAAGAAGCGCCTGATGGTTATGGATGTCGCTACAAAAGAGAAACGTGACCTGACTGCAAATTGGGATTATTGGCCCGAACAGATTGAATGGGCTAAGAACGGCAATTCCATCTGGTTTACCGGTTATTATCAAGGAGTTGCTCCTGTATTTACAATTGACGTGAATACTTGTGCAATTGACACAATTGCAACCGGTGTGTGTGATTTCGAGGGTGTTACTCCAGTTGCCGACAATGCAGCTATTGTAATGCGCCACTCAATGAGTTATCCTAATGAGATCTGCCTTGTCAGCAAAGACGGTGTTAAGGAACTAACATCAATAAATAAAGAGCTTCTTTCTCAACTTAAGATGGGAGAAGTGAAGAAAGTAATGGTACCCACCACCGACGGTAAGGAAATGACCACATGGGTTATTCTTCCTCCCGATTTTGATCCAAATAAGAAATATCCGGCAATCCTTTACTGTCAGGGTGGCCCGCAGCAAGCTGTCAGCCAGTTCTGGAGTTATCGTTGGAACTTCATGATCATGGCGGCCAATGGATATATTGTCATAGCTCCCAACCGTCGTGGTCTACCCGGCTTTGGCACTGAATGGAACCGTCAGATCTCAGGCGATTACGGCGGTCAAAACATGAAGGATTACCTCGCTGCAGTTGATTATATGGCAAAAGAACCATACGTTGACGAAAAACATATCGGCGCAGCCGGAGCAAGCTATGGTGGCTTCTCAGTATATTGGCTCGCCGGTCATCACGAAGGACGCTTTGCTGCCCTGGTTGCTCATGCCGGAATTTTCAATATCGAGGCTCAGTATCTTGAGACAGAGGAAATGTGGTTTGCTGATTTCGACCTGGGTGGGCCTTACTGGGATAAGAATAATGCAATTGCACAGCGCACTTACGCAAACTCTCCCCACAGATTTGTCAACGAATGGACGGCTCCGATTCTTGTTACAGTAGGTGAACTTGATTACCGTATCCTTGCCTCTCAAGGCATGATGGCGTTCAATGCAGCCAAAATGCATGGTCTCGAAGCCGAGATGCTCGTATTCCCTGATGAAAACCATTGGGTACTTCAACCACAGAATGCTATCCTTTGGCAAAGAGTTTTCTTCCGTTTCCTTGATAAATATCTTAAAGAAAACAAACAGTAATACAACATATTGTTTTAATGTATAAAAGAGGACACCGTTCATAGGGTGTCCTCTTTTATATACCTATTAATAGGTATTTTTATGAATTAATCTGTCTGGTTTGTTAGCTACCTCTATAAAATGTGTTAATTTTGTAATATAATTTCTATGTTAGAATGAGACTTTCGAATTTAAAGCCCGGTGAAACGGGAGTTATCACCAAGATATTAGGACATGGCGCTTTCCGCAAGCGCGTGATGGAGATGGGATTTGTGAGAGGCAGGGAAGTCACTATGGTGCTTAACGCCCCTTTGCAGGATCCGGTCAAGTATAGTCTGATGGATTATGAGGTGTCATTGCGCAAGGCTGAGGCAGAATTGATAGAGATTATTCCAATTAAGGAATGGGAAGGCAATATCGGTCATAAGCACAATGTCAATGTGGGGAAAGAAACACTACAAGGACAAAATGTGCGCGAAGACAAGATAATCAACATTGCCCTTGTAGGAAATCCCAACTGTGGCAAGACCTCACTCTTTAATATTGTTTCAGGATCACATGAACATGTCGGAAACTATGCCGGAGTTACGGTGGGTGCAAAGGAAGGCACAATGAAATATCGTGGCTATCAATTTAATGTGGTTGATCTTCCAGGCACTTATTCCCTGTCTGCCTATTCTCCGGAAGAATTGTACGTCATGCGCTACTTACGTGAGGAAACCCCCGATGTGATTGTCAATGTTGTGGTAGCTTCTAATCTTGAGAGAAATCTTTACCTTACTACTGAACTTATCGACATGAACCGAAGCATGGTGATAGCCCTTAATATGTATGACGAACTTGAAAAAAGTCATGCCGTTTTGGAATATGAGCAATTAGGGAAAATGTTGGGTGTGCCTATTGTCCCAACAAAGGCTTCCACGGGCTGGGGTGTTGACAAACTGCTTGACACTATAATTCAGGTCTATGAAATGAAAAACCCTGACACTCGCCACATTCATATCAAAATGCGCCCGGAGGTTGAAGACGCTGTCAGGGAATTAGTTGACAATTTCAAAGCCGATAAGTCATTACCTCCGAAGTTTGCACCACGTTATCTTGCAATAAAGCTGCTTGAAAAGGATCCGGAGGTTGACAGCATGCTTGCCTCCAATCCAAACTATCCTAAATGGATAGAGATCCGTAACCGACATAATGCATATATTGAAAAGGAGTTGGGTGATGATGCAAATTCTATTATTGCATCGGAAAAATATGGGTTTATCCAAGGCGCTCTTGCCGAAACACTTGACAGCGGGGAGAAAAAAAAGGAAGAGACAACTAAAATAATTGACACGCTTGTTACCAACAAATTATTTGGGTTCCCGCTTTTCATCTTGGTGATGTGCCTAATGTTTTGGGCAACTTTTCAAATCGGAGCCTATCCTATGGAGTGGATTGAGATGCTTGTGGCATGGCTATCAGGCGAAGTAGGCAAGTTTATGGCTGACGGTCCACTTAAGGATCTGATTCTTGATGGTGTCATAGGTGGTGTAGGTGGTGTAATTGTCTTTCTTCCGAACATTCTCATTCTATACGCCTTTATATCTTTTATGGAAGACTCAGGCTATATGGCGAGGGTGGCATTTATAATGGATAAACTCATGCACAAGATGGGATTGCATGGAAAATCTTTTATACCTCTTGTGATGGGATTTGGTTGCAATGTGCCTGCAATTATGTCAACACGGATTATTGAAAGCAAATCCAGTCGACTTATTACAATTCTAATAAACCCATTTATCAGTTGTTCTGCCAGAATTCCACTATATATTCTTTTGGCGGGGGCATTCTTTCCCCAATATGGCACATGGGTGTTTGCCGGACTTTATATTTTAGGGGTGGTAGTGGCAGTCCTGACCGCTAAAATGCTTCGCAAATTCTGGTTTAAAAAAGATGAGACACCCTTTGTCATGGAGCTGCCTCCTTATCGTATTCCTACTGCCAAGGCTACTATTAGAAATATGTGGGCGAAAGCAAAGCAATACCTTCATAAGATGGGTGGTTTGATTCTTGTTGCGTCTATTATCATATGGGCACTCTCCTATTTTCCAAGATATGATGCCACTGAAGTGCCAAAGGATTACTTCGAAAATGCCATTGCTGAAATGCCGGAAACAACCATCGCTAATAGCAGCCCCGAACAACTGCAAGAAATAATAGATCACGAGTATCAGCAGGAACACTCCATTCTGGGAAATATCGGCAAATTCATACAACCCGTTATGAGCCCGATGGATTTAGGTTGGGAAAGCTGTTGTTCACTTCTGGCCGGATGTGCTGCAAAAGAGGTGGTTGTCTCCACCTTAAGTGTGCTTTATGTCGGAGATGACGACGCGGAACTGCTGTCCGAACGGCTCACAACTCCCTCAAAAGCCACAGGAAAGACTCCTTTCAACAAGGCAACTGCAATTGCCTTTATGGTTTTTGTGCTTTTATATTTCCCATGTATTGCGTCAGTGGTTGCAATTGTAAAAGAAACCGGCTCATGGAAATATGGGGCTTTTACAATCCTTTACAATACCGGGATTGCTTGGATTCTGTCTCTCATTGCCTATCGGATAGCCTTGCTCTTCATCTGATTAATTGAGCATAGTCAATATAAATAATCTCTCGGATGATTG
>CAZQSD010000073.1:0-15670 GCA_964595885.1 uncultured Sangeribacter sp.
AAATCGTATTTCCTGAAAGAGATGGGAGCTGATGTGTACACCCTATCCATCCTAAGGTGTGCGCATAAAAACACTCTGCTGCCCTACCACGATCAGACGTGGCTCGGTCAGCAGGATGTTTTCTCTCTCCTCGGCTACGAAGTTAATAAAACAATTGATATGACAAAGAGTTTTTCCTTATATGCGGCTGTGTGGGGGCGGCTGTGTTGATGTGTGGTTGCTCGCCGAAGACGGTGTAGGTTTCGGTGCCGGTTGAGCGTAAGCTGACAGCTTGGGGGAGTGTGAGGCTCAGCCCATTGTGGTGATAGCCGCATTGATTGTGAGTCTCATGTAGCTGTTTATGGTTCCGATCAAGACGCTTGTGAGGAGAGTGGCGAAGGTGTAGATGCATTTCGTTGATGATTCGAAAAAGAATTCATAATAAATGCATATTCTGGATAAACGTTATATAAAATGTTAAGAATAATCAGAATGACACACTATATAAAATATTTATATAATTGATATTCAAATAGATATAATTTATAGTGGAATCGTGATAGGAGCGTAGTGGAAGCGCTCCTATCTTTTTGTGTCACGATCTTGACGCTCCTGACGAAGCTGATCACGACGGCGAAGGGCAAAGTAGGTGAGTATGATTACGAGTATTTCTGCTCCGAGAGTGGCATAAAAGCGTAGATATTGCCCTGATTTGAGTAAGTCCGTACCAAAGTAAAAGGTCATGAAAAGAGCGTAAACTGTCAGGAGAACAGGTACAACTATGTGACGTTGAAGTTTCATATAATTTTTAGACTGCTAATTATGGAGTGATAGGAGAAGTCAGGATGCGGTCGAAGATTCCGGAGCAGGCTCGGTGGCCTCGGTGTCATTCGGCGGATAGACAATATAAGGTGAATGTCTGGGGTCAAATTTACCGGTGGCAAGATAATCATAAACTTTTATACACGCCATGGCGTCCAGAGCCGCGTAACTCTGTTGCGATTGGGTCAAGGTGTCTGCCTCCCAGTTTGTCAGTCGCTGTGATTTAGATATACGTTCCCCGAAAATTATGCCGAAAATGCGCGATAAACTGTTATCTGCAATCTTGAATTGCTTCACGTAAGATTGCAGATCTATAAAACTTTGGGGATTGATCTCCGCGATTTTGTTCAGATTATGAAAATCATCATGGGTTGATAACCCTATCTTGAGGATGGATTCATCCTCAAGTAAGTCAATAATGGATTGGGTAAGCCCGATGCGATTTATCCTGAAAAGAAAGCATACATCACGGGTTGAAAGTTGTATGAGGGCAACCGTATTAGAGCATCCCTTTCTGAAACTGGGCCGTGTCTCAGTGTCGAATCCGAGAATTGCATTCCGGCGGAGCACTGACAAGGCCTCTTTTACTTGCTCTTCAGATTCGACGACACGGATGGTGCCTTCAAAATGTGCTGCCGGTAATGAACTCAGCTGTTGCTTAGAGATAGAGATGACTGCCTTAGAAAAATCCTTATCGATCATAATCTTTTTTTGTTGAACCATAACCGGATGAAAAAAATTCGGAAATGTCTGACTCAATAGATATGTTGGGCATTTCTAGCCAGACTGTCTTAGGAGAATGTTTTTTAAGCCATCGTTTAAGATAATCTCTTGTATCGGCACAAATGGTTTCATCCTTATCAAAATAAGGATTATATACCACCGCAAACAGATCCAGACCATATGTGTTGCAAGCATTGAATGTAAGTAAGGCATGATTGATAGACCCAAGTTGCCCTGTCACGCCCACAATTGTCGGAATATTATGATCGCGAATATAATCAGCGGTGAGGTATTCCCCTTCAATCGGCACCATAAGTCCGCCGGCACCTTCAATCAGCACATGGTCATATATCTTCTTTAGTTTATCAGTGGCGGAAGAAATTTTTGAGAGATCAATTTCTTTTCCATCGATTTTTGCTGCCAGGTGTGGTGAGGCAGGATAAGTGAAGATGACCGGGGCTGTAATCATATCGTTGTCAACCGGGAAAAAACCTGTGCCCATGATTTGTCGATGTCTTACGATGTCTTCGCTGAATCCGTCATTACCGGTCTGAATCATCTTTTGGGTTATGCATGTGTCGCCAGAAGCGAGGATCTCACGAGCGAGCCATCCGGTGACAAAACTTTTGCCTACATCGGTGCCGATGCCGGTCACAAATAAAACTGGAGGTAATTTATATTCAGAAAAATCCATAATTCAACAGTTATAATTAGGAGAGGAGTTCGGGTACAAAGATAGTGTGTGTCGGGCAATAATGCAAAAAAAAATGAGGAAACGTTGTAGCGTCTCCTCATTTTATCTGAAAGTGTCTGTTAATGAATTACCAAGCGAACATCGGGTATTCGTTCATCATCTCGTTTACTTCCTGACGCACTTCTGCGATCACTTTGGGATCATCAGCATTAGAAAGGACACGGTCGATGAGATCAGCAATCTTCACCATAAGATCTTCTTTAGCACCGCGAGTAGTGATAGCGGCTGTGCCGAAACGGAGACCTGAGGTGAGGAATGGAGAACGAGAGTCATAAGGCACCATGTTCTTGTTGGCGGTGATGTCAGCCTCTACGAGAACTCTCTCTGCCTTCTTGCCGCTCATATCCGGGAATTTCGGACGGAGGTCAACGAGCATAGAGTGATTATCTGTTCCGTCAGAGATAATCTTGTAGCCCTTCTCGATAAGAGAGTTAGCAAGAGCAGTGGCGTTCTTCTTAACCTGAAGTGCATATTCTTTCCATTCCGGCTGAAGTGCCTCGCCGAAAGCAACTGCTTTGGCAGCAATTACATGTTCAAGCGGACCTCCTTGCACACCGGGGAACACTGCTGAGTCAAGGAGTGCAGACATTTTCTTGATTTCACCCTTTGGAGTTTTCTTACCCCAAGGATTATCGAAATCTTTGCCCATAAGAATGATGCCGCCGCGAGGACCACGAAGGGTCTTGTGGGTTGTGGAAGTTACGATGTGGGCGTGCTTAACAGGGTTTTCAAGAAGACCTGCAGCGATAAGACCAGCGGGGTGAGCCATGTCAACCATGAAGATGGCACCGATTTCATCGGCAATCTTGCGGATACGGGCATAATCCCATTCACGGCTATATGCACTTGCGCCTGCAATGATCAGTTTGGGCTTGTGCTCACGTGCTTTCTGCTCAAGCTCCTCATAGTTCACTCTTCCGGTTTCAGCATCAACAGTGTAGCTGATTGGCTTGAAATGAAGACCTGAGAAGTTGACTGGGCTTCCGTGGCTGAGGTGACCGCCGTGGCTGAGGTCCATGCCGAGGAACGTATCGCCTGGCTGAAGGCAGGCCATGAATACGGCCATGTTGGCCTGGGCTCCACTGTGAGGCTGAACGTTTGCCCATTCAGCGTCGAAAAGTTTCTTAACACGTTCGATGGCGAGGTTTTCAGCCTCGTCTACCACTTGACAGCCACCATAGTAGCGGTGAGCCGGATATCCTTCGGCATACTTGTTGGTAAGGCAAGAACCCATTGCGCGCATAACTTCGTCGCTGACGAAATTTTCACTTGCTATAAGCTCGATGCCACGACGCTGGCGAAGATGCTCGCGGTCGATAATGTCGAAGATTTTGTTGTCTCTCTGCATTGTTTTAATTGTTGTTTCTGGTGAAAAGATTTATGGTTTGTTATCCACCGAAGTTATCATAGTGGATAGAAGATGGTTCAACTCCAAGATTGTAGAGCATGTTGTTTACGGCGTTGCTCATGGGGCCGGGACCGCACATATAGTATTCGATGTCTTCCGGTGCCTCGTGGTCTTTGAGGTAGGTCTCATACATAACCTGATGCACAAAGCCGGCAGTATATTTCACACCAGCGGCATCGGCAGCGGGGTCAGGACGGTCAAGGGCAAGATGGAACTTAAAGTTGGGGAACTCTTTCTCAAGCTCTAAGAAATCGTTGAGATAGAACACCTCATTAAGTGCGCGGGCACCATAGAAATAGTGCATCTTGCGGTCGGTGGTGTGGAGGGTCTTGGTCATCCACATAATCTGGGCACGCAGCGGGGCCATGCCGGCACCACCGCCAACCCATATCATCTCAGCTTTCGAGTCAACGATCGGATGGAAATCACCGTAAGGGCCACTCATCATCACCTTATCTCCCGGTTTAAGGGAGAAGATGTAGGAAGATGCGATTCCGCAGGGCACATCCTGGAAGCCAACCTGTGGCTTTGGCTTGAACGGAGGCGTAGCAATCCTGACGGTAAGCATTATGCGGTCGCCTTCTTCAGGATAATTGGCCATGGAGTAGGCACGGACAGTTTCCTCCGTATTCTTTGCCTTGAGGGTAAAGAGACCGAATTTCTCCCATGCAGGCAGATATTCGTCACCTATGAGCTTCTTGTCGATATCGGCATCATAGGTCATCTCATATTTCGGGATGCGGATCTGGGCGTAAGAGCCTGGGATAAAGTTCATGTGTTCCCCTTTAGGTAACTGCACGATAAACTCTTTGATGAATGTAGCCACATTCTTATTGGAGATAACCTCGCATTCCCATTCCTTGACATCAAGCGCTGACTCGTCAAGATGAATGTCCATATCATTCTTGACCTTCACCTGACAGCCGAGACGCCAATGGTCTTTGATCTGGCGGCGTGTGAAATGCACAGCCTCGGTCGGCAGCATGTCGCCGCCTCCTTCAAGAACCTGCACCTTGCATTGACCGCAGCTTCCTTTGCCTCCACAGGCAGAAGAAAGATGCACTCCGCCATCAGCGAGGGTGGCAAGCAAGGATTTGCCGCTGGCAGCCTTAACGACTTTTTTGCCGCCATTAATGTCGATGGTCACTTCTCCTGACGCCACGAGCCAACGTTTTGCCAAAAGAAGCACTACCACAAGCACGATCACAATGACAAGGAAAATCAATGCCGCCGCAGCTACTGAATTCCAATGAATCACATTTAATAATGACATAATGAAATATTTGTTAGATACCTGGCTGCAAACGGGGAGAGACCGACTGCAACCTACGGCGGTGTTAGAGTTTTATACCGAGGAAACTCATGAAAGCGATGCCCATAAGTCCGGTGATGATAAAGGTAATGCCTATCCCACGCAAAGGAGCGGGAATCTGATTATAGGCGAGACGCTCACGGATAGCTGCAAGACAGGTTATGGCAAGAAGCCATCCTATGCCTGAGCCTGCACCATAGACTGTAGCAGTCCATGCGTTGGAGAAGTCTCTCTGTTGCATGAAAAGCACTGCACCGAGTATGGCACAGTTTACGGCGATCAGCGGAAGGAATATTCCGAGAGATGAATAGAGTGCGGGAGAATATTTCTCAATTACCATCTCAAGAATCTGAACGAGAGCTGCAATCACGGAGATAAACATTATCAGTCCGAGGAAGCTGAGGTCAGTTTCGGCATATTCTTCGCCAAGCCAACTGAGGGCACCTGGTATGAGGATGTATTGGTTGATACACCAGGTTACAGGAAGAGCGATGATCAGCACGAAGCTGACAGCCACACCCAGTCCGAAAGCTGTTTTCACATTTTTCGACACAGCCAGATAAGAACACATGCCGAGGAAGTATGCGAAAATCATGTTGTCGATAAAAATCGACCGTATGAAAAGATTCAAATTTTCCATAATTCAAACATTCAATTAGTTTAGACCGGATGCCATTTATTTTTCCTGAAGGTCTTTGTTCTTCGCCCTATGAACCCAAATGATGCATGCCACAGTGATGAGTGCCATTGGGGGCAGAATCATCATGCCGTTGTTCTGATAACCGTGATCATACCACCACTGCGGGATAACCTGATAGCCGAAGAGAGTGCCGCTGCCGAGTAGCTCACGGAAAAACGCCACGATAATCAGGATAACACCATATCCGAGACCATTGCCAATTCCGTCAAGGAAAGCGGACCAGGGACGGTTGCTCATGGCAAACGCCTCAAGCCTACCCATGATGATACAGTTAGTGATGATAAGGCCGATAAATACGGATAGCGCTTTGCTCACTTCATAAGTATAGGCTTTCAGGACCTGATCAACTATGACTACAAGGGCAGCTACCACCACCAATTGCACAATGATGCGGATTGAGGTGGGAATGGTGTTGCGTAACAAAGAAATTATAACGTTAGCAAGAGCAAGCACGGCTGTCACGGAGATTGTCATGACAAGTGCAGGCTCCAGTTTGGCTGTGACCGCGAGGGCTGAACAGATTCCCAGCACCTGCACGATAACAGGATTGTCTTTCGAAATTGGATTAACGAGAGGCAGAATTGATTTGTTGATATTCATGATCCGGAAATCTTATTCGTTATTGTTGTTTTTGAGCGAAAGGAAAAAAGCGGAGTAGGGGAGGAGGGAATCATAGAGCATGCTCTGGACACCCTGGCTCGTGATCGTACCGCCACTGATTGCATGCACCCATGCACGGTCTTGCGGTTCCTTGCCTGTCTTCACCACCGCTACTGATAAGAATTCACCACCGGAAGAGAAGATATTCTTGCCGTCAAACTGGTTTGAGAAAGCTGGCTTCTCAATTTCTGCACCCAGTCCAGGCGTCTCGCCCTGATGAGCAAAATAGGCACCGTAGATAGTGTCGCCGTTGTTGTCGAAAGCCACATATCCCCATATGGGTCCCCAGAGACCGGCTCCATAGACAGGGATGATGTATTTCAGACCATTGTCGGTTGAACATTCAAACACCGGAAGGAGACGTTCACTGTCAGGCTTCTTGACTTCAAGCGCAACATTTACGTCAAAGGCATCAACAGAGGAATCCACTTTCTCACCTTTACTGTTGACGATATAGCTTGATGTTATATGTTGTGAGTAAAGTTCAGAGATTGTCTCACCGTTTTCGGGAGTAATTCTTGCAGATGCAAGAATCTGTCGTTTTGTGTCATTGGCAATATTCTCCTTCTGCATGGGACGGAGAGCCTGATATACCACTGACAGCACCACTCCAACCACCAGGACAAGTATGGCGGAGTAGATAATGGTGTAGGTATTGCTTTGTCTGTTCATGATTACAGGAGATTAATTAGTTCTTGACAGTAAGACGTTTGAGGCGGCGGTTGATATTGGCATTCACCACACAGTAGTCGATAAGCGGCGCGAAGCAGTTCATCAACAGCACTGCGAGCATAGCGCCCTCCGGATAGCCGGTGTTATAGCAGCGGATAACCATCGCTATTGCACCAATAAGGAAGCCATATATATATTTTCCGGTATTGGTGCGGCAGGCTGTGACGGGGTCTGTGGCCATAAACACGATGGCGAATGCAAATCCGCCGAGGCAGAGCTGTTCTATGGGAGTAAGATATGTGACCGGATAGAGTGGTGTGGCGAAATTATGGGCTAAAAGAGCCATGAAGAAACCGCCCACTACGCCGGAAACTATGATTCTCCAGGAAGCAATGCCTGTGAAAAGCAGGATGGCAAGTCCTATCAGAATGCAAAGGGTTGAGGTTTCGCCCCATGAACCGGGATAAAGTCCAAAGAACATGTCTGCAAAACTTAGTGGAGTGCCTGTGACACCAAGCACCTCAGCCTGACCTCCCGTAGAAGCTGCCAGCTGACCGAGAGGGGTTGCTCCGGAGAAGCCGTCAACAGCAGCCGTATCGCCGAGAGAGACAAACACATGGTCGCCGCTCATCTGGGAAGGGTAAGCAAAGAATAGGAAAGCACGGGTCACAAGAGCCACGTTAAGGAAGTTGTAGCCAGTGCCACCGAACACCTCTTTAGCAAAGATCACGGCAAATGCAACTGCCACAGCCAGCATCCAGCAGGGAGTATCAACCGGACAGATCATGGGTATAAGGATACCTGACACCAGAAAACCTTCCTGAATCTCATGACCTCTGATCTGTGCAACGATAAATTCGATGCCAAGACCAACGATGTAGGCTGTAAGAATCTGTGGAAGCACAGCCCAGAAGCCGTATAAGAAAAGGTGGAATAGCCCATGATCAGCATCACCGGTTGCAAGGGCATGCTGATAGCCTACGTTCCACATGCCGAAAAGGCAGCATGGAAGGAGAGCCAGCACCACCATAATCATAGTGCGCTTGGAGTCATTGCTGTCATGGATATGCACTCCTGACCGAGAGGTTTCGTTGGGAGTGAATAGAAATGTGTAGAAACCGTCGAATACTGAGTGGAGCTTGGAAAATTTTCCACCATCCTCGAAATGCGGCTTCACACTGTCGATTTTTTTCTTTAATCCTTTCATTTGTGGTTAGGAATATAGATTTAATAACTAATTTACAGTGTAATCCGCTTTAAGAAAGCTCTTTCCGAAGATTGTCAAGACCGTCTCTCACAATTTTCTGAAGCTCAATTTTTGATGTGTCGACAAACTCCGGCAGTGCGAAGTCTTCGGGAGCAACCTCATAAATACCCAGTTTCTCCATCCGGTCAATATCGCCGGCGATGATGGCTTTGAGAAGATACTCCGGATAGATGTCGAAGGGGAAGACCTTATCATATTCTCCGCTGAGAATCATGGCTCGGCGGCCCCCTTTGATTCTGGCATCGAAATCGAATGGCTTCGACAGACCACGCAGGAAAGCAGGGAAGCTATGTTTCACACTGAATTTTTTCGGATCAATGGATGCCCATCCCATGAACTCATCTGCTTTATCACCTTCTTCGATTACCGTTATCTGACGGTAAGGGAAATGAAGGAAGCCGTCAGGCTGCACCCTTTTTCCTGTGAGCACGTTGCCGGAAATGATGCGAAGTCCGGATTCAGCGATGAGGCGGCCGGCCAGTAGTGTGGAGAGGGAGGCGCCCACGAGCGTCTTCAGCATAATGGGATTCTTAACGCCGGGTCCTGTAATGGCAACCACAGTTGAGAAATCAAACTGTCCAGTGGCACAGAGTTTGCCGATTCTGGCTGCTGTGGCTGCGTCAAGTGTCCAGACAGTCTCGCCCTTATTTACAGGTTTGATGGCTGCAATCTGTGTGCCGACATTTCCGGCAGGATGAGGCCCTTCAAACTCATAGACCACAGCTGCTTTTGACTTTATGCCGGATCCGGCTTTTACACCCAGATAAACCTTTCCTTTAGTGAGCTGTGTTAAGGCCTCAAGACCCTTTTCGAGCCAGTCGGCGAGATCTTTGGTGAGGAGTGCCGGAGCAAGAGGGGCGGAATCAAAAGCGGTGACAAAAATGTCTCGTGGCTCAACGTCAGGCGCAGGGACAATGTCATAAGGACGCTGACGCATCATGGCCCACAGGCCTGACGCCAACATTGCCTCTTTGATTTGCCGGCCATCTTTTGAGGGAGCCAGTTTTGCCGGGGCATCGTCTGTTTGCTTTGACACACTGATAAACTCGATGTGACGACGTTCACCCCTGTGCACCTCCTCTACCTTTCCGGAGACGGGCGAGACGAGGTTTATAAGCCCCGTTGCCTTGTCGGAAAGCAATGGTTGTCCGGCAGAGATGGAATCACCGGCCTTAACGAGTGCTTTCCATGTATGGCCTGGAAAATCGTCAGGACATATGGCGAAGAGCGTCGTTTTGGTGTCGTCGGTCACGCTTGAAGAAGGCATCCCTTTCAATGGGATGTCAAGACCCTTCTTTATACGTATTGTTTCAGCCATAGATAAATGAAAAATGCATCAGCTCCCTGCATTGTGAAATGTATGGAATAGCCGCTGCTGTGGAATTAGATTATTTTCTGTTGCAAAATTACAAATAATCGTTATTTTATGCAAAGAAGTGTGATAATCTTTTAAATAAAAAATAAACCTTAGCTCACATGATATGAGTTTAAGGTTAAAACCCTCCTGAAAAACCACCTGAGATTTCGATGAATAACTGATGGCAGCTTGTGGAGAAGGTTATCGTTAAATATCTCAGTCCCGCAATATCCTTCAAATAATGAAGGATATTGCGGGACTGAGAGCTATGATTGGAAGGTTATGGATTATTCCTTAAGACCCTCTACGAATTTGCGGTATTGTTCATTATTGGGATCAAGCTCAAGATATTTGTTGAAATACTCCTTAGCTTTTGCCACGTTTTTCTGATCAAGGTAGTAGTTACCCATGTAGTTATACATGATTTTCGCATCAGAATTATAACGTGAGGGATCCTGACTTGCTTCCAGGAGTGCGATGGCCTCAGTGTATGCTGGAACGGCAGCAGATGCCACTTCCGACTCCGGAGCTTTCTGTTTTGCTAAGTCGCCATAGAATTTCTTAGGCTTATAGTTGTCAGGGAGGATAGCGGCAGCTTTGTCAGCATATTCCTGACACATTGCATAATACTTATCGGCAGCCGCCGGATCATCTTTACTGTTTTCTACGCCTGCATAGAATGCGTAAGTGGCTTGCTGGATGAAATCGTTATAACCCGGAGAGTCAGAATGGGTTATATAACCCATAAATGCCTCAGTGGCTTTCGAGAGGTTGTTCTCCTCCACATAAGTCATGGCCAATTCCTTATAGAAAGCAGGATTATCCGGATTGTCAGTGATAGCCTCTTCAAGCACAGCCTGAGCGTCTTGCGGACGTTTTGCTGCGTTAAACTCCTGGGAGATAAGGATGTAATCAATAGGAGCAAACTTGTTGGCCGGATTGCTCTTGTGAGCTGAATAAAGGGCCTCTGCCATCGGGAGGAGTTGGTCGCTCATCTCCTTGATCTGGGCAGCGTTCATAAACTGATAACGCTGTGCTGTGAAGTTGTTGGGATTTGCCTTCAGAAGGGCAGTGGAGTAGTCATAGCCATTCTTATAATCACTTCCATAGAAAAGAAGGAATGCATAGCGGTCTTCGTCCTGCTTGAAGTGATTGGGATTCTTCACATATTTGCCATATTCAGTGGCTGCCTCCTGATATTTGCCGGCATTATAATATGCATTGGCAAGCTCACGCTGAGCAAGCGCAGAGTTGGGATTAAGTTGGAGCAGCTTGTTGAGCATGTCGATTGCATACTGGGGGTTAACCTGTGTGAAGAGGTTAGCATATTTTACGTATGCTTCAGTAGCATTGGGATTATAGTTGGCTGCCATCTCATACTGTCCGGCTGCGCCACCGAAATCTTTTTCATCTTTCTTCCGGTCGCCCTCAAAGATATATATATCGGCTTCCTCCATGTTCCATTTGCGGGCATTGGTAATCTTTTTCTCGATTTCCTTAGCGTTGGCAACTGGATCTATGTTATGATAAGCGCGGGCAATTGCAATCTGAAGGGAGGGATCTTTCTTGCCCAGTTTTTCTGCTGTCTTAAACTGTTCTTCGGCAGCTTTCTTATCCCCTTTTTTCAAATCAATGTAGCCAAGGCCAACATAGTTGTAGGCATAATTGGGGTTATCCTGCACGCCTTGATTGAACATCTTTTCTGCTTCAGCCTGATTTCCTTCATGCATGGCGATAAGGCCAAGATAATAATGAGAGACGGCCTTGTCAGTGCCGGCATTGTTCATGTTGCGCAGGAGAAGTTCCTTTGCATTGTTCAACTGATCTGCCTTGTAGTATTCCTCACCCTCAACATGTGTTTGTGCCATAGAGTTGAAGGCTGCGCCTGCAAGTAATGCGGCGGCTAAGATGAATTTGATTTTCATTATCTTATAGAGTTTTATTGATTTCTTGGTTGGCGGTTCATATAGGCTTGACTTGCCGGTTGTAACAATGAGTGGGAATTACCTCCCTGACTCTTACTACCTTAGTGGATGCTTATTGAACTCCTAACTGCAAAGTTAATAAAAATTTTAATTATAATGTAGGCTAAAGGAATAATCTTTCTGTATTTTTTCAAAATTTTAAGAAAAAATACTATTAAATCGTGCCTAAAACTGATTCCCCGTCCAAGCGAGATATATGGGCGGGGAATTGAAGCTATGCTGATAACGTGTGCTTATTTTACCTCTACTACCCGTGGATTCATGTGAATAGGAAGTATACCGGTTTTGGTAATAATCTTCTGGCCCACAAATCCGGTCATGAATACATAGAAACTGTGAAGCACAGTTGAATTACTTGCCGTAGACACCATATATACTTTCCTGACGAGAGGATACTCTCCGGAATATATGTAAGCCTGATACGGCTTATAGCTTACGAGACTATAATCATTCTCCTCTGTGGGATTGCTGACTTTAAGAATCTTCACCTCAGTGGTAAGGTTGGTTGCTACAGTATCATTTTCGTTCTTATAGTCTTCCATCCTTTTATCCAAAGGTATATTTTTGGCCTCACTGAGGTCATCTCCCAGCCAGCTTACACTTATGACTCCGAGGGCATCGGGATCTGTTTTTACCACATCAAAGACAGCTGCATTGTTTTTCTGGGCAAAAGCATTTGTTGTCTCAGATATTTTTGCTCCTTCCGGGAGGAATTTATCCTTAAGATAGCTTACAGTAGAAGATTCAGCATGGTCAAACACAACCTTGATGGCTGTCGTGTCATTGCCGGCAAGCTGATTCCATTTTGTAATCTTGCCATTGAGGATGTCACTTATCTCGCCAACTGACAGGGCATCCACAGGATTTTTCTTATTGATGATCAGGGCCACTGCATCAACGGCAATAGGATTCTGCCTGACCACTCTCTTATATTTTGACTTGAGATAGTCAATCTGTTCCTTTGTGAGTTGACGGGTGGTGATTATGGCTTGTGTGCCGTCAGCCATCAGGGTGTCAAGTGCTTCTCCTTCGCTTACATAGAATGGAATAATTGATGATTCAGGGTAGGTGAACTCAAACACTTCGATTTCTTCATCAAGAATATTCTTGAACCCATCATCGCAGAATATTGTGGCGCTTCCTGAGGCATATTCACCACGCTTAACCGGTGTACATGCCACTGTTCCAGCTGCTGCGGCAGCCAGGAACAGTGAACATATTGATTTGAAGACAGATTTTTTCATGGTAAATAGGGGATATTTAGTTCATTCCTTTATATAGTCTGTAACCTCTCCATACTCCATATGCACAAAGTATTCCTCCAACAGTTGCGCTTATAGCCACGTTGTCGATATTGAATATATCAAATATGAAAAGTAGTCCTACAGCGACATATACTATCACCATGAATATTCCGAAAATGAGGCGACCGCCTTTAGGCATGTTGCCATAATTATTATCATTTGCCATAACTCTATATATTTTATAAGTTTATATTCATTTTTGTTTCTAATATTTTAACAAATATGGTTAAATTATGTTCGGCTGTTTCTGCTGTTTTTTTACAAATTGAGCTATATATTTTTTACAAATTAACCTGCATTATGCAGAAGAAAAAAGAGACTCCCATAAGGAAGTCTCTTTTATAAGCATTTTTCAGATCTGATTACTGATTCTGAAGTTTGAAGGTAACCGGGAGGTTGAAGTAAGAACGCACAGCAACACCATTGTTCTTACCGGGCTGCCATTTCGGCATCTTCTTAACAACTCGGAGTGCCTCGCGGTCAAGGTCTTTATCCACACCCTTGGCGATAGTTGCCTGTCCGATAGAACCGTCTTTCTCGACAACGAACTTAACCACTACACGTCCTTGAATATCGTTCTGCTGAGCAGCTTCAGGATAGCGGATATTGTCGGAGAGCCACTTCATGAGCGCTTTCTGTCCACCGGGGAACTCAGCCATCTGTTCAACCGCAACGAAGATTTCCTCTTCTTTGGGTTTTACTTCAGGTTCGGGTTCCTTAACTACAACCTGTTCTTTAACTGCCTCAAACTTATCAACATCGTCAGAACCTTCCTGGTTAACCACACCACGTGCGGTGTTGTCTTCCTTTTGTTCCTCCATGTCCATCACCTCGTTTTTCACCTGATCAGCGTCAACGATGGCGATCTGGGTAACCTGCACTGTGGCAAGAACCTCCTGGGGCACTTCGATTTCGGGTTGTTCAAATTTCTGTTCCTCAACTTCAGGCTCCGGTTCTGGTTCATCTTCCTCCTGCTGGAGAAGTTCGGCGGCTGCCATCTTTTCACGTTGTTCCTGAAGAGCTATCGCATCTTGTTCTGCCTTATAATCTGAATACTTGGAGTAGGCAAGTATAAGGAAGAACACCACTACGAGACCAATCAGGGTGTAGAGCACAGCCATATTGTGGCGTTTGTCACTCGCTTTGCGAAGCTGATATGCACCAAAATCTTTATTTTTATCGGCGAACACCAGATCACGCCATTCTTTTGATGTAAGATCTACATTTCTTTTAGCCATTTTCTTTTCTGCTTTAAGGGTTAATAAATCTCACGTCACTGGGCCGGATGAAGTTTCCAATATTCATTAAGCATCACTGAGTCAACAGCAGTCATGTTGTCAATCTGATATTTTGAGATTGAGTTGATCTGCATTTCGTCAAGGAGCTCAACAAGACTGCCAAAAGAAGCTTCCGGAGTAGACTTGATTACGATAACAGGTTTCTTCAGGTTTTCGTTTTTACGGATAGCTGAAGCGGCCTCATCGTAAGCAGCCTGCGCTTTCTCTCGGTCAGCCTTGGTCTCAAGGCTGCCGAAGCCACCGTCGGCATACTTTTTCTTGATTTCGTTGATTTCCTTAAGGACATCCTGATTGCGCTTCTGAATAATCTTGCGGATACCTTCGGGATCGCTCAAGTCAAAAGTTGACTTCTTGAGGTTGTTATTCTCAGCGATTACAGTACCGCCAGGTCCAAACATGCCACCGTCGCCACCCGGTTTGCCAAAATAGTAGTAAACCTCATTTACCACTTGTCCGTTGACAGAGTCAACAAGATTAGTGCCGGCTTTTCTCTTGGCATCAAGAATGATAGTGACAGCATCGTCGGCAGATGCCTGCGACATGTTTTCTTGGTTCTCAACCTTCTCGTTAGACGGAAGGGCGATTGTGAGAGTTTGCGATTTGATCATGGTCGTACAAAGCATGAAGAAGGTAATAAGCAACATGTTCATGTCGACCATCGGCGTGAAATCCACGCGGATTTGCATTTTTTTCTGGGCGCCTTTTTTGCCGTTGCCGCCCGTATTCTGTTGAACTTCTGCCATGGTTTATTCTTCTCCTGCTTTAAGTGCGGTCAAAAACGTAAACTTATTCATGTGTATGGTCTGAAGGTTGTCCATCACCATGTGAATGATGTCGAACGATGTGTTGTGGTCAGCTTTGATTGCGACGCCTGTACCGTCTTTGATGGCTTGGGCAAGATTGTCGTTTTCAGTCTGACGAAGTGCCTTCATCCATATCTGGAATTCATTCGGATTCTTTTCGTCGGAATTCCAGTTTACAGGTATACCGGTGATGTGGTTCGGATTCTCGTCTTCACCGGCGAGCCATTTGTCCATTTTGGTCTGTCCTTCCTGCTGGTCAGCGAGGTTAAGGAACTCGCCAAGCTGCTGGATAGGCACACCGAATGCACCTAATTTGCTGAATGCCTGCTTCTGTGCGATATTGAAGCTGACCTTGTTCTTATGCGATTCGTTGTAGATTTCGCTTACTTTGTCAAGGAGCGCCATTCTCATCTTCTCATTTGACCAAGCGGATGAGGTGTCGTTGTTCATAGTAAGCCAAACTTTTCCTTCCGGGCTTACGAGAACCTGCACAAAGTTTGTCTCCTGCACTTTCTCAGTTGAGACTGAGGGTGGGGTGATAACCGTAGCAGGTTCCTTCTGGAGGAAGGTCGAAGTCAACATGAAGAAGGTAAGCAGCAGCACCGTCACGTCACTCATCGCCGTCA
>CAZQSD010000074.1:0-15291 GCA_964595885.1 uncultured Sangeribacter sp.
CCGGAAATCAAGCAATGACTCCCGACCTTAGCAGAATGAGCTATTACTGAATTAACTGTTATCACAGTGTTGTCACCTATAGTTGAATCACCTTGAACTATACTTCCAGGCAAGATCTGTACACCTTTCCCTATAGTACAATGTCGGGAAATAATACACGAAGGATGTATCAAAGTTGGGATATTTCCATTTTTACTCCGAATGCATTCATAGATATCTCTGCGGATTGAAAGATCTCCCATTGATAAAACAAATGATATTCCACTTAAATCCTCCTGCGTAAGATAATCCTTATAGCATCCAATTATAGGATAATTGTAATATATTTCACCAGTACGGTCCTGGTTATAATGCAAGAGACCAGATATGGATAGACCACAATCTTCAACCAAATCAATAACCGTAATAGTATTACGCCCTACCCCCAATATGTAAACTTCATCAGTCATTTATTGTGTTATTGTCTATTCACCTCATTTACTACTGCCTTACGTTTACCGGAAGATAATGTTGGGATACCCTCGACCTGCTCCAACTTAATGTCGGCATTTTCTCCTAACTTATATTTCAAATCTTGTATGACCGTTGAAAGATATTCATTGAGTTTGACTCCCTCCTTAAGTATTACCTTCAGAGTATATTGCCTTTCACCGTTTTGAATGAATTGCCACTGCTTGATACCATCATAATGCTTTAATATTCTACCAATGGTCATCGGGGAAAAACAATCCCCTGACGTTGTCCTGCATATATCCAATCTTCTTCCATACAGTTTGCCAAGCACAGGAAAGCCATGACTGTTTTCATCGGGAGGAAGAAGAATACCGTTGTCACCAGTATCGTAACGTATGATAGGAAAAGCGTGGTTATAAAGGTCTGTTACAACAATTCTCCCGAGTTCTCCATACTCACTCGGCTCATCACTATCCAATTTAAGTATTTCAAAAACGTAACTTGCATTGTTAAAATACATTGGATTATCCTTTTCTTTAGTCGGGATTGTTTCTTGCGCCAAAATTCCACATTCTTCATTTGCATATTGGGATATAATCTCACATCCAATAGCATTCTTCACATTAAGCCGGGTGTCATCATGGAGCATCTCACTGCCGGCAATAATGATATCAACACTTGGCAGGGAGAGGTTATTTTCTTTTACAAAATTAGACAAAAGGTCAAAAGAGGATGCGTAGCCTCTCAGACATTTTGCCTTTTTATCATTTATGACATCCACAAGTTTCCTAAGATTATCATCTCCCATTTGAGCTATATCAAATGGAATAATTCTTTCTCTACGTATTTGAGTAGGTGTTTTTTGTTGCCATCGGTTCCAAGTTCGAAGATGTACAAGCATATCATGGGATTGAAATCCGACTATTTTTCCAAAGTATTTCAATTCCGCTATTCGTCTATTCCGTTTCTCTGTATCTTGTGGAATAGCAAAAGGAGTACCGGTTGAGCCTGAGGTGGTCTGAATGTGAACTATACCAACTTGACCCGGTATAACCTCTGGATTTATCTTCATCTCATCGTAATGAGACATTATCACTGACTTATTCACCACGGGGAACTCATGCAGGGACTTGCCTTTATATACTTGATAATACTTACTATTGGCAGTGACATAAGCAAGGAAATCATTTAAAATACGAGTTCGATATTGTAATGTGTCAGAGGCACTACGAGTAGATAACCTTATAATCTCTCTATAATGCTTACCTATAGGAGATCCTTTAAAAAAATCAGATATCCAAAATTTAGTTCGATAGTAAGTAGCGAGTAAAGACATGAACTATTTTCCTGTTGTCTCTTCTTAAAGAAGTTTAGGGTATTTTATTGCAAGCAAAAAGGCGCTGATATGTAACGAATGTGAAATCTTTCAAAAGAATCCTAAATGCATCTAACTGTATATGGTGGCAACTCATATAAGTTTTTTCATTAGATACTTATTCCCTCTGTCTTCTTCAATATTATATCCCAGACGTAAATAGAGTTTCAATGCATTTCGGTTATCTTTAATCACCTCCAAACCTAAGCTCTTAATATTTTTTTCTTTTAAAGAATCATGGAGTGTCTCAAACATCTGCATGGCGATACCCTGGGATCTAACTGGTTCGTCGACCCAAACCAATGGAATATAAGCCGTTTGCTCAGCTTCATTACAATAGTATGCTATTAGTGCCTCACAAGTATTATAGATAACAAAAGATGCAAAATCACTAAGTTTTTTACTGTATGTAGAAAAATCAATCGACCTGGACAAATTTGGTGAAAATTGAAAATCCATTTTTTCAAGTAAATCACGAACTTCAGAAGGATTTAATCTCAACCCTATTTGTATTTTTCTTTTGTTCACCATTTTAAATAATTCCTCTTATTCTATAACCCACTAACATCCATGCTGATACTCAAGATTTATCCGAGGTTGATTTTCTCATAATGTCATTATAATAGAGCTACATCACTCCTAAACATCATATATTGCCTTATATTTAGGTAGTACATATTCAAAGGCTCTCTTGGCCTGCTTATAAAAAAAGAACATCCAGTCTCTTGAGCTTTCGTTTATACTTTCCTTATATAAAGCCCAACCCACATAATACCAATTATGTATACCTGTGTAGGCGATCCAATGGAGACGTTCAATTTCAGTGGCCGGTCTACCAAAATAAGCCTCCAGTATCTCATCAACTCTTGGATCATCATAATCATATCCTGCTATAACTCTTCCAAAATCATAACCAGGATCGTTATACCCTGCAAATTCCCAATCTATTATGTCAAATTCCTCATCGTTGAGCAAGCAATTATCCTGGTTTATGTCGTTATGGCACATTGTTTTCCTGATGCCATCTTTCTCCACATAAGCATATACAGATCTCGCCATCTCCCATTCTCTTTTGAAAAGTTCAAAAAGATTGCCCTTAACTTTTGATGCTTCTGCCATATAGTGAGCACACTCCTCGAGAGGGTTATAATCATACTCATCCGCATCGGAAATACCGGAGCCTATGTCATGAAAGGCCCTTATCTTTTTAGCCAGCAGTTTCATCAACGCCATATCTTCATAATAGATACCCGTCAGATTTTTACATCCTTCGACAAAACGTGATATCTTTATGCCTGTTTCATCTATGTAGATATAGGTCTTATCCACCGCCGCCTCAGCCGCGAGCTTCTGCGCCCGGCATTCATTCTTACGGTAGATGAAGAATGAACTGCTGTCGCCTGGATAACGGAATATGTATTTGACACCATGCACGACAAAGGTAAAAAGAATATTAGTCAACCCCTTCTGAAGAATCTGTATGTCATGTATATCCGATATTCCACAACTGAAGACCTCACAGATTTTCTTATTTATCTTATCGCTCACGTTATCCAGAAACAATGTATCTATATTCTGTATTTCCTGTATGGTATCAAACTCCTGCAGGTCATCCGGAGCGTATTCTTTTGAATAGATATCCAGATTATCTCTATGCCGCATCACGAATTCTTCCCAAAATAGTGAGGTGACTCTAAAATCATCCATCTCCTGCTCCAGATATTTTCTCAACCGTCTAGAGAACCGTTCGTCTACATAGGCATGTCCGTATATACACTCCCCTGAACCCTTACCGCTGTATATCCTTGTTATACGTCCTGATTCATTCTTCTCAACCACAAGCTCATTACGTATATCATCCTTACGGACGGTAGCATGATAAGCATTGTATTCGTAAGGTGAGAAAGGGTTCTCCTTGAAATAATTGTCACAATTACAAATGTATGTATTGTTTAGTTTTTCCCTGGCACAGAATAAGGAATAGACATTATTCTTCTTCAAATCAGGATTCACTATCACATCAACTCCATATTTTTCCATTAGGAAGAAGTATAGTTCCTGCTTGTATCCTACTACGACTGTGATGTCATGGATACCGACTTCCTTAAGCTGTCTGATCTGGCGTTCGATCAGTGTTTCTCCATCCTTGATAAAGAGGCCCTTGGGCATAGAATAGACACTTTTGGAAGATATATCCTCGCCTCCTGCTGCAAGGATAATGGCATTGTTAACCCTACATGGAGAAAGTTCAATCCTTGCGATTTCAGTAACTCTGCCTTCATCATCCAAATAGCCTTTTAACTGCAGGGTTTCGATTACTTCCTGTAATTCCCTGTCTGATCCAAGTGAAGGAAGTCTTTTGATTAGGTTATTGAGCCGTTCCTTGTCTTTTGACCCGTCTGCCGTAAGGCACTCCTTTATGATTTCAAATTCTTTATAGGTGAGCATAGGTCACTCTAATCTTTAGTATCAGATTCATTTATCTTTTTTAGTAATAATAACCCCCTAAGAATATCGATATCCTGTTTGGTCGTGACCTTCACACTTGGTGAGGTACACTGGGAAAACCATAGTTTTTTACCGAAATAAAGATACAGAGAGGTGGTGTGAGGTTCGATGACTCTCAATAAATCTTTTTCCACCGCTTTCTCATAAGTACAGAGAAGTTCACTGTATTCAAAGCCCCATGGATTGGCGAACCCTTTCAGAGTTTCCCTTCTGACGGAGGTAAGAGTAAAGTGTTCATCGTCTTTTACACCAAGACACAGGTCAATATCTTTGGATGAAATAGCATTGCCATGTTCATTACACACGCGTATGCAGTCGTCAATATCTTCCTGTGGGGTAAGGGGGGAGACTCCAAAACTGATAATCACATTGTCTCCCTTTCTCATATAATCCCTGAGATTCAGGACTCCTCTGAGTACCGATTCCTGAAAAGTATCGCCTCCGTCAACAATCCATCTTACTTTTGTGAAATCTGTTTTCCGCACCATCTCTCCCACAAACCCGAGCCAATCCTTATGACATACGATTTCTATAGCATGGATATTGGGGTTATCTTCAAAAAGCCTGATTGTATAAGCCAATATGGGCAGCCCCTCAACTTCTATGAACTGTTTAGGGATAGCCGCCCCGACTCTGGAACCGGTACCCCCGGCAAGGATTAACGCCACATTTTTGACTGAAGTCATTGGCCTTTATATGTAAAAAAGTTATTTATGACAGTATCCTCCGCTCACTTCGATTACACTGCCATTTACAAAGGCATTGTCGATACAGAAATTCACAGCGGAGACAACCTCCGAAGGTAAAGCGAAGCGCCCGCATGCTGTCTTTTTACAGATACTCTCCCTTATCATTTGTGGCTTTTCCCGCTGCCATTCAGTCTCCACGAATCCGGGAGCTATGGCGTTCACAGTCGTGCCGGTACCTTCAAACTCTTTCACAAGATTTCTGGCAAGCGCATGTACTGCGGCTTTGCTGACACCGTAGGGCAGAGAGGTTGCATGAGGATGGACTCCCATCATGGAGCCGATGAATATTATCCTGGCATCACGGCTGATGATATCATGCAGATCCCGTATCAAGAAGAAATGTGAATTCAATGAGATATCAAAAACTCTGGTCCACTCGTTATCAGTCATCTCAAAAGGACTTTTTCTAAGAGTGGCTCCCGTGTTACACACAATACAGTTGACCTCATCATAAGAAGTGGAGACAAATCTCGTGAACCTGATCATATCTTTACGGTCAGCCTGATCAGCCTTAACGACATGGAATCGGTCTGCATATTCACCCATTTCCATTACAAGCTTGTTAGCCCGCATATCATCGGAACTGTAATTAGTCACTACTCCATATCCCTTACACAGCAGATCCTTTACAATAGCAAGCCCTATTCCTTTGGTGCCTCCCGTTACAACCGCATTCTTCATATCTCATAAAAATTTTTCCGTTCGGTGAAACAGGTCATGACATCTGCCATGAACATGCTCTCCTTAGGGGTAAGTCGTGAAGAATACTGTCTGTGATTGACAATGGCAGAAATAAATTCCTGAATCTCGTATCTAAGTCCGGCACCATCCCATTTGTAAAAAAATTTTTTATTGGCATTCTGGTCCTCATAACGGAATTCAAAAAAATCAGTCTTCCACCATGGAGCCGGCACATACGCATATCCCTTGGTCCCGGATATTATCAGATTCCCTTCTGTCTTTACCCCTAATCCGACCTTGAACGAGCCCGTGCCATGGACATATCTGAGGACACCCTTGGTATACATATCAACCCCCTCCGCCATACGGGAATAAAAAGTTATTTCTTCAGGTTCATCTCCCATGAGTCTGACTATGGGTAACAAAGGATAGCTGGCCAACTCATACATCGAACCTCCGGCCTGTGTCGGATCGAATTCTCTGAGGGTCATGTTATCATCCCACAATTTTGATAGCGAGGCCTCTACATCCACCACCGCCCCTATGGCTCCGCTTTTTATCATTACAATAAGATGGTTGAATGCAGGACAATAGGCAGTCTTATTGGCTTCCATAAGGACCACACCATTCTTTTCAGCTAAATCGAACAGCTCCTTTGCCTCATCTCCACTAAGCACCATGGGTGTCTCGCATAGGACGTGGACACCTTGAGCGATAGCTTTCTTTATTAGTGGATAATGGGTGAGATGGGGAGTGGCTATGTAGACTGCATCAACGTTTTCAAGAAGCGTTGTTGAATCCGGGAAAGGTTCTATGCCATTGTCTGTACCGCAATAATCAGACAATTCTCTTGACTCAATATCATAGGCCCCAATTATTTCAACGCCACTGACCAAACTGGCCTCGGAAGGGAATCGTTTCGCCACTCTTCCACATCCTATTATCCCAATCCTGACACTATCCGTCAATTGAGCCCGCAATTGTGTTGAACTTATACCTTTGGTTCGGGGAAGATAGACGACCTGACAATACTCCTTAAGATAATCAAACTTACCCTCCCAGTCACTTCCAATGGCAAAGACATCCACATTATATTTCTGTATATCGTCAATCTTCTGACCAAGATATTCCTCTATTATAACCTCATCAGCAAGTCCGGTTGACTTTACCGCTTCCACACGTTCGAGCACGTTATTCTTCACGTGCAGCTTTCCCCTTTCCTGATCGAAGGTATCACTTGTCACACCAACAATAAGGTAGTCTCCCAACTCTTTTGCCTTTCGCAAAAGATTCAGATGGCCTTGATGAAGCAAATCATAAGTGCCATAGGTGATGACTCTCTTCATGATTACAGATTATTTGATTCAGAATCAGTTATCTGTATTACCGATTTCCGTCCGTCAGGACAAATAATGTGTATAAGGAAGTTCTGTATCAAAAATGGCATTGGAATGCCATTGGCCTCTGTCCTCTATTGGAGGAAATTTCGTCCAGTCACCATATTGTACCTTGAGGATATTCTCCCATCCTGATGGGATCTTTATTGAGAAAGTTTCAAATGGCATATCCACATCTTTTGAGAAATCCTCTTTCCTCCAGATAAGCTTGTCCTTCGGGATAAGTGTTATGACCCTGATACCTGCATACCCCAAGCCCTTGCCATTATCTTTCTGGGCCAAGTCCTCAATATCCCCGTAGACTTCCACGAAACTTCGTGAGTCTTGTTTTTGAGGGAGGCCTTTCATATTGACAGTATTCTCTACTGTCAGGACTTTCATCTTTTCCTGATCCTCGTCATAAGTTTCTTTAGCAATATCATCAATGGGAAAAATGTCAAGGAAAATACCCTGATTCATTTTCAGACGAGAAAATGCCTTCGACATCCCCGTGGTATTGGAATTCCTCAATTTTAGGAATGAATAGCCGTTTTCATCCTCAACTTCCGGCCAGCCCAAAAAATATGGAGATTTGAATTCATCTTTAAGGGTTTTCAGTTTCTCATAATCTTCCCTCATCATTCCAACATCCAGATCGTCATCCCAGGGAATGAAACCATTATGACGCACCGCTCCTAAGATTGTACCTCCAATTCCAAACCACCTGAGATTATATTTTTTGCAGACACGATTGAACTCCCTTAATAAATCAAGGAGCACTCCCCACAATGCTTTTCTCTCTTTCGTTATTAGAAAATCATTCTTTATCTCCTCTTCCCAGAATGATGGAGGCAACCATCCCTCCGATTTTATTCTCTCTACTTCATTCATTTGACAAGGGGGAAAAATAGTGTTAAGACTATTCTAAATGTAATTATTTTTTGGATTCAACTATGATCTTGACATATTTATCCATTTCCGCTAACATCCGGAACATCTGATCTGTACTGTCAAATCTCAATATCATTTCTCCCAGAGCATCCTGTGCATCCCTGAATTCATGTACGGAATCCCCTGCCTTGAGATCCGTGACATACTCCACTAGATGGTGTTCCTTGAATCCAGGGGCAAGCCACAGTTCCTTGAATATACCACTATTTTTCGAATGGACCATGTAGTTCGCCCAACATCCTTCTGGAGGAACCATCCTTAAACCGCTGCAGTCTTCTCCAACGGCAGCCTTTATTACATAGGGTACCATATCCACTCCTGTGGCTAAGGCGGTTATCTGAGGGATAAGACTGCCGCCACTTCTTGCTCCCAACTCCAATATAAAGACTTTCCCTTCTCTATCAACAATCGCCTCAACATTGTAGGCTGTGCTCTTCATACCAAGCAGTGATATGAGTCTTTGAAGATCCCTCTCAAGTATACCGATATATTTTTGGTCCATCATGAATGGCCATGATTCACCGATAGGGGCGAAGTCCTTCTTCCCTTCAGGATTGTAATATTCATTACCGAAGCAATGAAACACCAGGCGCCCGTCCACACTGAAGGCATCTCCGGATATCTGCCATCCCTGCTTTTCAATGAACTCCTCTATTATAAATCTCTTTGCCCGTGAATACCCGAGCGCATCCTCCACACAATCTTTCAGCTGATGCCATGAAGTCAATTTATTTATTCCTTTGCTTCCTGATGAATCAACCGGTTTTATCATTACAGGCAGTTTGAATCTATCTTTATTTGCCGTAGCCTCCTCATAAGATGAAAAACCCATGGCAACAGGTGTGTTGAATCCATTCTCCTTCAGATAAGCTCTGAATAAATCCTTATTTGACAGAATCTCTACTGACTTATAAGGAGAGGTCGGAAGCCCTAACTTCTCGCTCACATAAGCCGCTACAGGGGCAGCAGGATCTGAAGCATACGCAACAATGCCATCCACTTTTAGTCTGGTTGCAAGTTCAAGCACACCCTCCTTGTCTGTGGTACTTACATTGAAATACTCGTGGGCAAATTTATGACCGGGATTGTCCGGAAGATAATCACAGGTAATAACATGATACCCCATCTTTACCGCCTCCCTTATGGCAAAGGTCTGGTAGATTGAGCCTCCAAGCATGAGAATCCGTTTCATTTCCTTATCTCCCTTGTGAATCTCACTATTCTTCTTGCACCCTCTATTATCTTTGACTCATCCAGGGTGAAAGCAATTCTTATATAGTGTCTGCATATATCCCCGTAGGCTATTCCGGGTACCACCGCCACGTGCACCCGTTCCAAAAGATCATAGGCAAACTGTAACGAAGAATCGTAGCCAAGATCTGAAATATCGACCATGGCGTAGAAAGTTGCTTCGGGCTTGATTATCCGGATGCCCTCGGCATTTTGCAGCTCCCGGAAAAGTGAGTCCCTCCTCTTTGTGAATATCTCAACCATATTCGCCGAATAATCTTCATCTGCTCCCAAAGCTTCTATGGCTGCATACTGCGAAGGTAAAGGCGCGCATGCAGCTACGTTCTCCTGAAGCTTGACTATAGCTGATATTATATCATCCGGACCAAGAACATATCCTATCCTGTAACCTGTCATACAGAATTCCTTTGACAGGCTGTTAATGACTACCACATTGTTTTTCAATCCTTCAAAAGTCGCAATACTGAGATAATGACGCCCATCGTATATCAGTTTCCGGTATACTTCATCGGAAATGACTATGAGATCATTCTTGACTGCAGAATGTGCCACTTTCCTTATAGTTTCATCCGAAAGTATTCGCCCGCTTGGATTGGCGGGTGAATTTAAAAGTATTATCTTGGTACGTGGTGATATGGCCCCGGTAATCTCATCTCCGGTTACCAACAGTGACTGACTATCGGATGGATTTACAATTACAGGAATTCCACCACACATTTCTACCATCTGCTTGTAATTGACATAATATGGTGCCGGGATTATCACTTCATCACCCGGATCTATCAACGACAGCAATGTAAGGTATAATCCTTCCATCGCTCCTACCGTAACAGCAATTTCTGATATTGGTGAATAATGAAGTCCTTCATTTTTCTTGTAACGGTCACTTATTGTTTCCCTGAGCTCAAGCAGACCGGCGTTTTGTGAATATCTTGTTTTCCCCTCCATAATTGCCCGACAGGCCGCCTTTTTTATATTCTCAACCGGCTGGACATCGGGATCCCCCAATGTGAAGTCTATGACATCCTCAATGGTCTTTGCCTTATTGAATAGCTGTCTTATAAGGGAAGGTGCTATCTTTTCGGCCACAGTCGAAATTCTTGACATATCTTTAATTATTAGAGAAAAATTTGATTATTCTTTTTATATCCCCCTTGGAAAGGTCATGATGCATGGGGAGACAGAGAACACAATCTGCAAGTTTATAAGCCTCCGGCAGATTCTCTCTGGTCGCTGATGGCAAGCCTTTATAGGTACTGAACTCGGTTATGAGCGGATAGAAATAACGTCTTCCCAATACATTTGCATCTTTCATCTCCTGATAAAGCTGATCACGGGTCTTACCGAATTTCTCCGCATCCACGAATATGGGAAAGTAACTGTAGTTATGTCTCACGCCGGGTATATCATCGAAATATGTTATACCTTCTACATCTTTCAATGCTTCCCGGTAAGTTTCCGCTACTTTCCTTCTCGCAGCTATGGCGTTATCAACCTGTTTCAGATTGAGTAATCCGTAGGCTGCCCGCACCTCATCCATCTTGGAGTTGATACCGGGAGCTACAACAGTAGTCTCGTTGGCGAACCCGAAATTCTTGAGATAGTCAATCCGTTTCTTTGTCTGCTCGTCTTTCATGACCATGGCACCGCCTTCGATGGTATTGTATACCTTGGTTGCATGGAAAGACAAGGTCGAGATGTCACCGGCATTCAGGATGGATTCTCCGTTTACCTCAACCCCGAAAGCATGGGCGGCATCGTAGATTACTTTTAAACCATACTTATCTGCAATTTCTTGAATAGCTTTCGTATCGCATGGTTTTCCATAGCAATGCACCGGCATAATGGCTGTGGTCTTTGGAGTGATTGCCGCTTCAATCTTACTCGGGTCAAGTCCGCAGTTGGATGGGTCAACGTCAACAAACACCGGTTTGATACCGTTCCACCATAGTGAGTGTGTAGTGGCGACGAAGCTGTAAGGAGTGGTGATAACCTCGCCTGTTATCCGTAGGGCCTGCAGTGCGGTTATCAATGGGAGGGTGCCATTGGTGAACAGACTAAGGTACGGTACTTTTAGATATGCAGCCAACTCTTTCTCAAGTTGTCGGTGAAATGATCCGTTATTGGTAATCCACTTGCTGTCCCATATTTCTTTTAATAAAGTATTGAATTCGTTAAGATCGGGTAATAACGGCGATGTCACTGTTATCTGGCGTTCATCTTTCTCCATAGGGGTTATTATTATCAACTTTTTTTCTTATTAGCTCACATTGGACCACTTTATTTATGATGTTCTTTCCCCATGTCATGAGATGTGGTTCTATGAATTTTCCTCTGAACCAATCTATTCCGGCGCATACAAAGAAGATTATCAATACCGATACGGTAGCATACCCCAAGGTCCATAATAGTGATGATCCAAAATGTCCTGTACAGTCAACAGTTTCCTTCCAAAGCCATGTTCTCATTGCATCAGAGTTGGCGTGTATCAACAATACTCCGAAAGTTGCTCCTCCTATAGCATTAATAAAGCGTGAATGTGGGATTTTCAGGTCTTTGAAATACATGAAAGACGTTACCGCAACTAACAGGGCGAGAATCTTATTGCAATCCGAAATAAAGAAATGTGGATTGAACACTGGGATATATCCTTTTTTATAGAGCATTGTCATACCCAATACACTGCATGATGAGATCAGGACAAAAACAATACTTAGAAGACCCCATTGTGAATGGGTAATTTTATTTCCCAACCCATAGACCCTTATGTAACTGCCAATTATATATAAGACAATAAACCAGCTAACATAATTGAAGGTCATTTTTATGATGGGAACTGTCGGGAGAATAGAGAAGCCGAATATTATTAGGATAACTAAATATGCGTGTTTCTTCTGATCCAGATTATTCAATAGAAGATTAATAAATGGGATAAACAGATAGAATAACAGAAAGCAACTCGTAAATCCGCTTGAAATTGAATGTATGGGCCATATTTTCCATAACAGATTCATAAAAGTGAGCTTCTCATGACCAGATATGACGAATATACTGTAAATGATTATTGTGTAGAACAGAATCTGAAGGTAAAGCTTCAGGAGTTTATCAAATGTGAACTTCGTTCGGCACATGAAATATCCGGTGATCAGGATAAAACAGTTAATCCCTGTTTTCCCCCATGCTCCAAATATAATCATGACAGAGGAGGAAATATTTAAAGGTTCTTTGTCTAAGACATCAAACAAACCTGAATTAACAACATAGTGGTGAGCAACGATAAGAAGCATTACAATTATCCTGTACAACTCTAAATTAGAGTTCCTGACTTTCTTTTTGCCATCATTCTTTATAGGCGGGGAGGATGGAGCATAGGAATTACATTTGGCCATCATTTATATCAATCAAGTATATTGATTATCCCTTTCTGAGAATAATTGATTTCAATTCCTCGAATTCTCCAAACCTGAATAGTTTGGCTAAACCAACGTATAATAGAATTCCCTCAATTACCCCAATTAATAGTAAGAGCCAGGATGAAAGCGCGAGAAAACTTACTGTAAGATAGACCACAAATCCCACTCCTATGCTAAGTAAAAGAATCGGTAAAATATCGTACATTTGAGCAATGAATCCAAGATTAATGAGTTTACCTGTATAATATGTATTGATAACTAAGGCAATTATAGAGTTAATCAACATTCCCCAACACATCGGAATCAATCCTAATGGAAGAGTGATACATAACATACATACACCAAGTATTTTCTTAATAATCTCCAAACGCAGAAAAAGGTCACTTCTTCCTTTAACTTGAAGGAGATTCAGATTAATGGAATGAACCGGATACCACATTTGGGAAAAACAGAGAACTTGAATAAGGACAGCTGAAAAGAGCCATTTCTCTGTTAGGAAAGATATGACCATAGGCTTACTTACTGCAGCTAAGCCCATCATAAGAGGGAAAATCACAAAAGCGGAGGTCTTCAGTAGCCGTCTATACACATCCGCTAGTCTATCGTCTTCATTCTGAATGGTACATAAGACAGGATAAGTAACTCTCTGAAAAATACCGGTTAGATTTGATGAAGCAAAATCTGTAAATTGATTTGCACGAGTGTAATAACCAAGATCAGAGGCCTTAAATACCTTACCAATAATAATGAGATAAATATTTCTATAAAGGGTGTCCAAAAGTCCCGAAGCCAACAATTTGGAACCGAATCCGAATAATTCTTTAAAGGATTTCCAAGAATAGGCCCATATAGGTTTCCAATGGGAGAATACCCACAAGAGGAATGTGGTGACAGCAAGATTGGATAGCTGTTGCCATACAATTGCCCAAACTCCATAACCATTATATGCCATCCATATTCCAATTATTCCAGACAAGACCGCTCCAATTAAGGAAGCTTTGGCCTGGGTCTTGAAATCAAGACGTACTGTCAGCAATGCTCGTTGTACGACTCCAAAAGAATTAAATATCAAGCTTAAACCAATCACTCTTGTTATAGGTACGAGCAATGGTTCGGCATAAAAATTGGCAATTAAAGGTGCTGAGGAAAAAAGAATCAGGTATAGGCTTAGCCCGACACCGATATTGAAATAGAATACTGTCGAATTATCAATTTCAGATCTGTCCTGCTTACGTATGAGAGCCTGGGAGAAGCCACTGTCAATGATCGATTGTGAAATAGCGATGAAAATTGATAACATCGCTACAAGACCATAGTCCTCAGGAGTAAGTATCCGTGCCATGATTATCATGACCACGAATAATATACCCTGAACAGAAAAACGCTCCAAGGTACTCCAGACCGTACCTTGTACAGCTTTATTCTTTAGAGATTCAGTCAAAGGGATAGATTCCTTTTAGAACTAGTAATAAGACCGTCAATATTTAATCTTTCCAAATTGAAATCTATCCGTCAGTTCCGGATATACCTTCTGTAACTCTCCAATAGTTTTTATATGTAGAGTAGTGGGTAGGACAGTTCCTTCTCCTACAAGGTTTCTGTCACCGGGGACTTTATCCATGCCCATGAAACGTTCCTCTCCCATTTCAAGATCTTCGGGTGGGAGGAGGTAGTAGTTACCCGCTTTTTCTCCTAAAGTCACCTGATTTTTACCGCCTAAGTACCAGATGACATCCCACTCGCTGTTGCGGTCGATGGTCTTTATACGATAAAGCTGCTGAATGATTCGGTCATTCAACATTGTATTATTATCAAATTGAATCATGTATTCTAAGGGCAATACCTATTCGTCCTAAAAAGACGAATAGGTTAAGGGAAACTGTCTTTGGGGCAGTTTCCCTTAAATTTTATTAAAAACTTGTGTTAATATTTCTAGCACATTAACTGTTATAGAGTAGTCCGGGACCATATACCCATAGACAGTTCAGCGCTTCACAAGGTTGGAAGTCTACAGAAAGATTTCCTGAGTTATTCCGGGTATCTTGCGGTATATGTAGATGTACTTTGAATCGGGTTTAGCCCCATTTTCTGCTCGAATGATTTAAGTAGTACTTGGTACTGAATTCTATATAAGAAACCTTTAGGTGATGTTAAGTTCAATAACAAGTTGTAAGTGTCCCGATTTTCCCAATGACCCAATACATCTAAAGCCGCTGATTTAATCTTTTCACTGTCTAAAGAAACAGCTGATGACAACATCTTAAGACCTACAGGAGTCATCTCTTCGTAGTCAAACTCTAAGAATAACTTCAAGAGTGCTACAATTGATTGCTCCTGAAATCCATTAGGTGATAAAAAGGATTCGTATAGATTTTGTAGCTGCTGTTTGGTAGCATCCTGATCTTCTTCATAACATTGACGGATCCACCGAATGGCCTCATGCTCATCTTCCGCAAATATCAAGGAGCTCATCTTTGGTAACTTGAAGTTAAAACGGTGGTGAGGGCGTGGAGGGAGAGGAGGCGGATGCGGGT
>CAZQSD010000075.1:0-15249 GCA_964595885.1 uncultured Sangeribacter sp.
GCCTCAGCGCATTCGTGCGCCGCAACTGTCCGGACGCCATCGCCGCCCACAACCGAAATATTGAAAATGAACTTACCTGATGGCCTCCGGATGAATGTGGTTTCACTCATCCGGAGGCTGCTCTTTTTTGATCAGTGGTGATAATCAGTGGTAATTGGTGTCGATACTCACAAATGTGTCAACAGTAGGATCACCAAATTCAATGGCACCCATCTCACTGTTGGAATTGATAACCACGTTGTAGACATATTGATAGCCTGGTTGCCATTTATTGAAAGCCGTAGTCGAGAGAGGAAACTTAAGAAGTCCGTCGCCATAGGTGCTTCCCTGAACGATATTTTCTGCCGGTGTGTTGGCATTTGGCCATAACTTGGTACCGGTTTCAGCATCATAGACAGACCCCATTACCGTGATATAAGTATCTGTGGATGTGCTTCCGTTGCTGTTCCACACCAAATCCTGAGGAATAAGGTATTTCGGCCCACCGAATCCCGACTCATCCCCACTCAGGTCATTAGGGGTAGAAGTCAATGTAATGACGTCATCCGGAGTCTGCGACATATGATATATGTAAGCACTGGGAGTATTCTGGTCAGTCCATTGCCCTTCACTGTTGGGAGTGACTGCTCCGGCAGTAGAGACACCCGGAAAATGGAAATTACCTTTAGTGGCAATATTCGCCAATACCACATTGGTGACTTTTACCTGCAGAGAGGTATTGGTTGAACTGAGTTTTATGATAACCTTACAAAGCGCGTGTCTGAAGTTAAACAGCACCTGGGCATTGGGGCTACCGTTATTCCCTGTCATATTAGGACTTACAGCATATATGATATCTGTGTCGCCATAGAGGTTGTCATAATCCACCGGAATAATCGGAGTGTCTTCGCCGAGCCAGTCAGCAGGCGCGAAAGCATAGAAATCAACCGATTCTTTTGCAGGCCAATATTCCACCGGGGAATATGTCCATACATTTGTAGCGCTTTTAGTGACAACAACATTATCCATAAACAATTTAGGATCGGTGGCAGTGCCTGTATACGCATATACATTGAAAGTGGTCAGATTGTTGGTGGTGTAGTCACTCCGGGTCATTTCTGCAGAGGCCGCAAACCGGATCTGCTTGTCACTTACCGACATTGCATCGGCGGAAGGAGGGTCGGAGCCTATACAGGCTGGGAGAGTCATAACGCTGACTGTCGCAACACTAAGAAGTAGATTTAACGTTTTCATATTAAGTGTATTTTAATAGTCTGTGGAGTCAATATTGACATCCACCACTCTCCATCCGTCAACGTCTACCTTTATTCCAACTTCGTCAGGTTTAATTGTAGGTTCTTCAGGGAGAGCCATTCCTCTGATTATAATGTAAACATTGTGTTGATAAAAATAGTTTACAACTTGGTCGGTGACATCATATGTTTTTTCATATGCCCCGCCGTTATGATACACCACATGAAACGTAAGCTGATACGAAGCAGAAGAATGATCTGAGAGAAATCCCGTAGTGCTGCCTGTAAAAGAAGCCCCCTCCACATCTGTCTCCAAATCAAAAGGCACAGATACGGAAGAGGTCAGTGGTTTCATAGAAGAAAGAGATAGTCCGGGGGCGAACCCCTCAATGATGGCAGAAGCAGACTCAACATGCTCCATGCCCGCTATATCAGCAGCTATCACATTACATACAGTCGATGTGGAGTCAGGGTAACAGTCAACCACCGACATGCCGGTTAACACATTGCTTCCTTCACTGTTAAGATAACTTACACCTTTGGAGGTAAGTTTAAGATTATCCACCTTGCCCAAATAGACCATACCTGTCGGACCGGCATATGTCTGGCTGCGTGGCATCTCTTTTACATTTATAGAAGCCAACTCGTAAGGCATGTCCGTAATTGTTATTCCGGATAGGTCATTATTAACCGCGATCATGGTATAGGCGCCTTCTGGAATCTCTACTATTCCTCCATTCTTGCCTGATATTTCAAAACGCCAGAACTCTCCCTCGTCAAGTGGATAGAAAAGCAATGTCATTCCTTCCGGAGACGCGTGCTGAGCGTTGTCCCATAAAAAACGGATGTCAACCTTACGCAGTCCCTGATTTGGGTAAACAAGATCTTTATGTGTGCAACCGACAAGCTGTGTGCAACCGACAAGCAACAACAGCATGCAAGTCAAAAGACTTGCACACTGACACGGTCGGCAGCTCCCGGCTCCTATCATTCTTGGAAGGGAAATGTAAGGCTTCATATCCATATAACAAATTTCCTCCCCTCTTGGCTAATCCCTCCCCAATATCAGTCAATTACTATAGCAAGGGGGATTAGGTGCGGTAGGTGATGGCGGCCGGATTCCATTTGTTGATCGGAGTATGCGCCTGCGATACATAACCTATAGGAATGACATTGAACGGCACAAAATCTTCCGGCAACTGAAGGATCTCACTCACACTCCCCATCCGGTCAGTGTGGGGATATAGGCATGTCCATACGCTTCCAAGCCCAAGAGCATGAGAGGCAAGCAGGATATTCTCGGATGCCGCCGAAACATCCTGAACCCACAGTTCGTCATCATCTCCTTCCAGAAAGCGCGCCTTGTCTCCGCAAACCACTATTGCAGCCGTAGCCTGATTAGCCATATGGCAATAAGGGAGCGCTTCCGCCATCTGATTCAGCAGGTCACGGTTTGTAACAACCACAAACTGCCAGGGCTGCCGGTTGACTGCTGTCGGGGCTGCCATAGCGGCCTGAAGGATAGTCTGCAAATCCTCCGGACCAACTTCTTTTGATGGATCAAACATACGGTCGCTGGTGCGGGTAAGTATATTTTGGAGAATGATTTCAGCCTTCTCCTTATTGTCGATACTATTTTTTCTGTTGTCTGTGTTATTTTCCATAATAAAATATATTTAAGGTATAATCACATTAAAATAATCCTTTAGAAATAGAACGACATAACCCCTACCCCGGTTCAAACAAAAAGGCAACTACCGTCAGAATAGCGTTTGGGCAGCCTCACGGTGGATGAAGTTCTTCCAATATGGTTCGCCGCCAATTGATGTTTATTATTAAAATTCTCCAACCATACAGCTGAAATATGATAAAAAATAATTATTTTTGCATGTGGATTATATCCTGCCGCCCCGGCATCCCACACCCCTAAGCTGAAACATTGCAACCATTAGAACCATAAAAATCAGGATTGGATTGAAACGTTACAAGAATTCGGCAAGAACAAGGATTATGACTAATTTTGCATTAAAGATAAAAACAACCTTATAACACCACAGAAAAATGGCAATTAATCTTCAAAAAGGCCAGCGGATCGGGATCGGACTCCAGAAAGTCGGAGTCGGTCTTGGCTGGGACCCCAACACAAGCACAGGGTATGATTTCGACCTTGATGCATCTGCGTTTATGCTTGGAGAAAACAAGAAACTCCCGCTTGACGAGTTTTTTGTGTTCTACAACAATCAGGTTTCTCCCGACAAAGCTGTGGAGTCGTCAGGTGATGATCTGACAGGAGGCAACAGCAATGGAGGGGATGATGAAACCATCACTGTTGATCTGTCAAAAGTTGACCCCCGCATCCAGGAAATCGTCTTCACAGTGACAATCCATGAGGCGGAACAACGCCGGCAGAACTTCGGCCAGGTGCATAATTCCTATATCCGGATCTACAATGCGCTTACAAACGAGGAGATCGCAAAATATGACCTTGACGAAGACTTCTCTATCGAGACAGCCGTAGAGTTCGGCCGCCTCTACCGCCGCAACGGAGAATGGAAATTTGAGGCCATGGGCAAAGGCTACAAGGGCGGTCTGCAATATTTCGTTGATAAATATGTTGGATAATTATGGCAATTAATCTTGAAAAGGGACAAAGAGTGGCCGTAGAACTCCCGAAGTTCACCATCGGTCTCGGCTGGGACACCAACCAGTCAAGCACAGGCACTGATTTCGATCTGGATGCATCTGCTTTCATAGTCGGAGAAAACGGTAAGATTCTTGAAGACGAATATTTCGTTTTTTACAATAACCTGAAATCTCCTGACGGCGCGGTGGAACATACGGGCGACAATCTTACCGGAGAAGGGGAAGGCGATGACGAAAGCATCAGGATTGACCTCTCGAAGATTGATCCCCGGGCAACTGAAATAACATTCGTTGTCACCATCCATAAAGCCGATGAGCGCCGCCAGAACTTCGGCCAGGTGCGCAACGCATTCATCCGCATCTACAACTCATCAACCGGCGAGGAGATTCTGCGTTATGACCTTGACGAAGATTTCTCAGTGGAGACAGCCGTAGAGTTCGGACGTCTTTACAAACGAAACGGCCAGTGGAGATTCGAAGCCATCGGCACCGGTCAGAAAGCAGGACTCGCGGAATATCTCAACAAATATAATTAACCTTTAACACACATTCATTATGGCAATACGTCTTGAAAAGGGACAACGCATAAATCTTGAAAAGAGCAATGGCTCCAAGCTCACCGACTTCTGCGTGGGCTGCAACTGGGGGGCCATCGTATCAGGAGGTTTCATGGGTCTTGGAAAATCAGTAAAGGATGTTGACCTTGACTTGTCTTGTGTCATGGTCGATGCCAACGGCAACCTCGTTGACCATATCTACTCTCCCCTTTATAAACCTGAGTTTCTGGCACGTTATGGCATGCCGGCCGGTAAGATTGACTCCAACGACTTCGCCCTTCATCACAGTGGCGATGATCTGAAAGGCGATCAGAACGGCAATGACGGGCTTGACAACGAGATCATCACCGTAGACCTTAACCGGGTAAGCCCTAACGTAAACCAGATCTTCTTCTTCCTCAACAACTGTGGCAAAGAAGATTTCTCACAGATTCCTTATGCATCAATACGCATGTATGAGGGCACTCCGCAACGCGTAAAAGAGGTGTTCGCTTCTTATGATGTGGCTGCCGAACCCCAGTTCAGGGGAATGACTGCGCTCATCATGGGCAAACTCTACCGCCGCAACGGGGAGTGGAAATTCTCTGCAATCGGCGATGCCTACCCCGATGCCAACCTCTGTGAGACTATCAAACGCATTGTAACCAATTACGCTAAATAAAAATGAGAAGATTACCCGTATATCTCCTTCTTGACTGCTCCGGCTCAATGTATGGCGAGCCTATAGAGGCGGTGAAGAACGGGGTGCAGGTGCTGGTTTCAACACTGCGTCAGGATCCCTACGCACTTGAGACCGCTTACCTGAGCATCATAACTTTTGACAACTCTGCCCAGCAGGTCACCCCTCTCACAGAACTCTCTGCATTCCAGCAGCCCAATATCCAGGCAAACGGCTGCACCGCGCTTGGAGAGGCCCTCGCTCTACTGACCCAAAAAGCTGATCAGGAAGTAACGAAGACCACTCCGGAGAAGAAAGGCGACTGGAAACCGCTGGTGTTTATCATGACCGACGGGGAGCCTACCGATGACTTCAACAAAGGTCTGGAAGAGTTCAAGAAGGGTAAATGGGGCATGGTGGTGGCATGTGCGGCCGGCAACAGAGCCAATATAGAGGCTCTTAAGAAAATAACGGAGAATGTGGTTGCGCTTGACACGGCCGACAGCGCAAAAATCAAAGCATTCTTCAAATGGGTTTCAGCTTCTGTGAGCTCAGGCAGCATGAAAGTGGATGCCACCGGCGTAGAAGCCTCCACCCTAAGCGAGCTTCCACCTCCGCCTCCGGAAGTAAACATCGTAGTGTAAACCAGACTGTTCGCCTCCCCCCACTGAAGGGGAGGCGAATATAAACAAAATCCGAAAGATTTAATTTCCTATCCGCCAAAACATTAAAAAATATGAGACGCCTTCCTGTATATCTTCTTATTGACACTTCCGGGTCCATGCGCGGAGAGCCCATTGAATCAGTCAAGGTCGGGCTTGAGGCTATGGTCTCAAGTCTGCGCCAGGATCCGTTTGCCCTGGAATCGGTCAGCATCAGCATCATCACGTTTGACAGAGAGGTGAAGCAGATTCTGCCATTGACTCCCCTCGAGGATCTTCAGTTGCCGGAAATCACCACTCCGGAGAGTGGCCCTACCCACACCGGACAGGCACTGAAACTTCTCTGCGAGAAAATCGATCAGGAAGTACGTCTCAGCACTCCTGACCAAAAAGGCGACTGGATGCCACTGCTGTTTCTGATGACTGACGGGAAGCCGTCAGACAGTCAACTATATAAAGAGATGATTCCGGAAATTAAAAAGCGCCATTTTGCAAGTATAATAGCATGTGCGGCCGGAATGAACGCAAAGACAGAACCACTGAAGGAACTTACTGACGACGTATATGCGCTTGACACTGTAGACAGCAGTGCCTTTAAGAAGTTCTTCAAGTGGATATCTGATTCAATTGGAGTCGGCAACCGCAGCATAGGGGCCACTGAGGATCTTGTGCTTCCTCCGCCCCCTGAAGAAATAAATGTCATCATCTAACCGATAAGGAAAAATGAATTGTAAACTTGTAGGCCAATTTGTGCAGCATCTGGAGGTGACACTATCACCGGGTGAGGACTTCTTTGTGGAAAGAGGCTCAGTAATATATCTTGAGGTCGGAATCGAAAAAGAGCTGAGTTTCAATGGCACCGGACTCGGCCGAATCCTGGGAGCCAAACTCTCAGGCGAATCCTTGTTCATATTAAGACTTTACAATGCCACCAACCTGCCACGCAAAGTGGTGATCGGCAGCCATTTCGGCTTACTGCCGGTAAAACTCAACGGAGAGACCATGATTTGCCATCGCGGAGTATATGTCGGTTCCAACAACCGCGTGAATGTCACCACAAAACTTTCCCTGTCGGGCCTGACAGGAGGAATGGGGTTGCTTCTACAGAAAATACAAGGCAATTCAACAGTATTTCTTGACACCAAAGGCACACCAATAACCATAAACCTCAACTATGGGGAGACGATAGATGTGGATGAGGATCATATCATAGCTCTCCACAACATCTCAGACAGCCAGATGAGGTCAAACTGGTCGCTCGGCAATCTGCTTGGAGGCGAAGGACTCAGCATGATGCGCGTTACCGGCCCGGGCACGGTGTATCTTTCCCCCAGCAAGTTCTATAGTCCCGTACAATAACCACACCACATTATGCGACGATTACCGATTTACTTCCTCATAGATGTGTCTGAATCAATGGTGGGTCTTCCCATCGAACAGGTGCAGGAGGGCATGCGCACGATCATACAGAATCTTCGTGTGGATCCATATGCCCTTGAGACTGTGTTTGTATCAATTATTATATTTGCAGGTAAAGCCAAAGTGCTCTCTCCTCTTACCGAACTTTACCAATTCTATCCTCCCTCGTTTCCCATAGGAGGAGGCACATCTCTTGGCAAGGGGCTGGAATGCCTCATGGATGACATGGACCGCAATCTCCGGAAAACCACACTTCAACAGAAAGGCGATTGGAAGCCCATCATATTTCTTTTCACTGACGGCAATCCCACCGACAACTATTCGGTGGCCTTCCGGCGTTGGAACGAGAAATACCGCCGTCACTGTAATCTGGTGGCCATCTCAATCGGAGACAATGTCAATGTTCTGACCGTTGCCCAGATCACCAACGACATTCTACTCCTGAAGGAAACAGATCCTGAGACATTCAGCAAGTTTTTCAAATGGATCACCGCTTCCATACAGACATCGAGTGTAGCTGTAGGGGAGCAGGCCAGTGATGAGGTAAAACTTGCTCCCATCTCAGGCATTAATCTTGAAAAAGTAGATCCACGCAATTATTCCGCTGCCGCAGATGAAAATTTCGTAGTGCTCCACGGACGCTGCCAGACCACAAAACGTGACTACCTCGTCAAGTATATGCGCCGTTTGCAGTCATATGAAAATTTCGGTTACTCTCACGGATCAGGTTTCCGGCTTGTCGGTGCTTACCCGATTGATGGGAAAACATATGCTGATCTTTCCGACGGCGGAAAGGCTCAGATCAACACAACCTCCCTGGGGGGTGTGCCTGCCTGTCCTTGCTGCGGGAATCAGATCGGGGTGGTAGTGTGCGACTGTGGCAATATCTTCTGCGTGGGCGACACCAATTATAACGAATGCCCCTGGTGTGGATTAGGCGGTACCCTCAGCCAGTGTGATCCCGACGGCATGGACATTACACGTGGATTAGGATAACTCAACAAGTATGAACAGACAGCAACGAATATCAACCCGAAACAGTCAGATTGTGGTGCGCCTCAATGAGTCAGCACGAGCGCTTGACAAGGCATTAAGGATGGCAGGTGTGCCCGATTCTGATAAAGAATCGTTCCTCAACTGGACTATCAGTTCGTTGTGGAGCAAATTCAAGGAAGAACGCATGAACCAACGTGTTATAATCGACAACGAAATCCGTCAGCTCGGAATACGTTTTCCTAACGGGACAGTGAAGAAGAGTTATGAAACCTTCTTCCAACTTCCCTTAGATAAAGTGTCAAATGTGAGAATTACAGGAGCCGATGAGCTCGGACTGAGACTGAGCGGCGGCAAAGACGGCAAATTCGCACTGACCGGCAAACCTAAAAAAGCCGGTGATTTTATCCTCAAGCTCCGGTATGACACCGTTGAGTCTGAACCGGCTTCCGAACTGGCAATCCCCATCGCCTTTAATCCCAATCCCCGGGATTTATGGAGAAATGTGCCTACCGACAAGAATATAATCCATTATAAAGCTGACAGCGCCAGTGAGTATGTAAAGGTGGAGACCGGCGCCGACGGCATTAAGAAAAAAGACATAATCGCTGCCAGCCAAAGAGGAAGGAGCCACGCTCAGGAAGGCAAGCCACGCGATGACCATTTCAGTCTTTACCATTGCAATGACTCCGATTGGTATATAATTGCGGTGGCCGACGGGGCAGGATCTGCAAAATATTCCCGCAAAGGTTCGGAAGTGGCCTGCGAGACAGTCATAGCCCACTGCAAGAGCCTCCTTATCGACAATCCGGATTTTGAGACCGCCATCCGTGAGTTTGCGTCTGACAGGAATAACAGGCTGAAACGCACCAACGTCACCCGCCATGTGATCGACATTGTGTATAAAGGGGCTACCAAAGCACATGAGGCAATCAAGAAAGTGGCAATGACAGATGGGGCCAGGCTGAAAGACTATGCCACCACACTTATGTTTGCCATCTGCAAGAAATATGAATTCGGTTGGTTCATAGCCTCTTTCTGGGTGGGAGACGGCGCAATGTGTCTGTTTGATGCTAAAAACAAGACTGCCAAACTGCTTGGCAGTCCGGATGAGGGGGAATTCTCAGGCCAGACGCGTTTTCTCACAATGCCTGAAATTTTCCGCGATCCGGAAGTCGTGGCGAAGCGGCTCCGCATGGCCATAGCCTCTGACTTTACCGCCCTCTTCCTCATGACCGACGGAGTTTCTGACCCAATGTTTGAGACAGAAAAAAATCTCAACAGTTATGCCAAATGGGATGAACTGTATAACAATCTCAAAAACGGATTCCCCGAAGATGAGATAAGCGGCGTGGATATGGCTGACAATAATGAGGCCTCAAAAGACCAGTTGCTTAAATGGCTTGACTTCTGGAGCCCGGGCAACCATGACGACAGGACCATAGCGATACTAAAATAATCTTAACAGTTATGGCAAAGACAGTGAAATTGACGGCCATGGACGGCAGTCCGGTGGAATTCGTTGACGAAGTTATCGGCAGCGGCGCGATGAAAGATGTCTACTTCAGCCCTGACAAGAGCTATGTGGTAGGTTTTTTCAGGCAGCCACAGGATGCCAATGCCAAAGACCGTCTGCAAAACATCGTAGGCAAATACCGGGAGAAGATATTCGGACAGGTTGGCGGCGACTATTGGGAAAATCTGTTCTGCTGGCCAACAAAACTTGTGGAATGGAACGGTAGGTTAGGCATCGTATGCCCGGCCTACCAAAAACATTTCTTCTTTAAAGACGGAATGTTCAAAGGCAAGGAAAAAGAGGGCAAATGGTTTGCCTCAGCCAAACTTCGCAACAAGTTTCTAAAACCGGAACAAAAAGGGACATGGCTCACCCATTACCACATGTGCCTTCAGATTGCACGTGCGGTGCGCCGGTTGCATGCTGCCGGACTTGCCCACTCTGATCTCTCTTATAAGAACGTATTAGTGGATCCTGAAAGCGGCAAGGCAGCCGTGATTGACTGCGACGGCCTGGTGGTGCCGGGCAAATACCCTCCCGATGTGGTAGGCACTCCCGACTTCATAGCTCCCGAAGTGCTCCAGACCAGAGCATTGCCACTCGGGGATGACAACAAGAAACTGCCGAGCATCCAGACCGACCGCCATGCGCTTGCAGTGCTTATATACATGTATCTCCTTAACCGTCACCCGCTGCGCGGAGGCAAAGTGAATGATCTTGACGCTGCAAAAGATGAGGAATTGTCAATGGGAGCAAAAGCACTTTTTGTGGAGCATCCCACCGATAAGAGCAACCGCCCTAAAATCCAGAATATGGCGCCTGCAGAACTTCCTCAAGGGGATGTGGAGAAACGTCCCTACACCCTCTGCGGGCCTTATCTGAAGGAACTGTTCGACCGTGCTTTCATCGACGGCCTGCATGATCCTGCAAAACGCCCCACTGCCGATGAGTGGGAAAGTGCTCTTGTAAAGACCACCGACCTCATGCAACCCTGTCAGAACCCCAACTGCGAGGCCCACTGGTTTGTGTTTGACAACTCCACCAAACCCAAATGTCCGTTCTGCGGAACGGAGTATCATGGTCAGCTACCGGTCTTGAATCTTTATTATTCACCCGCAAAAGGGAGATTTCTGCCGGAGAATTACCGTCTGATGGTCTACGATAAGCAATCGCTTTACATGTGGCATGTCAACAGGTTTATTACCCCTAATGAGCGTATAAAGCCTGAAGATAAGAAGCCTGTGGGCGACTTCCATTTCCACAACGGGAAGTGGATCCTGATCAACCGTCGGCTACCTGACATGTGGGACGTGACCCAACAGCCCAAACGACAGATAAAGATAGGCGAGTATGTCGAGCTTACGGAAGGACGCAAGATCCTGCTCTCCGGTGAAGACGGAGGACGACTCATAGTGGTGCAACTCGTAAACAACTAAAAAGCAGACACATTACGAATCATAATATAAAATGGCACAAAACAATCACTACAAAGGCCTGACCGATGCGGAAGTGTCGGAAAGCCGCAGAAAAAACGGTGTGAATATCCTCACGCCTCCGGAAAAGGATCCCCTCTGGAAGCGGTTCCTTGAAAAATTTGGCGATCCGCTGATTATAATCCTTATGATAGCGGGTGTATTGTCGATAGGCATTTCCTGTTATGAGTTTTGGGGACTCGGCCAGGGGGCCGGTGTCTTCTTCGAGCCGATAGGCATTTTCATCGCTATTCTTCTGGCTACGGGCCTCGCCTTTGTCTTTGAGCTTAAGGCTGACAAGGAATTTGCATTGCTTAATCAAGTCAATGATGATGAACCCGTACAGGTGATCCGCAACGGCAATGCAATGCAGATTCCCAAAAAAGATGTTGTGGTCGGCGACATCATCATCCTCAGCACAGGCGAGGAAGTGCCCGCTGATGGCGAACTGCTTGAGGCAGTCATGCTCAATATTGATGAATCCACACTGACAGGCGAACCAATCTGCCACAAGACCACTGATCCTGCGGAATTTGACAAGGAATCAACCTTCCCAAGCAATCATGCGATGCGTGGCACAAAGATCATGGAAGGTCATGGCGTGATGAGGGTGCTTGCTGTGGGTGACAAGACTGAGAACGGAAAGGTGTTTGAAGCGGCTCAGATTGACGACAGCGTAAAAACCCCCCTTAATGAGCAACTTGACGGCCTTGGCGACCTTATCACCAAGATCTCCTATGGATTTGCGGCCGCCATCATCATAGGCAGAGTAATACTATATTTCGTCAATACCCCTATCTTCGACTGGGTATCGTTCCTTGCCTATTTCCTACAGACCCTTATGGTGGCTGTCACGCTCGTAGTGGTGGCTGTGCCGGAAGGTCTGCCGATGGCTGTAACACTCTCTCTTGCCTACTCCATGCGCCGCATGCTCAAGACCAACAACCTTGTGCGCAAGATGCATGCCTGCGAGACAATGGGTGCCACCACAGTTATTTGCACTGACAAGACAGGCACACTGACCCAGAATCAGATGCAGGTTTATCAGACCAACTTCTTCGGTAATCCGTCGGATGAAGTGCTCTACGAAGGCATCGCCGTCAACTCAACTGCACAGCTCGACATGTCGGGCGATAAGGCTCAGGTGCTTGGCAATCCGACTGAAGGCGCCTTGCTGCTCTGGCTTCAGAAAAGAGGCATAAACTATCTCGATGTGAAAGACAAGGCTTCACGGGTGGAGGAACTTCCTTTCTCCACTGAGCGTAAATATATGGCCACTGTGGTCAAGTCTTCCACCGGCAAGACAATTATTTACGTAAAGGGTGCACCTGAGATTATCTTCGGCATGTGTAAGAACACTGCCGGTGTAACAAAGAAAGAGATAGATGCCCAGCTACTTGAATATCAGAATCAGGCGATGCGTACCCTGGGATTCGCATATCAGGAACTGAACCCGGGTGACAAGACCATTGAGAACAACAAGGTTGTGGCTGACAACCTTACGTTTCTCGGCATAGTGGCAATCTCCGACCCGGTGCGTGCGGATGTGCCGGATGCAGTCAAGGAAGTGATCGATGCCGGCATCAAGGTCAAGATTGTGACCGGCGATACTCCCGGGACCGCCAAGGAAATCGGGCGTCAGATCGGTTTGTGGAACGATGCCACTGACGGTGACCGCAACATCATCACCGGAGTTGAATTTGAAGAATTATCCGATAAGCAACTTAAAGAGCGTGTGGGCGATCTCAAGATAATTGCCCGTGCCCGCCCAATGGATAAGAAACGTCTCGTAGAAGCCCTGCAGGCCAACAATGAGGTTGTGGCCGTTACCGGCGACGGCACAAACGACGCTCCCGCACTCAAGAGCGCCCATGTGGGTCTGTCAATGGGCGACGGCACTTCTGTGGCAAAAGAAGCTTCCGACATAACTATTGTAGACAATTCATTCTCCTCCATAGGACGTGCCGTGATGTGGGGGCGTTCGCTCTACCAGAACATCCAGCGCTTTATCCTCTTCCAGATGACCGTAAACGTAGCGGCATGTTTCATCGTGCTTTTCGGTGCGTTTATGGGTATGCAGTCGCCACTGACAGTTACACAGATGCTTTGGGTGAACCTCATCATGGATACATTTGCAGCAATGGCTCTGGCATCCCTGCCCCCTTCACACACGGTAATGAAAGAGAAACCACGTTCACGTGAGGCTTTCATCATCAACAAACCGATGTGGCAATCCATTATCGGCGTGGGAGGAATCTTCTTCCTGCTCCTTCTCGGCCTGCTCTACTATTTTGAACATACCGACATCACGTGTCTCACAGAGATTGGGAAAGTGCCAATGGGTGCCAACAGAGGTCTCACGGGCTACGAACTGTCATTGTTCTTCACCATCTTCGTATTCCTTCAGTTCTGGAATATGTTTAATGCGCGTGCCTTTGAGACAGGACGGTCCGCCTTCCATTTCAAAGGATGCGGGGGATTCGGACTCATAGCCCTTGCAATTCTCGCAGGCCAGATTCTGATCGTAAGCATCGGTGGAGAGTTCTTCAATGTTGTTCCCCTGAAATTTATTGACTGGGTGATCATCATTGCCGCTACTTCCCTTGTGCTTTGGATAGGTGAACTGTTCCGTCTTTTCAAGAAATAAGGATATTGTCCACTACTTAAATATGCCGACTGTCGGTTTCGGCCGAGTCAAAGGTAACTGAACCCGTTAGCAGCTCATAGACCTGCTGGCGGGTCTCTTCTTTTTAATATGGGAATAAAACAGTCAGGTTTTAATATGAGTCAGGTACTTCATCAGGTATATTGAAAAGTGGAAAAATTTTTCTATTAAGAGGTTAGTTTTTTCGCGAGTAAGGGGTCATATATATGTATGACGACAAAAGATGACATAGAACAGTTATTCCGCACGAATTATGCGGCGATGTACCGCCTTGCGATGCTGCTTCTCCGGGACGATGATGTAGCAGGGGACATAGTGCACGATGTCTTTGAAACCCTGCTTAATACCCGAAAATATGACGTGTCGGCCGCGTATCTGTTGACGGCAGTACGTAACCGATGCCTCAAACATATCCGCAGGCTCTCCGTCCAAGACCGCTTTAAGGCAGTATACTCCGTCGATGACGTTGAAATCGAGGAGGAGGACTGGCCTGATGACGAGACAATCGCCCTGATCCAGTCAACGGTTTCCAACGATCTGAGCGGTGCTTGCCGACGTGTAGTAGAACTACGATTCTCCGAGGGGAAAAGTTATCAGGAGATAACAGACATCCTCGGAATAAGCAAGGCAGCTGTCTATAAACATCTTCGTCATGCAATAGATGTCTTACGCGAAAAACTTTCTCAAAATGGATAAAATCGACCGTCTCCTTGATGCCATCGAGCATTCTGACCGCTACACCCCGACCGAGATTGAGGCGATGCTCCAAGATCCCGAAGTTAAGGAGGTGTCCGGCCTGCTTGACAAAACTAAGTCAAGCCTTCAGACACTCCGAACTCCCGATACAGACGCTGAATGGAAGAGATTTGAAAAGAATCACCCCACGTCCAAAGACAAGCACCGTTTTTGGCTTGCAGGTAAATTGTCACGCAACATTGCCGCTACAGTAGCCATAGCCATTGTCTCGTTCACTGCTGTAGCCGCCATCGTCAGTATTGGAATAAATCAACTCAACCAACGGCAGGAAGCATCCCGTCCGACTGATTTCAAGACGGAATACCACGAAGTAATTACCATGTCTGACAGCGTCAAGTCAGTTAAATCGTTCAATAATAAAACTCCTGAGATCATAGTGTTCGACAATGAGCCACTTAGAACCATAGCCGGTAAGATTGCCGAGTATTATGGCTACACGGTAGAGTTCAACAATGAATCATCTGAATCCCTGCGGCTGTATTTCCGATGGAATCAGGAGGATACCATAGAAGAAGTAGTCGAACGGCTCGACAACTTCGAGCAGATACATATCATAATTAAGGATAAGACCGTTAAAATTGACTGACACCATGTTGCGAATTATTACCATTATAGCAGCGGTCATGACTTTTCTAATGGCCAATGCCAAGACCTTCTCATACCGTTTCGACTCCAC
>CAZQSD010000076.1:0-15246 GCA_964595885.1 uncultured Sangeribacter sp.
GTAAAGGAGGGGTAAGTTGCTGTTTGATTTAATAATTTTTTGTAAATTTGCAGCGTGAGTGCGCCTGCTTTCCGTGATCGGGGGCAAAGGCGCATTGAAAACCAAAGCATAGAGTCATGGACGTAACATTTTCATTCGATGAGCTGCCGCAGGCTGCCGGGTCATTCCTGAAGGCAATGGGCGATGACCGCATATTTGCGTTTGAGGGGGGCATGGGAGCCGGGAAGACCACTTTCATAGCCGAGGTGTGCCGTCAGCTTGGCGCCGCCGACGACTCCGGCAGTCCGACTTTCAGCATCGTCAACGAGTATGTGGCCGCAGACGGCTCGCCGGTATATCATTTTGACTTCTATCGTCTTGAGTCGCCGCAGGAGGCTCTCGACATGGGCGCGGAAGATTATTTCTATTCCGGCAGCCTGTGCCTGATAGAATGGCCTGACCGCATCGGCGACCTCCTGCCGGAGGAAGCCGTCACTGTGAGCATAACCGAATTGCCCGACGGCAGACGCAACATAAAGATGAGATGAAGACGTTGGTGATAGAGCGGACCGGCTCAACCAACACGTGGGTAGCCGAGAATTCCTCACGTCTGGAGGCACCGTGCATGGTCTATGCCCTTGACCAGTCTGCCGGAAGGGGGCAGCGCGGCAATTCCTGGGAGTCGGAGCCCGGAAAGAATCTAACGGCATCGGTGTTGCTGGTGGCCGACGGAGTTGAGCCGCAGCGTCAGTTCGTAATCTCGGAGGCTGTGGCTCTTGCGGTTACGGATCTGTTGGGCGCGCTTGGCGTGGAAGCGGCCGTGAAGTGGCCTAACGACATCTATGTGGCCGACCGCAAGGTGTGTGGCATCCTCATAGAGCATTCCATCATGGGGCGCTCCATCACGCGCACCATCGCAGGAATCGGCGTGAACATAAACCAGGAGACTTTCCGCAGCGACGCGCCCAATCCTGTCTCGGTGAAGCAACTGACCGGGAAGGACTATCCGCTGGAAAAGGTGGCCGCAATGCTGGGCAGTCATATTGAGGAGAGGCTGGCACAGATTTCAGGGGGCACCATTCATGAGGAATTCATGAAAAGGCTCTGGAGAGGCGACGGGAAGATGTATCCTTTCCGCGACAGGAAAGACGGCGCGATGATTTCGGCGCGGATTGAAGACATAGCCGAAGACGGCATCCTTTCCTTGCGCGACGAGGAGGGGAATCTTAGAAAATATGCATTCAAAGAGGTAGAATTTATCATATGACAGAACAACAGGATATTACGCCCCAACTCCCTGCGGAGACGGAGAAAGGGTGGAAAAAGGTGGTTTCAATCGCGGTGCGCTACGGGTTGCCGCTTGCGCTGACGGTGCTTCTTGTGTGGTATATGTTCAGGAAGGTCAACTTCAGCGACATGATGCACCTTATAGAACATGGGGTCAACTATTGGTGGATCCTGCTGGCAATGGCCATCAGTGTTTTCTCCCACGTGTTTCGTGCGGCCCGGTGGCGTCTTCAGCTTACGGCGCTTGGCATCCGGCCGCCGTTTATGGCTCTCTGCTGCTCCATCTTCGGGTGTTATGCCCTTAATCTGGTGTTTCCCCGCCTCGGGGAGGTATGGCGGTGCACTTACATATCGTCGTCGCAGAAAGCGTCGTTCACATCAGTGCTCGGCTCCATGATAGGCGACCGTCTGGCCGACACCATCATGGTGGCGATGCTCTTCCTGCTGTCTCTTGTGGTGGCCTATCCGGGCATCGAGGCATTCCTTACGAAATATCCGGTGGGGCGCGACATAATGCATCTCCTTTCGGAATTCTGGTTCTGGGCTGCCATAATAGGAGCGGTGGTGCTGGGGTGCGTGCTGCTGAGAGTGTTCCGCCACACTAAAGTGGTGAAGAAGCTGAAGGAGATGTCGCTCAACGTGTGGGAAGGGTTCAGCGTGGTGGTGCGCATGAAAGGGCGCTGGCAGTTTCTGTTGCTCACCCTCTGCATATGGGGCTGCTATTACTTCCAGCTCTATGTGGCTTTCTATGCGTTTGACTTCACGAGGGCGCTCTGCCACGAGCCGGGGCTTGCCGGAGGCCTGATCCCGTGTCTGGTGGCTTTTGTGCTCAGTTCAATAGGCATGGCCATTCCGTCGAACGGCGGCTTAGGACCCTGGAACCTTGCCGTGATGTTCGGCCTGGCGATCTATGGCGTAAGCGACGCGCAGGGCACGGCCTTCTCCATGCTGCAATGGAGCGGCCAGACTGTGATGCTGATAATCCTCGGTGTCTACACAATGGTCTATATATCGCTGACAAGCCGTAAAAAGAAATCATAATCCTCAACCGAAACAACAATGCTTTTCGAACCCAAAAAAGAATATCAGGAGAAGAATGATTATTTTGAAAACTCCGACGAGCCGGAAGTAAAGCCCGCAGAGCCTAAGAAACCTGTCTATACGCCCGATGATCCCGCCTATTGGGAGGAGGAGTCGGAGTGGGAGCATCTGAAGCCCCGGTTCAGGTTCAGGTGGTGGGTGTGGGCAGCCGGAGCGTTTGTTATCGTCGGGCTGATAATTGCCTGCTGGCTGCGCTATTTCTCTCCTTATATAGAAGATGCCACCCAGTTTGGCTATGTCGAGAATATAGAGAAGCGAGGCACGGTGTTCAAGACCTATGAGGGGGTGCTGCTTCCTTACAAGGAGCTTATGGACACCACGCGCCTTTACAGGCGTGACTTCATATTCACTGCCAAGAACGACAGTCTGGCCGCGCTTCTGAAACGAGCGCAGTTTGCCTCGCGTCCGGTCAGGATAGGCTATAAGCAATATCATGCCACCCTCCCCTGGCGTGGCGCAAGCAAAGTGATCGTCACCTCTGTTGACAGTGTGGATCCGTCAAAGATCCTGCCTCCCGAATTCAACTGAGCGGCAAGGCATGGGCAGTGTGGATAAGGCTTTACTGAAATGGCTTATTGTTATTATTATTGACGGAACTTGGCGCGGATGTCGTAGCGGATGTCGTTGAGCATCGCGCGGAGCGGCGACACGAGGGGCTTGAATTCCTCTTCCTTCTCCGGCACAAAGACCGACAGGGCGGCCGGGTCGCAGACTATCTCCAGATGTTTTCCTAATGTGAGGGGGTCGCCGTCGACGTGGGCGGGACCACAATTGAGCCGCGTTATGGTGGCGGCACTGACGCGGAAGGTCTCTATCTGGGTGTTGCGGTCAAGGTATCCCGTCAGTAGATCCACGCCCAAGAGGGCTGTCGAGAGGGGCGACCCGGAGTGGATCACGGTTATGTCAAGAAGGCCGTCGGTAAGCTTTGCCTGCGGGGCTATGTAGGCGTTGTTGCCATATTGCGATGCGTTGCATACGGCTATTAGAAAAGCCTGCTCCGTGATGACGGCCCCGTTGACCGAGATGGCATAGGGCTGGGAGCGATAGTTGAGAAACTCGCGCACCGCGCTGCGGATGTAGGAGATGCGCCCCCGCCGCGTCATCGAGGCGAATTTCTCACTGACCACAGCATCAAACCCCACTCCGAATGTGCAATAGAACGGGAGATTATTTACGATTCCCCGGTCGCATTTCATCCTATATCCGTCGGTGATTATTTTCAGGGCCTCATCCACGTCCTGCGGGATGCCGAGGGTGCGTGCCAGGCCGTTGCCGGAACCTAAGGGGATTATGCCGAGGGTGGTGGCGGTATGCGACAGGGCACCGGCGATCTCATTGACTGTGCCGTCGCCGCCGGCCGAGACCACGATGTCAACACCGTCTTTGGCAGCCCGTTCGGCAAACATGGCCGCATCGCCTGCCCCGGTTGTCTCAAGGACACTGACGTTGATGTTTACCTTTCCCAGGCATTCTGTCACTGTGTCGCCCAGGCCACGTTTTGACCGCGTGCCCGACACGGGATTAATTATCAGCAGAGCTTCTCTTTTATCCATAAGAAGTTGGTTATTCATTTCTCTTTTCCCCGAAATCTATCATTGTTTTGGGATGATGAATTCCTGAAAAAGGCACGCAAAGTTACGAAAAATTTGCGAGAAATATAGAAAAAGGTTAAATTTGCATTCGCGAACTGCGGTGTCAGCTCACCTATAGTTACCAATTTTAATCCGAGTAGCCACTTAAAACAATCTGAGCCAAAGTGAAGATACATAGAGAAGGCACCAACATCCTCATTCTCCTCTTTCTTGTGCTCGCCGCACTCAATGTGCCGGTGTGGCTCTTTATGCCCCCTTATGTCATTCCCTCCATATTGACCGCCATCTCTATCGTGGTCTACATGTTTGTCTTCAATTTCTTCCGTTGTCCCAAACGTAAATACCGGGGGGTCAGGAAGGATATGGTGGTCAGTTCGGTTGACGGCCATATAGTTGCGATCGAGAAGGTGAATGAGCCGGAATATCTGAAATCGGAGGCACTGATGGTGTCGGTCTTCATGTCGCCGCTCAATGTGCATGCCAACTGGTATCCGGTTGACGGCACGGTGGAATATGTGCGTCATCACCGGGGACGGTTTCTTTCGGCCTATCTGCCGAAGGCAAGCACCGAGAACGAGCGCAGCACGATAGGGATAGTGACTGACGACGGCATACGCCTCACAGTGCGCCAGATTGCCGGGGCGATGGCCCGCCGGATCGTGACCTATGCCCGCAAGGGACACCGGGCGAATATCGACGATCATCTCGGATTCATAAAATTCGGCTCGAGGGTTGACCTTTATCTTCCGCTTGATGCCGAAATCCTTGTGGAAATGAAACAAAACGTGAAAGGCGGCGTTACTCCTTTAGCACGTCTTCAATCTTCAGACTTAAAATAAAATTATGAATCCGATAGTTAGAAACATACCCAATTCCATCACTTGCGTCAATCTTCTCGCAGGATGCATGGCCATAGTGACTGCCGCACGCGGCGGTGATCCCTTCTGGGGGCTCCAGGCTTATCAATGGGCCTTTATTTTTATCGCCATAGGCGCGGTGGCCGATTTCCTTGACGGTTTTGCCGCCCGCGCCCTCCATGCCTATTCCAACCTGGGAAAGGAACTCGACTCCCTGTGCGACCTTGTGACGTTTGGAGTGGCCCCGGCGATGATCATGTTCCATCTGCTGGGGGAATGGTCGGAGCAGGAGTGGCTTCCCTGGACAGCGTTGCTCATCCCGATAGCGGGCGCCGTGCGGCTGGCAAGGTTTAATATTGACACCCGTCAGACCACATCCTTTATCGGCATGCCCATCCCGGCAAACGCCATCTTCTGGATCGGATATGCAGCCACCATGACAGGGGGTGCATCTTTTTTTGCAGACTGGTATTGCTTCTTGCCGTTGCTGCTTGTGGAATGCTGGTTGATGAATTCCTCCTTGAAGATGTTCTCCTTGAAGATAAAGGATTTCAATATCAGGAAAAACGCTCCTCAGCTTTTGCTTGTGGCGGCAGCGGTGGTGCTGTGTGTCACTCTCGGAGTGGGCGGATTGATGTGGCTTATTGTTTTCTATGTGGCGTTGTCGCTGACTGTGGGCGGTGTGACACTTTAATGAAGACTCCAACATTACTATGGGAATATTCTTGATAATACTTATAATTGTGATTCTCTGCTGGCCGCTTATAACCAAGTGGTTCCGGCAGTTTCTGGCCCGGCGCACGGAAGACTACCTGCGTAAAGCCACAGGCATGCCTCCGCGTCCCGGATCAAGGGAAGAGAAGAAGCAGCGGAAGGCTGCCCGACAGGCAAATTCTGAGGAGAGGGATGAGAGCGAGGCCTTCTACGGGCGCAGACGGCGTTCGCAAAGAAGGAGCCGGCGGAATCCGAATGAGCCGATCATTCCGCCTGAATATGCCGAGGATGTGGAGTTTGTGGAGACTATTGACTATTCCGACACGAAAATAGGGGAGAACGTTGACACTAATCCTAAGGAATATCATGAGAGTCAGGTCACTGACGTGGAATGGGTGGAGGTAAAAAAGAAGGCTTAACCGCGAATATATCAGGCTGACATGGGAAAGACATTATTTGTAAGTGACCTTGACGGCACCCTGCTCGGAGCTGACAGCCGAATATCAGCTGCTTCGGTGGAGATGCTTAATAAATCGATAGAGAGGGGGGCGGCATTTAGTGTGGCTACGGCACGCACACCGTCAACGGTGGCATGGTTGCTGCGCGATGTCGATGCGTCGTTGCCTTTTGTTGTCATGACAGGAGCCGCCATGTGGAGTCCGGTCAGCGGCGAGTTTTCGGATGTGATCTCCCTTGATCCGGTTTCGGCTGCCGCTATACTCGACATTATCCGCTCGCATTCTCTTCCTGCGTTCATATATCGGCTGAAAGGAAAACACATACATATATATCACACCGGCCCGCTGTCGGATATAGAGAGAAAATTTATCGCGGAAAGGGATGATTCGGAATATAAGGTGTTTCACATTCCTTCGGACGGTTGTTCGGAGATTCCCGAACCCCTTACCGACGTGGTGCTTTTCTATGCCATGCAGCCTACTGCGCTTGTCGAAGCCACTTACCGTGAGATAAAGGAGAAGGCGGATTGTAACCCGGTGTTTTATCATGATATGTTTGGTGAGGCCACCGGAATCATGGAGGTGTTTTCTCCGCTGGCCTCGAAAGCGAATGCCGTGCGCAGGCTGAAAGCCATGACAGGGGCTGACAGGGTTGTGGCTTTTGGGGACAATATCAACGACATCCCCATGCTGAAGGCGGCAGATGTGGCAGTGGCGGTTGAGAACGCTGTTGAAGAAGTGAAAGCCGTTGCCGATGTCATAATTCCTCCTAACACGGATGATTCCGTAGCACGTTATATCCTTAATTCTACGCTATGATTGGAATGTATGAACGGCAGCGCACCGGCAAACTTATATTTCTGGGAATATCGGTAGTCGCCATTATTTTCTTTCTTTTGGTCAGCAACAGTCTCGTGAAAGAGCTGGCACAACAGGAGAAGGAGAGGATGGACATATGGGCGTCGGCCACCCAAAAACTTGCGAAAGCCAACCTTGATTCCGATTTCGAGTTTCTTCTGGCCATAATCAGCCAAAACAACTCCATCCCTGTGCTGGTGAGCGATTCGGCCTATAATATTCTGGATCACCGTAATTTCCGGCTGCCCGACAAGAACGATCCTGAGAAAGCCACCTTTGATGAACTGTCGCAGAAAAACAAGGATTTCCTTACCGCCAGACTTAGAAAGGCAAGCGGCGGAAGACCTCTCTCGGTGGTGGCCGACACTGACCCGCACTTCATAAAGGTGGAGATATACATGAATAATTACCAGTATATCTATTATGAAGACTCCATCCTTCTAAAGCGGCTGAGCCTTTACCCCTATATCCAGTTGGGAGTCATGATTATCCTGGTTGTGATCATTTATCTGGCTGTGGTCTATACCAAGAAGGCGGAGCAGAACCGCGTATGGGCCGGCCTTTCAAAGGAGACGGCGCATCAGCTCGGCACTCCCATATCTTCACTGATGGCATGGAATCAGTATCTTGAGACCACCGGGGTGGAGAAGGAAGTGACCGATGAGATTAACAAGGATGTGAAGCGTCTGTCGGTCATTGCAGACCGTTTCTCAAAAATCGGGTCTATGCCTGAGATGCAGCTGGAATACCTCAACGAGATTGTGGAACAGTCGCTCCAGTATATGAAAAGCCGCATCTCCGGAAAGGTAAAGATGGTGTTGCATCTCTCAGATGATGATCATGGGGTATTGCTGTCCATCTCCCTGTTTGAGTGGGTTATGGAAAACCTTACCAAGAATGCGGTTGATGCGATGGGGGGCGAGGGAACAATCACCATCACCACCGGCACCGATAAGGGCAAGGCATGGATTGAGGTGGCAGACACGGGCAAGGGGATTGCCCGGAAGAATTTCAAAAATGTGTTCTCTCCGGGTTTCACCACCAAGAAGCGCGGGTGGGGTCTGGGACTCACCCTTGTGAAGCGCATCATAGAGGATTATCACGGCGGGAAAATCTTCGTCAAAGACTCGGAACTCGGCAAAGGCACCACCTTCCGCATCGAGCTCCCCCTCGCTTAAAATCTCCGGAGCATAAGCCCGTGGTTGCTTTAGGGCTTACCAACTACGTGTGTTTTTGTTTTAATTCGGCATAACCTAAAGCGAATCTTACATTATCTTTGCATAATTACTGTTTTTTTGTTACTTTTGCACCCTATAAGAACGCTTATCAGCCCCGTCTCAGCCAGAGAGGGGGCGGCAGGCTATTTAAGAACAGCATCATTTCATTATGAATATCTCTTATAAGTGGCTTAAACGCTATATCGATTTCTCTCTGTCACCGCGCGAGCTTACCGCCGCCCTTACTTCCCTGGGCTTGGAATGTGACCATGTGGAAGAGGTAGAGAGCATAAAGGGAGGACTTCGCGGCCTGGTCATAGGCAAGGTGCTTACCTGCGAGCCTCATCCTAATTCCGACCATCTTCACATCACGACTGTTGACCTCGGTAACGGTGAACCACAGACCATCGTATGTGGTGCGCCTAATGTGGCCGCCGGCCAGACAGTGGTTGTGGCCACGCTTGGCACGACCCTCTATGACGGCGACAAGGAATTTCAGATAAAGAAGTCAAAGATTCGTGGCGTGGAGTCAAACGGCATGATATGTGCTGAGGATGAAATCGGAATCGGCGAAAGCCATGACGGCATAATGGTGCTTCCTGACGATGTGCCTGCTGGCACTCCGGCCGCCAAATATTTCAATGTGGAGAGCGATTATTGCCTTGAGGTGGAGCTTACCCCCAACCGTGTTGACGCTGCCAGCCATTATGGCGTGGCGCGTGATCTGAAGGCTCTCTTTACACGTGACGAGTATGAAAAGAAACCGGCTGCTGAAATAGTGGAGGTTTCAATGCCCTCTGTGGAAAGCTTCTCTCCCGACCGCGCTGACGGCGCTGTGGAGATCGTGGTGGAAGACGAGCAGGGCTGCCCGCGTTATTCCGGCGTCACCATCCGCAATGTGGAGGTAAAGGAATCTCCCGAATGGCTGCGTAATCTGTTGCTGACCATCGGGCAGCGTCCGATTAATAATATCGTAGACATCACCAACTTCATCCTCAACGGGATAGGCCAACCGCTCCACTGCTTCGATCTTGCTAAAGTGGAAGGGGAGAAGATAGTGGTGAGAACTTGTCCGGAAGGAACAAAGTTTACCACTCTTGACGGCGTGGAACGCACACTCAATGAGAAAGACCTCATGATATGCGATGCCGAGAAGCCGATGTGTATCGCCGGCGTGTTCGGCGGACTCGATTCCGGCGTTACTGCCGACACCAAGGATGTGTTTATCGAGAGCGCTTACTTCAATCCTACCCGTGTGCGTCTTACCGCCCGTCGTCATGGCCTGAGCACCGATGCCTCGTTCCGCTATGAGCGTGGTGCCGACCCGAATATCACTGTCTATGCTGCGCGGCTGGCAGCCGTCCTGATCAAGGAGCTTGCCGGCGGTGAGATCTGCGGCGATGTGGCTGACCATTATCCCCATCCTGTAAAAGAGGCTGAGATAGAACTTTCACTTAATTACTGTGAGCAGCTTATAGGAAAACGTATTCCTGACGAATTGGTGATAGCCATTCTCCGTGCGCTTGAAATATCTGTTGAGCGCAATGAGGAGAATCCCGACATATTAAAACTCCGCGTACCCACCTATCGAGTAGACGTTACGCGTCCATGCGACGTGGTTGAAGAGATCCTCCGCGTGTATGGCTACAACAATGTGGAGTTTGGCACGGAGATGCATGCCAATCTCTCACCTGCCGGCGACACTGATCTCAGCTATAACCTTCAGCAGCTTGTCAGCAACCGTCTTACCGGGGAAGGGTTCATGGAGATTCTCAATAACTCACTGTCGGCCGTGTCTTATTACGAGAACTCTGAGGAATTGCCGCTATCTCGTTGTGTGAAGATAATGAATCCGTTGAGCAACGATCTGGCGGTGATGCGCCAGACCCTCCTTTTCGGTGGTCTTGAGTCGATTGCCCATAATGTCAACCGCAAGGCCGACAATCTTCGCTTCTATGAGTTTGGCAATATATATTGGCGTGATGCCGACAAGGAGAGCACTGCCGAGCGTCCCCTCGCCCCTTATCATGAGCAGATGGAATTGGCTCTGTGGCTGACAGGCGATTTCACGGCCCCGTCGTGGAACACCAAGGCTGCCGAGGCAACTGCTTTCGACATGAAGGGGATTGTGTTCAATATCTTCCGGGTGCTTGGTCTGCCTGAAGGCGCAATAGTTTGCAGTCAGGACTCAGACGAGTTTATGTCGGCACGTCTCAATATAAAGACACGCTCCGGCAAGCGCATCGGTGAGCTTGGCATTCTGCGCAATGAGCTTCTGAAACGCTTTGATATAGAGCAGGGGGTGGTCTATGCCTCCCTTGACTGGGATGCCATATTCAAGTTGGTGGCCAACCATCAGGTGACTTATACTCCGCTTCCTAAGACACAGCCTGTGCGCCGCGACCTTGCGCTGCTTATTGATTCCAATGTCTCTTTCCTCCAGATTGAGGAAATCGTGCGTAAGGCAGAGCGCAAATTGCTCAAGAGCGTCACCTTGTTTGACGTATATGAAGGCAAGAATCTGCCCGCAGGAAAGAAGTCATATGGCATCGCAATCACCTTGCAGGATGATGAGAAGACCCTCAACGACAAGCAGATTGACGCCGTTATGCAGAAGATTATCAAGGCGCTCCAGCAGAGCGGTGCGGAACTGAGATAACGAATTCTAAAATATAAAAAATAATATAATTGCTAATTCTATAATTAGATGGGAAGAGCATTTGAATATCGCAAAGCAAGAAAACTGAAACGTTGGGGCAACATGAGCCGCACGTTTACCCGTATCGGCAAGGAAATTACCATAGCTGTAAAGGCAGGTGGACCGGATCCTGATATGAACCCACGCCTGCGTGTACTCATGCAGAATGCCAAGGCTGCCAACATGCCTAAGGACACTGTTGAACGTGCAATCAAGAAAGCCACTGACAAGGATGCCGGTGACTACAAGGAGATTGTATATGAGGGATACGGACCTCATGGAATCGCAATCGTGGTTGAGACAGCTACTGACAACAACCAGCGCACTGTGGCCAACGTGCGTTCATATTTCAACAAACACGGCGGTTCTCTCGGCACTCAGGGTTCACTCTCATTCCTTTTTGACCATAAGAGCGTGTTTCATGTGAAGCCTAATGAGGCTACCCCGCTTGAGGATTTTGAGCTTTCTCTGATGGACTTCGAGGCTGAGCTTGAAGCGGATGATGAGGAATGGGTAATATATGGCGCTTTTGACCAGTTTGCAAATATCCAGCATTTCCTTGAGGAGAACGGCATGGAACTCGTGTCTGCTGAATTCGAGCGTATCCCGACTGATTATAAGGAAGTCACTCCCGAACAGCGTGAGGCTATAGAGAAACTCCTTGAGAAGTTTGAAGACGACGAGGATGTGCAGAACGTATTCCATAACATGAAGGAAGAGGAAGAGTAATATCAGGCAATTGCTAATTATAAACTAACCAAGAGGGTCCAAGTGCTGTCTTTCTGATGCTTGGACCCTGTTATATTTTTTAGAACATGAAACTCAAGAACATATTGACAGCTTCGGCATTGGTAATATCCGTAGCTTTTGACTGGATAACAATGTCTGCACAGACTAATGCCGATGCCTGCACCAGCATTATGGTGGGACGGTTGGCTTCAGAAGACGGGTCGGTTATGACAAGCCATACCTGCGACTCGTGGTATCGCACCTGGATGCAGTCAGTGGCTCCTCAGGACTATCCCAACGACACCATAATGAGCATTTATACCGGCCGAATGCACACGGAATATCCCGACAGTAAGGACGGCATGAAGGAGACCGGCACCATACCACAGGCAAAACATACTTACCGTTTCCTCGACACAGCCTATCCCTGCCTTAATGAGAAACAGTTGGCTATGGGGGAGACCACCTATTCGGGTCTTGACACTCTTTGCAATCCGGAGGGTATGTTTATGATTGAGGAGTTGCAGCGCGTGGCCATGCAGCGTTGTTCAACCGCCCGGGAGGCTATACAGCTGATGGGAGAGCTGATAAAGAAATATGGCTACGGCGACTCCGGGGAATGCCTTACTATCGCTGATCCTAAGGAGGTATGGATTTTCGAAGTGCAGGGTGAAGGGAAAGGTAAGAAAGGTGGCGTATGGGCTGCTGTCAGAATTCCCGATGACCACATCGCGGTTTCTGCCAATGTAAGTCGGATCGGTAAGATAGATTTCAATGACAAGGAGAATTACATGTATTCCGACAATGTAAAGGATGTGGCGAAGAAGATGGGTCTTTGGGACGGTAAGGGTGAATTCTCTTTCTGGAAGGCGTATAGCGGTGGCAATTATCTTAAAGAACCGAAAAATTACAGTGTGCGGGAGTTGTATATCATGCAGCAACTTGCTCCGAATGCCGGACTTACCGAAGATATGGAAGAGCTTCCCCTGAGCATTAAACCGGAGAAGAAAGTTTCGGTTGAAGATGTGTCGCGCTTGTTGGCTTCCTATTATGAGGGCACTGACAAGAATCTGAGCGGAAGGCTGAAAGTAAAGAATAAAGATAAAAAAGAAGGGGACGGACCGGAGGTGCCTGATAGTGTTGTGAGTCCTGTGGCTAATCCCTGGATGCAGCCAGACGAGATAGCTGTATACGAGGCATTAGGCGACTCGGTGATGCATAATATCCGCACGGTCAGTGTGCCCTGGTGTGCATATTCCACCATCATACAATGTCGTGATTGGCTTCCTGATGGTGTTGGTGGTGTGGCTTGGGTATGTCTTGACAATCCCGGTCAGTCACCTCGGTTCCCGTTGTTTGCCGGGGGAAGTGATGTTCCTGATATGCTGAAAGTATGTGGTCAGCATCGAGACCGGGAGGATGCAGCTCTTTGGCGTTTTCGCAAACCTAATAAATTGGCAACTGTGCGCTGGGGCGATGCCCGTAAGACCCTTGAGCCGGCGCGTGACTATTTCCTTAAGAAAGGTAAACGTGAGTTGCCTGTGATTGAGAAGGAATATGATGCTCTTTTAAAGGAGGGTAAGCCAGAAGAGGCGGCGCAGTTGCTTTCAGACTATAGCCGTGACTTTTTCGGAGCTGCCGTAACCCGCTGGGACGAGCTTGGCAAATCCTATTGGCGCTCCCGCTGGAAAGGCTTCTGATGACAAAATGTTATAAGATCATTTTTATTGGGGAGTCTTAATCTTGTATGTAAGACTAAAACCTGGTAGCCTAAGGTGTATAGGTTATCAGGTTATATTTTATTTTCGCAAGCATTAAGAAAGTAATTATTATTTTTTAAGATTATTGAACAAGAGTTTTAAGAAAATTTTGTGTAACTTTGTAGGCAGATATAGAATCCGAACACATGAATCCCCTAACATATATTTTGAAACGATGTCTGGCAATGGGTTCCTTAGGAGCATTTTGTCAGTTAAAAAACATTGCAATTGCTTTGTTTTGTGTGGTTTATGTGTATTTGTGTCATGCTGAGACTCCGGTGATTCGATACCACTTTCCAATTGAAGATTCTAACTTTGATTCTATAGCCGGTCTCATACAGGAATATGAGGTTAGGCGCATTAAAGATCCAAAGGTGAATGATTGGATAGAAAAATTGCAAGCTATCGCCTCCCAAACACGAAATCCGGTGCTTGAGGCACGTTCTACACTGTGGGAAATTCGTTCTACACAGTTAAATGCTAGCCCGGACAGTTGCATACAGCTACTTGAACAAGCAAGAGGTAAGTTGTCGAGAAACAATGATTACGATGCAGCAGTGCTGGCATATCAACTTGCAGGTAACCATGATCGTATTGGTAACTATTTCGCTACGTATCAATTGTTGCAAGAGGCTATTCCTGTATTTGAAAGATATGGTGATGACTATTTCCTTGGTAATGCCCATCTTTTATTGGGACTTACATACTCCAGTATAGCCGATTTTGACCAGGCCATAGAGGAAATTAATCTTGCAGATAAGCATTATCAAGCAATGAGTTATCCTGCCAATAGGATATCCTTTTTTAAAGCAAGCATGGAAAAAGATGAAAAAGAAAAGATTCGATTATACAAGCAAGCAATTAAATATGGGAAGGATGACCCGGGTATGACTATTCAGGCATATGAGCGTTTAACAGAGATTTATAATGCTGAAAATAAGCAAGATTCTGCGTTGTATTATCTTAATGAAGGAAAACATATGCTTATGGAAATGGTTCCTGATAATTTGCCACTTAAAATTATACTGAACATTAAGGAGGCAGAGATGCTACTTAGTCAAAACAGCTATGACGAAGCTTTAGCTCTGCTGAAAGCAACTGAGACTCTTGCTCCAAATTTCCGAAATGAATATTGGGAACCGGCCATTTATAAATATATGGCAAAAATTTATGAAGAGAAGGAAGATAACTATCGTGCTTTCAACTATTTGAAAAAATATCTTGAGGCATATGAGCAACAAGTTAATACTTTCAGAGGACAAGAGATTCCAAAAGCTAAGGCAAGAGAGGCAATTCAACGCCAAAAAGAACTTATCACTCACATGGAGCAGGAGGCAAAAAATGCTCAGAATAAATTCATAATAATTCTTCTTGTGTTGATTGCAGTTCTAATCTTGGGAGGTGCAATATTCTTGTACTTTCATCAAAGAATGAAGATGAGAAGATTGGAAAATAGAGAACTTCGCACTACTCTGGAACAAGAAATGATTATAAAACGTTTGAATTTAGAAAACTTCGAACGCGACATAAAGCAAAAAGATTGTGAGATTAGCTCATCGGTTTTATTGCTGTCTAATAAAAATGATGTGCTTCAACAGATAGGGATAATCACAAAAAAATATTCTGACGATGGTAAGATACCGCGTGAGTTTGTGAACCAAGTAAACTCTTTGGTTAGTGACAGCCTAAAAGGTGATGATGAATGGTCAAGGTTTAAGAAACATTTTGATTCAGTTCATCCCGATTTCTTTACGAAACTAAAAGCAGTCTCTGATGAACTCACTGAGAATGACCTGCGCCTATGTGCATACATAAAAATAGGTATGAGGGCAAAAGATATATCTACTATGCTTTCGGTGTCGCCAGCCAGTGTCAACACTAACAGGTATAGGATCCGTAGAAAATTGAATCTCACAAAGGAAGATTCTCTTGACGATTTTATTCGTAAAATTTGATTAACAATACCCACTTATTTCAACGCTGGTATAAGTTTAGA
>CAZQSD010000077.1:0-14952 GCA_964595885.1 uncultured Sangeribacter sp.
TTGTTTATAGATTATTCAAATAAGTATCTTAACATCTCCTCCACCTTTCCCACCTCAATGATATTTATAGCAAATTTATCCTTAATGCCTTTTAAATTACCCTTAGGAATCACTACATTCTCAAACCCCAGTTTCTCAACTTCCGCAACCCTCTGTTCTATCCGGGTGACTGTACGTATCTCACCGGATAGCCCTACCTCACCAATGAACGTAGTCTTTCTAGAAACTGCAACATCAAAGTTGGAAGACATGATAGCTGCCACAACTGCCAGATCGATCGCCGGATCTACCACCTTCAATCCCCCGGCCATATTCAAAAATACGTCTTTTGCTCCAAGCTTAAATCTTGCGCGTTTCTCCAAAACAGCAAGAAGCATGTTCAGTCTACGCTGATCAAAGCCTGTGACTGATCTTTGAGGCGTACCGTAAGCTGCACTCGAGACGAGTGCCTGCACTTCTACCATAAATGGCCGGGCTCCTTCTATAGTTACCCCGATCGTTATGCCACTCATTTCTTCTTCACGATTCTCCGAGAGCAACATTTCTGATGGGTTTTTAACTTCCCTTAAACCCTTCTGAACCATTTCGTATATCCCAATTTCCGATGTGGACCCGAAACGATTCTTTATTGATCGGAGAATCCTGTAAAGGAATTGCCTGTCTCCCTCAAACTGCAAAACTGTATCTACAATATGCTCCAATACTTTCGGGCCAGCAATAGCACCATCCTTGTTTATATGCCCCACTAAAATAACTGGCACATTCGATTCTTTTGCATAACGCAATAAAGCTGTAGCACATTCACGCACCTGGCTCACACTTCCTGCCGCTGACTCTATCTGATCGCTTGCTATGGTTTGTATAGAATCTACGACCACAAGTTGAGGCTCTATGTTTTCAATCTGAGTAAAGATATTGTCAAGTCGTGTCTCACACAAGATAAATGTATTATCTGAAACCTTTCCAAGCCTATCAGCACGAAGTTTTAACTGTGTAGCACTTTCTTCACCGGAAATGTAAAGAATCTTTTTATTTCGTATTGATAAAATATTCTGAAGTAAAAGAGTAGATTTTCCTATTCCCGGTTCACCACCGATAAGAGTCAGGCTTCCGGCCACAAGTCCTCCGCCAAGCACCCGGTTTAACTCTTCCGAAGGCATATGAATACGAGGTTCATCAATAGTCTCAATTTCGGACAATTTTATTGGCAGTTGATTTTTTGCACGCGATGACTGTTTTCCGTCGCTCTTATTTGCCATTGTCACTTTTTCCTCCACAAACGTATTCCATTCTCCACAGGCAGGACACTTACCAAGCCATTTTGGTGACTCATATCCACATGACTGACAAAAATATAAATTCTTTACCTTAGCCATTCTCTTGAAATATTTATTATTACTTCTTCCCTTGCCTCTTCATTTTGAACTATTCCCTCTGAACCATGATAATGTCACCGCTGTTGCTATTGCCACATTTAATGACTCAGGATGTTGAGTTGGATAATAAGGTGGAATTAATAAGGGCCGGGTGATTAAGGCCCTTATGTCTGGTGAAATTCCATTACCCTCATTTCCCATTATTATAAATCCCCCTCCTTTAATATCCCTTGAAGAATAGAGATTTCTGCCATCAAGCAGCATGCCATATACAGGCATATTTAATTCTTTCCTTATAATCTTAGTAAGATCGGCGTATATGACTTTAACCCTTTTTAACGATCCCATAGTAGCCTGCACTACTTTAGGATTATATACATCTACCGTATTAAGGGATGCAAATATGGTATCAATCCCAAACCAATCGGCCGTGCGGATAATAGTGCCTAAATTCCCTGGGTCTTGTATCCCATCAAGTACCAGATATAACTTCTTAGCATCTATGGAAGGTATATCATTATCTTCCTCAGGCAACTGGAAGACTGCTATTAAGCGAGGAGGAGTAGATAAGGAAGATATTTTTCCAATGACAGAATTACTAACCAACCTTAATTTATCCGGATAATCATTAGCAAGATCAATATCTTGTTCCAGCAATTCTTTTGCCATGATAAGACACTCCAATGGAAATCTTCCAAGAGTATCACGCACACACTTCTCTCCTTCAACTAAAAACAAACCATGCTTCTGCCTCATTTTTTTTGAAGAAAGAGAGGCATAGAGTTCTATTTTCGCTTTTGACAACTCCATATTTTGATACTAACTGAAAATTATGGCTCAAAGATAACTCTATTTTTTGAAAAACGAGAAAAATTTGCTAATTTTGTGCGTTAATGATTAACTTTACGTTAACCTTTGCTTAAACTCATGCAATTAAATAAGCATGCTTAAACTCAATAAACTCTGACATGAAATATATTGGTGCTCATGTAAGTGTAGCAGGAGGTGTCTCAAAAGCCCCGATCGAAGCTAATAGAATAGGAGCTAAAGCTTTCGCTCTTTTCACCGGTCATAGCAACCGCTGGGTGTCAAAGCCTATTTCCGAAAAAGAAATTTCCGAATTTAAGGAAAATTGCGAGAAATTCTCTTTTTCTCCCGACATAATCCTTCCTCATGACAACTTTCTGATTAATCTGGCAAGTCCGGAGGAAGATAAACTTGTAAAATCAAGAAAATCTTTTCTTGATGAAATGAAACGATGCCAACAACTCGGACTCAAAATGCTCAATTTCCATCCGGGAAGTCATCTTAACATCATTTCTGAGGAAGAAGGTCTTGATAGAATCGCAGAATCTATCAATATTATTCTTGACCAGACAGAAGGAGTCACGGCAGTGCTTGAAAACGTTGCTGGTCAGGGTTCAAATCTCGGCTACAGCTTCACACAGCTTGCCCACATCATTAATAAAGTCCATGACAAGTCACGCATAGGGGTATGCATTGATACATGTCATGCTTATTCGGCCGGTTATGATTTAGCGAACCCGGAAAAATATGAAGAGACCTGGAAAGAATTTGATGAAATAATAGGTTTTAATTATCTCAAGGGCATGCATCTCAACGATGATAAACGGGAATTGGCATCGAGAATTGACCGACACGAATCAATCGGTAAAGGCACCCTTGGTGAAGATTTCTTTATACGGCTTGTAAATGATCCTCGCTTCGATAACATTCCCCTCATTCTCGAAACTCCCGACGAGAGCCTTTGGCCTGAAGAGATAGCGTGGCTTTACTCTCAGATAAAATGACAAACTATTGTCATTTATTCATTTATACAGAATTTTTCTTAACTAAAAATTTCATACATGAGAACTAAACCCGATTTAAGCTTCTGGAAGCTATGGAATCTGAGCTTCGGATTCTTTGGCGTGCAGATTGCGTATGCGTTGCAAAGTGCTAACGTATCGCGAATTTTTACCACCATCGGAGCAGATCCGCATGACTTAAGTTATTTCTGGATTCTGCCTCCTCTAATGGGAATGATTGTTCAGCCTGTAGTAGGCATGATGAGTGACCGCACCTGGAATCGTTTCGGTCGTCGCCTTCCTTACCTGATTTTAGGGGCAACAATCGCTGTGGTTGTTATGTGTCTTCTTCCTAACGCCGGTAGTTTCCACTTCACTGTTGCAAGTGCTATCCTCTTCGGAATTATTGCCTTGATGCTCCTTGACACCTCTATCAACATGGCCATGCAGCCATTTAAGATGCTGGTAGGTGACATGGTCAACGAAAAACAGAAAGGCCTGGCTTACTCTATTCAGAGCTTTCTCTGTAATGCCGGTTCTGTGGTAGGATATATTTTCCCCATCTGCTTGGGTTGGATTGGAATGCGAAACACCGCTCCCACCGGTGTTGTGCCCCCTACTGTGATCTGGTCCTTTTACATAGGGGCTGCAATTCTTCTTTTGTGCGTGGTTTATTCTCTGATGAAAATAAAAGAATGGCCCCCTAAACTTTATGATGAATATAATGGTGGCACTCAAACATCTGCAGCTGAGAAACAACCTAGTCAAGGCCTTATAAAGTTATTGAGAAATGCACCTTCTACATTCTGGAGTGTAGGTCTTGTCCAATTCTTCTGTTGGTTCGCGTTCCTATTCCTGTGGACGTATGCCACAAACACAGTGGCTTTTAAAGCTTTTGATACTCCGACCACTGAAAGCGTTGTCGGCATAAAATATGACAATGAGACATATGATGCAAAGAATCTGTTGGTGCAGGATTCAATTCTCATCGTTAGTCATGGTCACGCATTGGCACAGGGTGTCACAGCAGATGGCGCTTTCTACCCGGGAGCAACAATTATTATTAACGGAAATGACACAGTAGTCAAAGACCACTATATAGTTAATAATGAAGAGGGCGTTGCAAAAGCATCTTTCAATCATCCTTTATCAAATGTTAAATCACTTGCCGTTGACGGAGTGAAGATTGAAAATTGTTCTAATGTGGAGGTCAAAGATTACCTTTCACGTCTTCAGGGTCCGATAAAGCTAACTGAAGCTGCTATTGTAGTTACAGGTACTGACGGTAAGATCTCAGTTGAAGATGCTTCTTCCTATGAAATTAGTGATGCAGCCAAATGTTCCTATGACACCAGCACAGTACTCAATTCTGCTACACCTCAGTATAATGATGCTGGCAACTGGGTTGGATTGCTTTATGCGGTTCAAGCGTTAGGGTCAGTGGCATGGGCAGTAATGCTTCCAAAGTTTAGAAGCCGCAAGTTCTCCTATGCCTTGAGTCTTGTGCTTGCTGGAATTGGCTTCATCCTTATGTCTTATCTCACCAACCAGTATCTCCTCTTCATTGCCTTCATATTGATTGGATGTGGCTGGGCTGCTATGCTCGCATGGCCCTTTACAATTCTTACCAATTCTCTTAAAGGCGGCAACATCGGAACATATCTCGGACTCTTTAACTGTACAATCTGTCTTCCACAGATTATTGCCGCACTTGCAGGCGGTTGGATCCTGACATTGTTCAGTAAACCAGGACAATTGGCTCCTGAATATATTATGATGACAGTGGCCGGCGTTATGATCATAATTGGAGCTATCTGCGTTTTCTTCATTAAGGAAAACAAAGAAAACGAAACAGCACCTATTGAGACACCCGCTATCAGTGATGAAATCTAATAGCAGTTACAATTTCCTTTAGGGGTATTACATTACACGGAGGGGCTTCAATATTGAAGCCCCTCCGTGTAATGTAATACCCCTCGGTAACTATCGGAGAAGAGGTGAAACAAAAGCATCTTCCAGAACCTCTACCTCATAGTTCTCAAAATCTCCTGTTAAGGCAAATATATCATAGCGATATTCATAATCTCCATGCATCACATATTTAAGATAGTAATCTGCGCCTCGTGTCATGCTCTTCATCTTATCCATATTCACAGCGTCTACAGGATGCATATCTCTTCCGCTTCGGGCTTTGACCTCCACAAATACTATTATGCTTCCAATTTGGGCAATCAAATCTATCTCTATTCTATGATGGCGCCAGTTACGCTCCCTTATGGCATATCCATTTTTGATATAATATTCCGAAGCCTTTTCTTCAGCAAATTTACCAAATTCAAGGTCCCGAAGTTTTGACTCCCTACTCATGATAATTAAAAAGTCAAAAGTTGTTAACCGATTAAAATTTTAATTTAGTACATTTATTATGAGATTCAATTGCTTTTAACATGTCTTCATATGCTTTTTGATATTCTTTCTCTGAAGAATAATCTTCTCTTTTAACTTGTCCTATCATTTTGTTTTGTATAAGTAAACAAAGATTTCAAATATCAGTATGCCTTAAACGACATATCCAGACCCTTTACACTATGTGTCAAAGCACCAACAGATATAAAATCTACTCCTGCTTCACCATACGCACGAAGGTTTTCTAATGTGATGCCACCTGAAGATTCTGTCTCCATAGTGCCCCCCACAAGCTTGACAGCCTCTTTAGTAAGTTCTGGAGTAAAATTATCAAACATTATTCTATCCACACCCCCTATTGCCATCACACGCTTGATATCATCAAGTGAACGCACTTCCACTTCGATCTTCAGTTCTTTCCCATTGTCTTGACAATACTTTCTCGCCCTTTCAATGGCTTTCTCAATGCCGCCTGCAAAATCAATATGATTATCTTTTATCAGAATCATATCAAAAAGACCAATCCGATGGTTGGTGCCTCCACCAATCTTCACGGCTTCCTTCTCAAGAATACGCATTCCCGGAGTGGTCTTACGAGTATCAAGCACTTTCGTATGGAGTCCTTTCAGTTCATCTTGATAGCGTCTGGTCATAGTGGCCACCCCACTCATTCGTTGCATTATGTTGAGCATCGTGCGCTCGGCTATAAGTAATGATCTTACGGGTCCTTCAGCTGTGAAGGCAATATCCCCGGGCTTAACCTTTGTCCCATCCTCCATCATAACAGTCATCTTGATGGAAGGATCTATTCTATGAAGCACTTTCTCGGCCTCTTTAACACCTGCAAGAATACCTTCCTCTTTAATTATGAGTCTTGATCTTCCCATTGCCTCAGCCGGGATAGTTGACAAGGTTGTATGATCACCGTCTCCCACATCTTCTGCAAACGCAAGGTCGAGGAGTTGTTCAATTAGTTCATCTTTTGTTTCCATAACTACCACTCGTATTAAAAATTTTTATAATTTTGTGCGAAGATACAAAAAAATAATGGATATTACATTACTAACAGTGGGCAAAACCACTCAAACATATTTACAAACCGGAATTGACGAGTTTTCAAAACGGTTGCGTCGTTATATCTCTTACCGAATTGATTCGATACCAGACATAAAAGCTACCAAAGCCTTGACTCCTAATCTACAGAAAGAAAAAGAAGGAGAGGGCATTCTGGCGGCCCTCTCCCCTTCTGACTTTTGCATACTCCTTGATGAGCATGGGAAAGAATTTACCTCAATGGAATTTGCCTTATTCATTCAAAAGACAATGTCTTCCGGAAAGAAACGCGCTGTCTTCGTTGTAGGTGGGCCTTACGGGTTTTCAAAAGCTGTCTATGAACGTGCTGATTCAAAAATATCTCTATCCAAAATGACTTTTACACACGAAATGATACGCTTATTTTTTACTGAACAGGTTTATCGGGCAATGACAATTTTAAGAAACGAACCCTACCATCATGAATAATACAACTTTATAACGCGGTCATTCGTGCTGATCGTCTTTGAATTAATCCATCATCCTTTCTCATTATCCACTGTTTCTCTAACTTCCAATTTCTCATGTTTCCCAACAGTATAAATCCGTTTTAAAAAAGGGACAAATGAGAGCAGCACTAAGACAGCGAGTACTGTAAGATATAAGTATGAAAGATTACGTAAGAGTCGGGCGTTGTCCAGCCCAAAGCTGGCGGCATCATGAGAAGTCTCAGGCGACAGAAAATCATCAATATCAATAGCCCGTAGCGTACTTTTCCATACTATTTTACCGTCTATCAGATAAACTACCCCTGGATTACCTCTTACCACAGACTTAATCTGAGTATCGTCTGCAGTAAATATCGGATAACTTGCCATTGATAGGTCTTCCCATATCGCTATCTCCTCTGGTGAACCGGCCACGACAGCAATCATATATACATTATTCTGCACTGTCCATTCATATAAAGAATTAAGCTTCCAAGTTGTAGCCGGTGAAACTTTATCCAAATCCGGCATCATAATAATGAGCTCTTTACCCTCATCCGTGATAGCTTCTTCCGTAACATCTTCATCACCATCTTTACTCCAGACGCGAAAGTTTCGGTCAGATGATAAAATTGGCGTTGAATCCGCTTCATGCTTTTCCTTTCGGTCAACAAACATCCAGCCGGATGCTTCATCAGGCAACTCGTCATTGATACCGAATTCTTTTATAATACCGTCTTTTTCATAGATAAACACATAATTTGGCTCATTATCTGCACTTGTCCCTCCAGAATCTGCGATAGCCACTCCAATCTTATATGACCGGAAGTCCAATAGTGGCTGTGAGGCATATCCAAACAACTCGATAATCACAATGAAAATGCCTGACGCCACAAAAACAAGCCATTGGAGAGCCGGCGTCACAAGCCAATTACATTTTCTATTATATTTAATTAGCCATAGGACCCCCAACGTCAATCCCACATTTTTCCAGAAAGAAGCCCAATTGGAAATAACATACGCATCCCCAAAACAACCACAATCTGCCACAGGATCAGCCATGGCAATCCAAAGAGTCAAGGGGAGCATTATTGCCATGATTGCAGCAGCAAGCATTGGCATTGATCTGCGAAAGCATCCGGTCAATAAAAACACTCCACATAAAAATTCGATCGCACATAAAGCAAAAGCACCCACAAGCACTAAATTAGGCCATATATTGAGCGACAGGGCAGCTAAATAATCATCAAACTTGTAGATTGTGCCCCAAGGGTCAATACCTTTTATAAATCCTGAAAAAATAAAAACCCCTCCTACAATCACTCTCAGCAGATACGTGACCGCATTCTTAATCTTCATAATTCAATTTAATCAATGCAAAAAGAGCATAGTTGATCATGTCCATATAATTCGCGTCTACCCCCTCGCTTATCAAAGTCTTGCCTTCATGACTTTCAATCTCACGTGTTCGAAGAAGTTTCTGAAGGATTATGTCGGTAAAGCTTGAGACACGCATGTATCGCCATGCTTCATCATAATCATGATTTTTTGCAAGCATCAACGAAGTGGAAGCTGAGATAGCCTCATCATACAGTCGAGTCGCTTCATCCTTTGAAATAGGATCGCCTGCACCAAGTTTCAATTGAATAAGGGCTATGGCGCAGTAATTGACAATACCAATAAACTCAGGTTCAATCCCTTCGTTTATTCTTGCCTTCTCTTCGCCTTTCTCCTCTATTGACCTGATGCGCCGTGCCTTTATATATATCTGATCTGTAAGGCTTATAGGGCGCATCACTCGCCATGAGGTGCCATAATCGGAAAGTTTTTTAACAAAAATATCCTTGCATAGCGATGTCATAGCTGCAAATTCTGCTTCAGTAGTTTGGCGTGGTTTTAGTGTATTCATTGATTATTTACGGTTTAGTTATGCAAAATTAATCATTTCTGATAAAAAAACTCATCCTTCTTGCGGTTATCTGTGTAATAATACTTAATTTTGCATTTATTTGTAAGCAATCTATTTTTAATATATATGAGAATTTTTCTTCCCGAATGGACATCTCAGGAAGCTGTACTCATGGCTCTTCCGAACGAAGACACTGACTGGAACTATATTCTTGAAGAGGCGATCCAGCAATATATACGGATAATTTCAGCATTTACATCTGCTGATGTGCATGTGGTGCTTTTATGCAACGATCCGATAGAGGCAGCAAATCTTCTTAAAGAATGTCGGCAAGACTACATCACATATGTTAAGCTTGCCTTCAATGACACATGGACACGCGACTATGGTCCCTTAACAATCATAAAAGATGATAGGCTTCGTGCTCTTGATTTTGGTTTTAATGGCTGGGGATTGAAGTTTGCCTCTGATAAGGACAATCTCGTAAACCTTCACATGTCTGAAAAATTTATCCTCATGCCTGACATCTATCGTAATGAGCGCGACTTTGTTCTGGAGGGAGGATCAGTGGAAACCGACGGAGAAGGCACAATCCTCACAACTACCCGTTGCCTCTGTTCTCCAAATCGTAACGGAGGGCTGTCTAAAAAAGAAGCTGACCTAAGGCTTCGTGAGAGATTGGGTGCCTCCCACGTGCTCTTCCTCGACTACGGAGCCCTTGAAGGAGATGACACTGATTCACATATTGATACTCTTGCGCGTCTTGCTCCGGAAAAAACAATTTTATTTACAGGATGCAGGAATATTGATGACCCGCAGTTTGAGGAATTGTTAAAGATGCGTGCCCAGCTAACCATGATGCGTACAGCAGAAGGAGAACCTTTCAATCTGATTGAACTTCCACTCCCTGATGCAATTTTCGATGAAGAAGGCTTTCGTCTCCCTGCCACTTATGCCAATTATCTCGTCACTGATAAAGTTATTTTTATGCCTACCTATAATCAGCCTGCCAATGACCTACTAGCAATGCAGACTGTAAAGATAGCTTTTCCAACTCATAATATTATAGGTATAGAGTGCACCACCCTAATCAAGCAACATGGCTCTCTTCACTGTGCCACAATGCAAATCCCAAAGAATCTTTTTAACCCGGTTATTTATGATAAATGAATTAGCAATCAGTGAGTCCACTCCACAGTTGACTCCTGCTCCCGAACCATCTGACCCCAATCTGCTAAAAGTTGGGATAGTGCAGCATTCATTTAATGAAGATGTCACAGCAAACAGGCAGCGAAATGTTGCCGCCATAGAAAATTTAGCTGCTGACGGCGCACAACTAATCGTGCTCTCTGAATTGCATGACTCTCCATATTTTTGTCAGAGTGAGGATGTTAATAATTTTAAATATGCCTCCCGTCTTGATGATTTCGTCAAATTTTACTCCTCAGTGGCGTCAGATAATGGTGTGGTTTTAGTTACGAGTGCGTTTGAACGTCGTGCGCCCGGCCTCTACCATAATACCGCCGTCGTAATTGATTCTGACGGATCTGTTGCCGGGAAATACAGAAAAATGCATATTCCTGATGATCCCGGTTTTTACGAAAAATTCTATTTTACTCCCGGTGACCTTGGCTTCGAGCCAATACAAACCTCTTTGGGCTGTTTAGGCGTGCTGGTGTGTTGGGATCAATGGTATCCAGAAGCTGCAAGACTTATGGCAATGCGTGGAGCTGAACTGCTAATCTATCCCACTGCAATAGGATGGAATCCCGATGATTCACAAGATGAGAAAGATCGCCAGCGCGAGGCATGGATCACGATACAGCGATCCCATGCGGTTGCCAATGGCATACCTGTCATCAGTGTCAACAGATGTGGATTCGAGGAAGATTCCTCAGGTGCCACCTCAGGAATAGATTTCTGGGGTACAAGTTTCGTTGCCGGTCCACAAGGAGAAATCCTTGCAATGGCACCTGAGGAAACTCCGGAAGAATTTATTGTAAATATCGATAGGGCTCGAACAGAAAATGTCAGGCAATGGTGGCCTTTCCTAAGAGATAGGAGGATAGATTTTTATTCAGGGTTAACGTCCCGTTTCCTTGATTGATTTATTGGTTCCTCGTTTAGGATTAGCGGGGAACCATCCTTTTCTGACCCTTTCTACTTGTTCACCAATTTCCTTGATGCTCCAGAAGCAACTGAAGGCCGTGACACCCATAAGAACCGAAGGAAGTGTAGATTTTATTATAATGGAAGCAACCAGAAACACAATGCCACCTGCCAGAAACCACCATTTCACTTTCTCTCCATAATAGTATTCACCCTTTATTACTAAAGGATGAAACAAACCAATGATCAGAAATGTACATAACCCAATGAAAAGACCCTCAAGCCTATAATGTGACAAAATCTCTAACATTTGATGAATATTTATCCGGTTAGAATATTAATAAAACGTGTTTAAACTTATCTCCGAAAATTATATCCTCTCCCCTTATAAAGGCATTGAAGACCTTTAATCTTTTCACAAAGTTAATACATTTTTCTGAAGAAAATTGCATTTCTGAGGGATTTTAAATAATTTTGCAGTTTATAAAAAGCAAGTAAAAAATCTTAGAAGATGACAGCTAACGAAATCAGAGAATCATTTAAATCTTTTTTTCGTGAAAAAGGCCACCGGATTGTGCCTTCTGCACCGATGGTAATAAAAGATGACCCGACGCTAATGTTTACAAACGCGGGCATGAACCAGTTTAAAGACATCATACTGGGCAACCGTCCCATTACCGACAGTCGTGTGGCAGATAGCCAGAAATGTCTGCGTGTGTCAGGCAAGCACAATGACCTTGAAGAAGTGGGTCACGACACATATCATCACACAATGTTTGAGATGCTAGGCAATTGGTCGTTTGGTGACTACTTTAAAAAGGAAGCTATTGACTGGGCATGGGAGTATCTTGTGGATGTGCTGAAACTTAATCCTGACCGCCTTTATGCCACAGTTTTTGAAGGATATGCACCGGAAGGTCTTGAAAGAGATAACGAAGCTGCCTCATATTGGGAGAAACATCTTCCTGTTTCCCATATAATCAACGGCAACCGACATGATAATTTCTGGGAAATGGGAGATACGGGGCCTTGTGGGCCATGCAGCGAAATTCATATTGATCTTCGTTCAGATGAGGAACGCAGCAAGATTGATGGTGCCACTCTTGTCAATAAAGACAACCCACAAGTGATCGAGATATGGAACCTCGTTTTCATGCAATATAACCGCAAGGCAGATGGCACTCTGGAGCCTCTCCCGGCAAAAGTAATTGATACAGGCATGGGATTCGAGCGACTATGCATGGCTCTTCAGGGCAAGAAATCAAACTATGATACCGATGTGTTCACTCCCCTCCTTGACGAGATTTCACGTCTTACCGGACTTAAATATGGAGAGAATGAAAAGATTGACATTGCGATGCGTGTCGTTGCCGACCACTTACGCACAATCTCTTTCTCAATCGCCGATTCTCAGCTCCCTTCTAATGCAAAGGCAGGATATGTGATTCGTAGAATTCTCCGACGTGCCGTGAGATATGCTTATACGTTCTTGAATCGTAAGGAAGCTTTCATGTATCAGCTCGTTGATAAACTCGTAGAGCAGATGGGAGATTCTTATCCTGAACTCAGAGCACAAAAGGAAATAATTAAGAAAGTGATTAAAGAGGAGGAAGACTCATTCCTACGCACTCTGGACAAAGGTATCACCCTTCTTGACTCTATAATGGCTAAAGAAAAAGCTGAGGGGAGCAACACAGTATCAGGCAAGGATGCCTTCACACTCTATGACACTTTTGGATTTCCACTTGATCTCACTGAGCTTATTCTCCGTGAAAACGATATGAAGCTGAATCAAGAAGAATTTGATTCGGAGATGCAAAAGCAAAAGCAGCGTGCGCGTAATGCAGCTGCTATAGAGACCGGTGACTGGGTAATCGTGCGTGATGGAGACCAAAGTTTTGTCGGATATGACAAAAATGAAACAGAAACCACTATCCTCCGCTATCGCAAAGTAAAACAAAAAGGGAAAGAATATTATCAGATAATCCTCTCTGAAACGCCTTTCTATGCGGAAATGGGCGGTCAGGTCGGTGATCGAGGAACTCTTACAAATGATTCGGGTGAAGTGATTGAAATATTTGATACCAAACGTGAAAACAACATTGGTGTTCATCTTACCCACAAACTACCGACAGATCCTTCTGAAACTTTCCTTGCAAAAATTGACAATGAATCACGCGCAGCCATTTCCGCCAACCATTCTGCAACTCATCTTTTGCATGAGGCCTTACGCGAAGTGCTTGGCTCTCATGTGGAACAGAAAGGCTCGTTCGTTTCGCCGGAAGTATTGAGATTTGACTTCTCTCATTTCCAAAAAGTTTCTCCCGAAGAACTTAGAAAAGTAGAACACCTTGTTAATGCACGCATCCGCAAGGCAATGCCTCTTGAGGAAGCTCGGGAAATGCCAATTGAGGAAGCTCGCAAGATGGGCGCTATGGCTCTATTCGGCGAGAAATATGGAGATAAAGTACGTGTGGTGAAGTATGGAAGTTCTGTTGAACTTTGCGGTGGCACACACGTGGCAAATTCTGGCAACATAGGTATGGTCAGAATAATCTCAGAGAGTTCCATTGCTGCCGGGATCCGACGCATAGAGGCCGTTACAGCAGTGGGTGTGGAGAATATGCTTGACGAATTCCAAGACACAATGAAAGATATCTCTACTTTCCTTGGCAATGCTTCAAACATAAAGGTGGCAGTTGAAAAGGCAATCAAAGAGAACACGGATCTACGTAAACAAGTTGAAGGATACATGGAAGAACGTGTGAAAAATCTTTCTCAGGAATTGCTTGCTAATGCAAAAATCGAGAATGGCGTGACCGTATGTAGACTTCAGGGAGTAAGGTTGCCGGAAATGGTAAAAGACATTGCTTTCTCAATCCGTAAAGAATCACCGGAACACACTGTCTTCATCGGTGCAACTGTTAATGCGAATAAACCATTGCTTACGCTCATGCTTACGGATGACTTAGTAAAAGATGGTCACAACGCTTCTGTCATCATACGCGAAGCTGCCAAGATAATCAAAGGCGGTGGCGGTGGCCAGCCTTTCTTCGCACAAGCTGGCGGTAAAGATTGTGACGGTCTTTCTGCTGCTGCTGATAAGATTTTATCTCTACTCAATCTATAATCCTTATCTATTTGCTACTAATAGATTTTCTATTACCCGCAAATAGCTAATAAAATAGGTCTGCAAGTTGGAATTTTGTTCTAAATTTCCTATTGCAGACTTTTTTTATTAATTTTTTACTACTTTTGCGAATATCCTCCTTTTATAAACAAATATCCTATGAAAAAAATTGAAACCCTGACTTTATCATTTCTGACACTCGCGGTGCCACTTTGTGCTTATGCTGATACTTTCGTGGTGGTGGGCAAAGAAACCAAAGTATTCGATGAGCCTAATGCAAAAGGCTATGTAACCCTCAATACTAAAAATCAAGAAGTAATTCTTCAACCCGGAATGACTTTTAAGACTCTTGAAACCACTTCCGGTTGGCACATTATTGAATATTCTCCCGGTTTGAGAGGTTATATGTCTGAACAAGTTAAGACAGTACCTGGTCAATTACCAAAAGCAGGCACGTATTCTGTATCTAATGCCCCGTCGCAAAAATTGAAAGCAATGAGTGATGGAGATAAATGGAGTGCTATAGTTGGTGATAAGCAGTTTTCCGGTCAATCTTTTGGCAATGTGGTGATATTCTTTAATGAAAAGAATATACCGGCTTATTCTTTGGTTGACATTGGAGAAGGACCCATAGTAATGACATATGACAATAGTGTTACGAAATTTTTCTAAACTATTTGGGTCATTGATTCTG
>CAZQSD010000078.1:0-14867 GCA_964595885.1 uncultured Sangeribacter sp.
CCTTCATCGCTCCAATTAGAAGGAGCCTTGATGATGTTCTCGTATTCTCCATCATATAGCGCATATTTATTGCTGGAGATAATATTCTCAAGCATTGCAGCAGCCTCTTTATATTTCTCCTGGAACAGGTAAACCTTTCCAAGATAACCCTGGGCGGCTGCCAATGTGCAGTGTGCGAGATTGGTCTTGTCGCCCAATGCATTCTTCTGTGGGAGAGTGCCCAGATCAATGGCATACTTGAAGTCTTTGGCAGCCTGCTCAAGCATGGCGCCCTGTTCGGAATTGGTCACACTGTTATATTCCGATGGCTGAAGCACATGATCCACGATAGGAGGATTACCCCAGAACACACCGAGATAGAACTCCGCCCATCCGCGCAGGAAGTAGGCTTCGGCCACACACTGCTTCATGAATGGAGTGGCATCGGGCTTCGGCTCAATAGCCTCGATCAGTACATTGGAGAAATAGATAAGACGATAGCAGAACGAATATATGTTAAGCACCTTGTCGTTCTCTGTGGAAATGTAGAATCCGGAGAACTGATGCAGACCCGGCTGGTCACCTGCATTGGCACCACCCGGCCACACATCGTCACTAAGACAGTTGATTGACTGAATGATCTCAAATGCCATGTTATTGATGTATGACATTGAGAGAGCAAGCGCCGTAGCAGCCTCCTCATCAGTGGAGTAGTAAGTGTCGGTGGGATAGACACCCTTCTGAGGAATGTCAAGCTCACTGGTGCAGCTTGTAGCTCCCAGTCCCATTCCGGCAATTGCTATGAGGGAATATAATGTTTTTCTTATCATTGCTGTAAGTATTATGGGAGATTAGAAAGTAATGTTGAAACCTACACTGACCTTCTTGGTGACAGGATAGCCACCCATGTCGAGACCCTGGCTTGAGCCTGTGCCCGCGCTGATCTCGGGGTCAATGCCGGGATAGTTGGAAATGGTGAAGAAATCATCGAGTGAAACATATGCACGGAAGTTCTCGACAAAGATCTTGCGTGTTATGTGTTTCGGAATAGTATAACCGAGCTGGAGCTGACGGATTTTGAAGAATGAACCGTTATAAACCTGTGCAGAAGAGAAGAGGTAACGCTCTGCATCCGTACCGGCGTTGATCTGAGATGCGGCAGGGATTGTTCCATTATGGTTAGTGGAAGTCCAGCGGTTAGTGTAGAACACATCCTTGATGCGGTTTGAGGTGAGACGGTCCTGACGCTGCAGACACATATAGATGTCGCTTCCAAACTGACCCGAACCGGTCACATTAAGATCAAAGCCTTTATAAGCCAGACTGAGATTAAGACCGAGAGAGAAATCAGGAATAGCATCGCCTATATTGGTCTTGTCGCTCTCATCAGGAGCATCTGTAGTTACGCGCTTACCATCACGATTTACCCAATAAAGAGCACGTCCTGTCTCTGCATCAACACCGGCATAATCATAACCATAGAAATGCCATACCTTCTCCCCGACCTCAAAGCGGGTCACCACTATATTTGAGAAACTTGCACCGTTGATGATAGGAACTGTAGGGTGAAGCTTTGTAACCTTATTGTGGAGAGTAGAGAAATTAGCATTGATTGAGTAAGTGAAGTCACCTACCTGATCACGCCAGCCAAGTTCAATCTCAATACCTTCGTTAAGCACACCACCGGCATTGATAGGAGATGTCACGCCACCAAGTGAGAGTGTCGGCATAACACCGCTCACAAGAAGGCCATCAGTAGTCTTATGGAAGTAGTCAAATCCGAGGCTGAGACGGCTGTCAAAGAAGCGCGCATCAAAACCGAGGTCCCACTGAGTCATTGTCTCCCATGAAAGTTCGAGATTACCCATAGTTGTCGGACCGTTACCGTTCACCCAGTTATAGTTGCCTGATTGAGTGGTGTCCCATGTCCACACAGCGTTGTTCCACTGGCCCCAGCCATAGTTAGAGGCTGCGAACGGACCGATCACTGAGCCATAGGAATAGCGGCCAAGCGGTGCTACCGAACCATTCTTACCCCATGAGAAGCGGAGCTTGAAGAAATCCATTGCAGGACGGCTCCAACCCATGAAATCTTCTTCTGATATTGTCCAACCAAGACTGACAGAGGGGAAATAACCCCAACGGTTGGTAACAGGGAGTTTGGAGTTGTCATAAGCATCCCCACGCACTGATGCCTGAATCATATACTTGTTGTCGTAGGTATAGCCTGCACGTGCAAACCATGAATACTGAGTGGTCTCGCTCACTACACCGCCTACACCTTTATCGGCACCGGCATTAGCAAAGTCAAGATATCCCCACAGTTCAGGATTGTTGACCGGTATGGCTGGAACCCCATCTTTCTGGTTGGCAGCGCCATAAGTATTGGAAGAGATGTCTTTCTGGAAAGAGAGACCTGCCATTGCTGTGACGGCATGGACTTGATTGAAAGTCTGGTTATAGTTAAGGAAGTTTTCCCACTGATAGTAAATGCCGGTGGTGTTGCTGGCATTAAGACTCAGATTAGGAGAATTTGCCTGCACTGAGGCATAATAAGGCACCTCATAATATGAAGAATGCATTGAGCTCAGGCGATAGCCAAAACGTGATGTGAGTGTCAATGGTTTCCACGGATTAAAAAGTGCATAAGCAGATCCTGTGACATTGAAACCGTAAGATTTATCAGTGGCACGGTCACGCATGATCATAGGATGGGTCATCTCACCGGTGTAGAAAGGTGACAGACCGTAATAATCGCCGTTGCCGTTAGTCAGCAATTCGTCTTTATGGGCATTCATGAGAGCATAGTTGCCCAGTTCTGCCGGAGTCACCAGATTGGGAGTCAATGGATCCAGGGCGTAAAGCGAGGGCAATAGCGAACCCCATTGGTTAGAAGATGACACGGTTTGAGTGCGCCAGCGTTCCGCAATAGTGGTGGCACCGATCTTAAACCAGGGCTTGATCTGATAGTCGGCATTAAGATTGCCTGAAAGACGGTTATAAGTATCTGAATTACCTCTTACAGGTCCGTTGTCGGTTACATATGCCACTGAAGCATAGAGTGACCCTTTATCGTTAGAACCTTCAAAAGTGACGGTATGCTTAAACTGTTCGCCATGTCCGAACGCTACATCAAACCAATTGGTGTCGGTCTTGCCATTCCATCCGTTAGCCTCGAAGAAACCTGCTTCAAATACGTTGCCTTCCAACATGTATTCAGTATATTCCTTTGAGTTGAGCATAGTGGGACGGCGACCAACAGTTTCATTCACATACTGGAAATCATAACGAATTGAACCGTCTTTTCCCTTACCATTCTTTGTGGTGATAAGTACAACGCCGTTACCTGCCTGCGCACCATATATGGCTGCGGAAGCACCGTCTTTAAGCACCTCTATAGATTCAATCTGACTGGGATCAATACCGGATATGTCGCTCAGACGGATACCGTCCACTACATAAAGCGGAGCCATGTCGGCGTTAGAGGAGTAACCGCGCACACGGATTGTAGGACTTGACCCGGGAGCACCGGAAGTGCTCACGACCTGCACGCCCGATGTCTTGCCTGCAAGGGCAGCTGTGGGGTTATTAAGGGTAAGATTTTCAAGAGAAGACCCTTCAATCTTTGAAATGGCACCTGTCACATCGCTCTTGCGCTGAACACCATAACCTACCACTACCATCTCATCCAGGGAGGTGGCAGACTCGCTAAGGGTTACATTCAGAATGCCATTGACAGCTTTCAATGACTGGGTAGTCATTCCAACATAAGAGAATATCAAGGTGGCATTCTCCTTTACAGTGATTGAATACTTTCCGTCTATGTCAGTTGTGGTGCCACGGGCAGTGCCCTGAGCCATTACCGACACTCCGATCAGAGGCTCGCCGTTAATGTCAACCACCGTGCCGGTAGTTGTCACTTCCTGTGCCTTCAGGCTGAAACCTACAAAAAGGAACAGAACAAGTGTGACGATCTTCCTCCAAATTTTCTGATGTTTGGTTCGATCCATAATGTTGTTATTGATATTAATGATTTGAGTTTTTCACTTAGCCATATACATCCGTAACTTGCTACTCGCAAAGTTAATAAAGCTTAACATATAAAAAGGAAGAGGTAAGCTAAAAGTAAATTTTACAGCGATTAAAAACCTAATCAATAACAACTTAAATATTTTAAATAGGTAAATATTCCTTGTATAGGCAAGTCAGATTTTAAATAATTTTAGCTATTTTTAGGGTCTGTTGAACGATTATTATACACTGTCCGGATAGACACATTAAGCATCTGGGCCAGCTCGGCACTCTTCTCGATTCCCAACTTACGGAGGGCATAAATCCGCAGACGCATATTGAGGGTCTGCGATTTATTTATCGCCGCCTCATCAACGGCATCCCCCTCTCCACAGCTTTTATTATACTCAGACAGGAAATCAGGAAAAATTGATAATACCATCCGGTCAAATTCCTTGTAAAAATCGGCATACTGATCCTTAATTATATCATCATCCGCAAGGGCTGACCCCACCTCGGCATACTGTTTCAGCCTATATTTTTTCAGCAGCCTCTTCCGGAAATCATTCAGATTGCCGATTTGCATGGAAGCAAGACGGAATGCAAGTGCTATCACCTCCCGGTTTACATTATTAAGCTGTTCCAGCTCCTCATTAGCATCCTGAAGAGACTTTATCGCCTTGTCTCTTTCCCTTACCGTTTCTAAAAGATCGGAATTTACGGAGGAAAGCTCATCGCGTGTGGCATGCAATTTCTTAATTCTGTTTATAATCACCAGCAATGCGCCTATAAGAAAAACCGCCACTCCTATTATAGCTGCAAGATAATATCTCTGAGTCCTGTCTCTTTCCTCTAATTTTAATTGATAAGCATCTCTTACTGTGGAGATAATCGATGTCAGCATCAATATGCGGTTACGGTTCTTATACGCATTGAGCTGGCTGCTGCTATACATAATATAGTTAAACGCCCGGTCAAGATCGCCTACGTCAAACAAGAATTGTGCAAGCTCAGGCATGGCAGCCATCTCCCTGGTCTGATTGGCCACCACATTTTGCGACCCCTTTATAAGATAGTGAAGCATGTGGATGCTATCGCCCTTTGCTTTATAATAATGTGCCAGCCAGTAAGCATTAGGAGAAGAGACCCGTTTGATATCCGTAACAGTATCTACTGATATTCTAAGTTTCTCAAGTGCTTGGGGATTAACATCATATACATTTCCCCATTCCAATTTCTCAGCTATGGGGAGCCACGGAAACCTCTCAGGAAATTCCTTGCACACCTCAGTGAGGGAATCCCTATATTGTCTTAATTCTTTCCATATAAGCTCTTCCCTATCTTTATTGCCGGAAGCATAGACCAATTTCATCGCGGCCCCATATTCCTTTGTCTTATAATATTTTAATCTGATCTCGCTATTGTTAAGCATGTGAGGAGAAACTTTCGAAAGCATAAGGGAAGCCTTGTCATGATATCCCTGGATGGAAAGCATCAGCGCCGCCTCAATAAGCGATGAGGCAACCAAAGAATCATTTACAGGACGGGAACGCTCTGCCAGACTCTGTAACTGGCAAATATATTTCAGTGCTGAATCAGAGTCATAGTACTTATATTCCTCATACAGTTTTCTGACTAATGGCAGCTGTCCGTTAATCTCGGGTGTCTGTGCCAAGGCAGCCCGAAGCGCACCTATCTGCATCTCCTTCTGATTGTTCAGTTCAAACTGACTTGCCACTAATGAATCCAACCTCTGCAACTCTTTCAGGTTGGCCTTAACTGCCGGATGATATTTCGCCGCCTCTGATGAGACAGCAATAAACAGGAGTATGGTAAAGATTACAAGGTGTTTCACAATGAGAGGTATTGAGTTACATATAGAAAATGAGTGAAATAATGTGATAAACATGTCAATCCCCTATGACATAAGTTTATACATTTTCCCTATCTCTTGGTAAGAGATACATAACACATTACAAAATTAATAATTAAAATATAAATATCCAAGCAAAAAGGTAAAAGAGTATTATAATAATGGAAGTTAGATATAATTACAGTTGATTATAAAAATTATAAAAAAGCTTCCATGTGATAAAATGTTTTGCAACTCCCATACCTACATTAATTTAATATTCATATATTCAGCTTATTATACTAATTATGTATCTCTTACCAAGAGATACGGATTTCTAATGGGAAGACTGCAATCCAATCTACTGATGCGGAGGTATATCCCTTGACTGGAGAAAAAGCGGACAAAAGATAATGTCTGCTTGACCTTGATTCAATATTATTGAAAATATCTCACGGAATAATGGTATGGAAGATAATCCCTTTTACTTTAAATTATATTGCCACATCTTTATTTAAGCTGACAACCAATGATTTACGCTTTTATTCAATCCAATAATGTTTACTTTCCTTATCATTCGCCACACTCATACAGTTATTTTTTATAACTTAGCAACATATAAACCTTTTTTACTAACCATAGAAACACAGTATGATTATGCTGAAAAACTTTTTAATTGCATCGCTCGCTTTTTTGGCGGTGGGATGCGGCAGTAACTCAACAGGTCAGGGAACACCCGCAATACCTTATGATGCTGACTTAGAAGCACAGGTTAAAAAAATAGTTTCAGGACTTACACTCGAAGAAAAGGTAGGCCAGATGTGTGAGGTGACAATCGACGAAGTGCAATGCGACTCGATGGTCAATGGTCAGGTGGTGCTTGACCCTGCAAAAGTAAATAAAGTAATCGGCCAATACAAAGTCGGATCAGTGCTCAATGTGCCGATGGGAATGGCACAGACCCCGGAGACATGGTGCCGGATCATCTCCGGCATTCAGGAAGCATCAATGAAAGAAATAGGAGTGCCTGACATATACGGCGTTGACCAGAATCACGGTTCTACCTACACTATGGGCGGCACCCTCTTCCCACAGGAAATCAATATGGCCGCTTCTCTCAATCGTGAATTGGTAAGAGAGGGAGCAAGGGTTACAGCATATGAAGCCCGTGCCTGCGACATACCCTGGGTCTACAATCCCGTGATGGATCTCGGTCGCAACCCTGCGTGGAGTCGCATCTGGGAAAGCTTTGGCGAAGACCCCTTCATTAACGGGGCAATGGCAGTGGAGATGGTCAAAGGTTATCAAGGTGAGGATAACAACCATATCGGCACAAACAATGTGGCTGCCTGCTTAAAACACTATATGGCATACGGCAACCCGATCAGTGGTAAAGACCGCACACCGGCATCAGTCAACATGATTGACCTCCGTGAAAAATATTTCGCACCATATAAGGCAGCAATCCAGGCCGGCGCACTCTCAGTGATGGTAAATTCAGCCCTCAACAATGGTCTCCCCGTACATGTCAACCATGAATTGCTCACCGTATGGCTTAAAGAGCAGCTCAACTGGGACGGCATGATAGTGACCGACTGGGCCGACATCCATAATGTCTGGAAACGCGACAAAGTGGCTGCGGACTACAAGGAAGCTATCGAGAAGGCTATCAATGCCGGCATCGACATGTCAATGACTCCCAATGACGTGGAATTCTGCACTCTGCTCAAGGAACTTGTGGATGAAGGCAAAGTGCCTATGAGCCGTATTGATGACGCCGTAAGCCGCATTATCCGTCTGAAACTCCGCTTGGGTCTTTTCGAGACTCCCAATACAAATTATAAAGATTATCCTCTGTTCGGCTCAGAAGAGTTTGCCCAGAAAGCATTTGAAATGGCAGTGCAGAGCGAAATCCTGTTGAAAAATGAAAACAGTGCCCTTCCTCTGAGCGCAGGAAAGAGAATATTGGTCACTGGACCAAATGCCAACTCCATGAGAAGTCTTAACGGTGGATGGTCTTACACCTGGCAAGGCACCAATCTTCCGATTTTCCACGAACAATATAACACTATCTACGAGGCAATGTGCAACGAATTCGGTGCCGGAAACGTAATTCTCGAAGAAGGCATGGACTATGTTGAAGATTTCGGTCAGTGGGAGAAGGAAACCAACGTGCGCATAGACCGAGCTGTGGCAGCAGCAGGACATGCGGATGTGATCGTGGCATGTATTGGTGAAAACTCCTACTGTGAGACTGTCGGCAACCTTAACGAGCTGACCCTCTCTGAAAATCAGCGTAACCTGGTCAAGGCTCTCGCCAAGACAGGCAAACCCATCATACTCGTGATCAATGGCGGACGCCCAAGAATAATCAGGGAGATAGAACCGCTTGCCTCAGCGGTGGTAGACATTCTGCTACCGGGCAACTATGGCGGCGATGCATTGGCGCAGCTTCTTTCCGGCAAACGTAATTTCAGCGGCAAACTCCCATATACCTATCCAAAATGGACCAATGCACTTGCCACTTATGACCATAAGCCGAGCGAGACCGTGCCTATGATGGCAGGCGCATATGGCTATACAGCTGATATTGATGTGCAGTGGCCATTCGGCTATGGGCTGAGCTACACCACATTTGAATATTCCGACCTTTCAGTCAATAAAGCTGATTTCACGGCCGACGACACCCTCACCATCTCCGTCAATGTCAAGAACACCGGCGTAAGAGAAGGCATGGAGTCTGTGATCCTATTCTCATCTGACCTTGTCGCTTCCATCACTCCGGATGCATATCGTGTGCGTGGTTTTGATAAAATAAACCTCAAACCGGGAGAAAGCAAGAAAGTGGAGATCTCAATCCCTGCCAGCGATCTTGCTTTTGTGAATTTCGACAACCGCTGGACTCTTGAAGCAGGTGAATTCGAGTTTACCGTAGGCACACAGAAAGTGAAAGCAAACTGCACACAGACAAAGGTGTGGGATACTCCCAATATCTAAATCCTTTAATAATGAAGAAATTCCTTATAATATCAACAGTCCTGCTTGGCGCACTACCCTGTAGTGCCCAGCAGGCTCTCTGGGGATTTTCACAGATTGTGTCCCCCGAAACCCATCCTGACAATACTGTCACATTCAGGATGCAAGCCCCTAATGCAAAGACCGTACAGATCACAGGTGATTTCCTCCCTACTGTGCCCACCCAGACTCCCTATGGCACATTTGACGCGCCCGGAGTGGCAGATTTAGTAAAAAATACCGATGGCATATGGGAATACACCACCTCTACCCTATCACCAGAACTCTATTCCTACACATTCTTAGTCGATGGCCTCAGGATGCCCGATCCGGCTAACGTGTTCCAGATCCGCGACACCGCCTCCATCACAAACGTATTCCTAATCGGAGGGGATTATGCTGACTATTATAAAATTAATGATGTCCCTCACGGCACCGTAGCAAAAGTGTGGTATGACAGCCCGACATTAGGCACTGACCGCCGAATGACTGTCTATACCCCGGCCGGCTATGAAAAAGGCGACAAACGTTATCCGGTGTTCTATCTGCTTCATGGAATGGGTGGCGATGAAAATGCATGGTCTGAACTCGGCCGCGCAACACAGGTGCTCGACAATATGATAGCACGCGGTGAGATAGAGCCTCTGATCGTGGTTATGACCAACGGCAATGTGGCAATGGAGGGTGCCCCCGGTGAAACGAGTCTTGGCTTCACACCTCCTACGACACAGCTTCCCAAGACAATGGACGGAACCTTTGAGCAGCATTTCCCCGATGTGGTGAAATTCATTGATTCAAATTACCGTACGATTGCCGACAAGGGGCATCGTGCGATCGCAGGTCTTTCAATGGGCGGTTTCCATTCCCTGCACATATCAAAGGAATATCCTGATATGTTTGATTATATAGGTCTGTTCTCTGCCGCAATCCTTCCTCATGACGGCGCAATATCTCCTGTCTACGATAACTTTGACCAAAAACTCGCAAGGCAGTTTGAAGATGCTCCGCAGCTTTACTGGATAGCGATTGGCGACAAGGATTTCCTTTATGAGGCAAACAAGGAATACCGGAAGCGTCTTGATGACAAAGGATATAAATATACTTATCGCGAGAGCCCTGACGGTCATATCTGGAAAAACTGGCGAATATATCTCACTGAGTTCCTGCCTCAACTTTTCAAAAACAACTCATCAAAATGAAAAAACTTTTAGGCATAGCAATAATTGCGACAGCAATGGCAGCCTGCGGACCAAAGACACCCCGGCTCTCCCCCGACAATATTGATGAGGTCATAGCCGCCATGACCCCGGAGGAGAAAGTGAAATTAGTGATCGGACTCGGTATGAAGGGATTCAGCGGAGACAGTGCTGTGGTCGGTGATTCCAAAGGTAAAGTTCCCGGTGCAGCCGGTGCCACCTATCCGATACCACGTCTGGGCATACCCTCGGTAGTGCTTGCCGACGGGCCTGCCGGACTTCGTATAGACCCTACCCGCCCTGATGATCCCGAAACATATTACTGTACACATTTCCCCATCGGCACACTTCTGGCATCAACCTGGGACACCACTCTGGTTGCGAAAGTGGGCCGCGCTATTGGTGAAGAGGTGCGCGAATATGGTGCAGACGTGCTGCTTGCTCCGGCGCTGAATACCCACCGCAATCCACTCTGCGGACGCAACTTCGAGTATTATTCCGAAGACCCTGTAGTGAGTGGTAATATCGCCGCAGCCTATGTGAAGGGTGTGCAGTCGAGCAATGTGGGCACAAGTATCAAGCACTTCGTTGCCAATAACCAGGAGACCAACCGTATGGGTAATGATGCCCGCATGTCAGAACGCGCCCTCCGCGAGCTATATCTCAAGGGATTTGAGATTGCCGTAAAAGAAGGCAACCCTTGGACTGTAATGTCTTCCTATAATTACCTTAACGGGGACTATACATCAGAATCTGCTGAGTTATTGACCACCATTTTACGTGACGAATGGGGCTTTGACGGCATGGTTATGACCGACTGGTTTGGCGGTAAAGACGCAGTGGCCCAAATGATTGCCGGCAATGACATGCTCCAGCCCGGCACCGACAAGCAGTATGACCAACTGATGAAAGGCCTTGAAGATGGCACACTCGATGAGAAGGTGCTTGACCGGAACGTTAAGCGTATACTTGAATTGATTGTCAGGACCCCATCTTTCAAGGGCTACAGATATACCAATAAACCTGACTTGGAGGCACATGCTGAAATAACACGCAAGAGTGCAACCGAGGGCATGGTGCTTCTGAAGAATGATGCCAACGCCTTGCCGCTGCAGAAAGACACAAAGAAAGTGGCAGTATATGGCAACACCTCCTACGATTTCATAGCTGGTGGCACCGGCTCCGGAAATGTCAATAGGGCGTACACAGTCTCCCTGCTTGACGGACTGCACAATGCGGGCCTAACCACCGATGAGAATCTTGAAAAGCAATATCGCAAATATCTGAAGGACTATTACGACAACCTTCCGAAAAGCGATGACCCATTCGCAGCGTTTATGCCTGCCCCTCTTCCAGACGAAATGGACATTGACCCGAGAGAGATAGCCCGACAGGCTGAGGAACTTGACATGGCTTTGATTACCATAGGTCGTATTTCCGGTGAATTTGTTGACCGCACCTCGTCTGATTTCAATCTATCCCAGGCTAACAAAAGGCTTATTGAAGACGTGACCAAAGCTTTCCACGCCAAAGGCAAAAAAGTTGTGGTTATCCTTAACGTGGGTGGTGTGATTGAGACTGACTCATGGAAAGACAAGCCAGACGCCATCCTCTGCGCATGGCAGGGGGGTCAGGAAGGTGGCAACAGTGTTGCCGACGTGCTGACAGGAAAGGCTTATCCGAGTGGCAAACTGACCATGACATTCCCGAAGAACTTCCGCGACCATGCCTCATCAGCCAATTTCCCCATTGACGTAAAGTCAAACACCGATATCACCAATAACCAGGCACGTGCCGATTCGGCAAAAGTAAAAAACGTTGACTTCACAAATTATGATGAAGATATCTACGTGGGATACCGCTATTTCGATACATTTGGCAAAGACGTCTCCTATCCGTTCGGCTACGGACTTTCCTACACCCAGTTTGAGTATGGCGAGCCTACCGCAGAGCTGATTGGTGATAAATATGTAGTGAAACTGGAAGTAAAGAACACAGGATCAATGCCGGGCAAAGAAGTAGTGCAACTATACGCCACTGCTCCTGACGCAAAGACTGCCAACAAACCTGAGAAAGAACTGAAGGCATTTGTCAAGACCGGTGAGCTGGCACCCGGTGCATCAGAGACTGTTACGCTCGCGTTCAGGGCCGGAGACCTTGCATCGTTTGATGCAAACGATTCAAAATGGGTGGTAACCCCCGGTGACTATGCTTTGCTGTTAGGTTCATCATCACGTGATATCCGGAAGAAACTGAATGTAAGTGCAGCCGGCTCGGAAAGAAAAGTAAATAAGGTGCTGTCACCCAAACAGCCACTCACCACTCTGAATAGGGACAATTATTAGTTTTCTACGCTGCTCCGGCTGATATTGCTTATCCGTGTAGGCCGGGCAATATCAGGCGGTGCAGAAAAATCTTAGGTTGACAAGAAAAGATTAGGTGATTTTAGCGGGGGGACGCAGCGGTTATTGAGACTGCTGCGTCCTCTTTATTAACATATGCAATCTCCGCGGCAACGTTGTGAGTTTAGTCCGAATTTTGTAATTTTGCAGTATTATGCGTCATGACACTGATTTAAAAGGGAAAATTTATCCGCCATCATTAAATAAAGGCGACAGAATAGCTATTCTGTCGCCTGCCACCACAGTTAAGGAAGAATACGTCAACGGGACAGCATCCTTCCTCCGGGATAGAGGGTTTGTGCCGGTTGTAATGCCGTCGGCGTTAGGCCCGGCAGCCGGGTCTTTTGCCGCCTCTCACGATGCAAGAGTAAAAGACCTTGGAGATGCAGTTAAGAATTCAGAGATAAAAGCCATCTTATGCGCACGGGGAGGCTATGGATGCGTACACTTGCTCACCGACAGCAGCCTTCAGAAAACAATTGCCGACAATCCAAAATGGCTTGTCGGATTTTCTGATGTCTCAGCACTCCATGCCCTGTGGCTGAATTGTGGAATAGCCTCCATACATGGACCCATGGCCAAGCATATAGCCACAGAACGTCCCGATGATCCCTGCACAGAGGCTCTGCTCCAAATCATGACTTATGAGCCGAAGATGTCTTACACTGTGCCCCCCTCGCCTTTCAACCGCATCGGCACTGCCGCCGGTGAGCTGCGTGGAGGCAACCTGGCTGTGCTCAACGGATTGGCATCCACGCCTTTTGACATCCTTTCCGTAAAGGATAACGAACATGTGATTCTATTCATTGAAGACATCTCAGAGGCAATTTATGCCGTTGAGAGAATGCTTATGCGACTCAACTTATCCGGCTCACTCTCACGACTAAAAGGTTTGATAATAGGTCAGTTCACTGAATATCGTCCTGACAAGAACTTCAACAGTATGGAAGAGATGATTGATGCGTTGCTTACGCGCTATGGCATACATGACATCCCGGTAGCCTTCAATTTCCCGGTCGGTCATGTAAGCAACAACCTCCCTTTGATAGAAGGGGCAAAAGTGCAACTGACAGTGACTGCTGAAAAGGTAATCTTAAAAACTATCTGAACATGGCTGAAATCACTCTACGGGAAGCCCAGGCTAAAGTTGACGAATGGATCCACACTATAGGGAAGCGATATTTTTCTGAACTGACCAATATGGCGTTACTGACTGAGGAAGTCGGGGAACTGGCACGCGTCATGGCTCGCACTTATGGCGACCAGATAGCCAAACCCGGCGATCTGCGGAAGAATCTCGGAGAGGAAATGGCAGATGTGCTGTGGGTGCTGATATGCCTTGCCAACCAGACCGACACCGATCTCACTGCCGCTTTTGAGCAATCTCTTGAGAAAAAGAGAACCCGCGACAAAAACCGTTTCAAGGATCTGCAATAAATCCTCCCGGAACCATGAACTCACACTCAACCCCCCCGACTCTCGCAATAATCGTGCCATGCTACATAGAGGCACCTGTGCTTTCTGCCACAAATGCTTCCCTCTGCAAACTGCTTGACCGGCTTGCAGAGGAGGGGAAGATAACTAAAGAAAGTTTCGTGCTTTATGTGGATGACCGCAGTCCGGACAACACGTGGGAAGTAATCAACTCTTTGGCCGGGGGACAGGCAAAAGGCATAAGACTCTCACGCCACAGCGGCCATCAGATGGCATTGGTGGCAGGACTTGAACATACTTTAGGGTCTTTTGACTGCTCGATAACTATTGATGCTGATTTGCAAGACGATATCTCTGTCATTCCCTCCATGATTGATGCGTATTCACATGGGGCCGATATTGTATATGGAGTCAGGGCTAACCGGATGTGTGACAGCCGGTTTAAACGTATAACCGCTGCCGGATTCTACTCCACTCTACATAAGTTAGGGGTGGAGTGCATATCAAATCATGCCGACTTCCGCCTTATGAGTGCGCGTGCTGTCAAGGATCTGTTGGAATATGAGGAACGCAACCTTTTCCTTCGGGGAATCGTGCCGCGTCTCGGCTATGATCAGGAAATGGTATATTACGAACGCAAGGAGCGCACAGCCGGTGTGACAAAGTATCCGTTCCGGAAGATGCTTGACTTTGCTGCCGACGGCATCACCTCTTTTTCTGTGACCCCGGTCAGGATGCTGCTTTGGCTCGGGCTTGCATTCACCGCAATCGGTTTGGGAATAGGAATCTACACTTTGGTGCGCCACTTCATGGGAGAAACCATTGAGGGGTGGACGTCACTGATGCTCTCCATATGGTTCTGCACAGGCGTTTTGCTCATCGGATTGGGCATCATCGGAGAATATATAGGCAAAATCTACATTGAAGTCAAACATCGTCCACGCTACAAAATCTCTGACCAGACCCAGCCCTAAAAAA
>CAZQSD010000079.1:0-14660 GCA_964595885.1 uncultured Sangeribacter sp.
TGAAGGAGGCGGCGCGTCAGCGGGAGAAGGCTTTGAAGGAGGCGGCGCATCAGCGGGAAATGGCTTTGAAGGAGGCGGCGCGTCAGCGGGAAAAGGCTTTGAAGGAGGCGGCGCGTCAGCGGGAGAAGGCTTTGAAGGAGGCGGCGCATCAGCGAGATAAGGCTTTGAAGGAGGCGGCGCGTCAGCGGGAGAAGGCTTTGAAGGAGGCGGCGCATCAGCGAGATAAGGCTTTGAAGGAGGCGGCCCGGGCGAGACAACAGGGAGATAGGTTGGAAATCAATGTTCCAAACGCTACAGGATTACTCAGGCATCCGCAGGAAGTTTATGTGGATAAGTTTGATAAGATAGTGGTCTATGATTGTATAAATGTGGTTTATCATCAAGGAGAGTATACGGGTAAAGTTGAGATTATGGCTGACACAGATGATGAAATAGCAGTTATGGTTTCAGTTAGGGATGGTGAACTGAAATTGGCAGATCGAGGAACTAACAAGGACACCCGGCAGAAAATTACAGTTAACATAACTTCACCTTTGCTTTCGGAATTAAGACTGTACAGGGCAAGTAGTTTTACTACCAACGGATCCCTTAAGATAACGGATACCCTTTTGGTCGAGACCAATGAAGCTTCCAAAGCCAATTTCGGAGAAATAACCGGAACAGCCATTGATTTTAAGTCTAACGGAGCTTCTGAGATCTATGTGCTTGCCGCTGATGTGGAGAACGTGAAGCTATATGCTGAGGCTGCCTCAACAATGCGTGTAAAAGTGGTTAATGCCGCCAATATAATTGCTGATGCCTCTTCAGCCGCTACCATAACATTGGGAGGAAGATGCGACCAGTTGTCAGTGGGGGAGCATTCCAGCGGTACGGTCAATACTAAGGGACTCATAGTCCAGACCGCGTCATCCCCTTCAAGGAATGTTTCGGAAGACAAGATGGTGGCTCCTACAATTTTATAGGGAGAATGAGTGGGTTTAAGGTAATGCGGAGTTTAAGTAATTACAATTAGAAAAATAGTAAATCATATGGCAAAAAATTTTAAAACTGTTATGGCGGCTCTGTGTGCCGTGATGCTTTTGATGGGTTGTTCCATAAATCTGTCAAGTCTGGGTACAGGCTCCTCTGTGTCAATCAACAAGGGTGATATCTCGAAGGCCACCGTCAGCAAGAATGTGAAAATAGATAAATTCAATAAGATTGAAGCCATGCAGGGTATTCAGATTATTTTCACACAGGAGAAGTTCAATGGAATTGCACAAGTGCGCACCACCCCTTCCGCTGAAAATTATCTCAGCATAGGGGTTAGTAAGGGAGTTTTAAGTGTACATTACAAAAATGGCACACGCAATATTGATGGTCCGACCATAGTAAGTGTGCAGGCACCGGAACTGAATGAGATTGATCTTACGTCTGCTGCCAGCGTGCAGGTGGTGGGTTCATTGAAACTCAATGGCAAATTATCCATTGACCTTACTTCCGCAGCTTCTGTAGAATTGAATTCACTCACAGCCGTAGCTTTGGATATAGAACAGACAAGTGCCTCGTCATTTATGGCAGGTAATCTGAATCTGAATACATTTTCTTTGGACATGACCAGTGCATCGAATGCTTCTGTCGGTAAAGTTACGGCCACCAAAATGGATGTGGAGACTACGAGTGCCGCCGAATGTACTATTAAAGGTTTTGATGGTAATGAACTTGAGGCACAGGCCACCAGCGGCTCCAAAATAGTGATCTCCGACATAAAGGCCACAGAGGTTGAGGCCCAGGCCACCAGCGGAGCGCATATAAAGCTCAGTGGTGAGTGTGGTAAACTGTCAACAGGTTCTTCAAGTGGTGGAAAGGTTGATAGTGGTAAGCTTTATTATGGAAGAAATAAAAAATCCAGTCAATCATCTACTGGGAAGTCTGACATGCCATTGCCGCGTAATATACCCTGAACGTAATGTTATTTAGTGTTGTCCGGTTTCCGATTTTTTGGGGACCGGATTTTTCTTTTTTACCTTTTTATCGGTTGGCAACTCAACCAATATGATGGAATTGGGTTATAATATTAGATAAGTTTCACATCGTGGATGAAGGTACCGATAAGAATTATATAGGTGCCGTAAATTCACATAATACATTAAGGCTATGAAGGTAATGAGAAAATTTACAGTGGCTTTTTTAGCAGCCACAATGTTGTTAGGGACAGGTTGTAGTTCACTTACGAACACCGGCAAGGGTGCATTGATAGGCACTGGTGGTGGCGGTGCACTCGGTGCCGGCATCGGAGCATTAATAGGCGGAGGTAAAGGTGCAGGTATTGGTGCAGCCATAGGCGCGGCGGTAGGTGCAGGCGCAGGTGCGCTTATAGGCCAGAAGATGGATAAGCAGCAGAAGGAATTGGAAAAGGATCTTGCTGATCAGGCAAAAGTGGAGCAGGTGACTGACTCTAATGGCCTACAGGCAATTAAGGTGACTTTTGATGGTGGCATATTATTCCCCACAGGTAAGTATAATCTTAATCCATCAGCTCAGGCTGATCTGACCAAGTTTGCCGTTAACTTGCTTAATAATCCTGATACGGATGTGGCTATCACGGGATATACGGATGACACCGGCACATATGCTGTCAATGAAAAACTGTCTGATCAACGTGCAAATTCAGTGCGTAACTACCTTATCAATTGCGGTGTGGCTCCTGACCGTCTGACTGCAAAAGGCATTCCGATGGCTGATTATATTGCTAGCAATGACACTCCTGAAGGGCGTGCAATGAACCGTCGTGTTGAGATCACAGTCTACGCTAACGAGAAGATGATCAAGGAAGCTGAGGCACAGTCACAACAGACCGCCTGGAATTATTGAAACAGCATATTAAGCACTTAGTCCTATAAAAATACTCCCGGAAGAAGTTCAACTTCTTCCGGGAGCGTTTTTTATAACTACTCTTGATGAAGTATTATTTCAGTTTGGATTTGATGGCCTCAGTCTCTTTCTCGTAGCCGGGCTTTTCGAGGAGGGCAAACATGTTTTTCTTGTATGCCTCTACACCGGGCTGATTAAACGGGTTCACGCCAAGCATGTATCCGCTGACGCCGCAAGCCTTCTCAAAGAAATAGATGAGCTGGCCCAGGGTGTGTTCGTCAAGCTTGTTAAGCTCAATCCTGATGTTGGGCACTCCACCGTCTACGTGGGCGATCATTGTGCCAAGCTCAGCCATTTTGTTAACCTCGTCAATGTTCTTTCCGGCGAGGTAGTTGATGCCGTCAAGGTTGGAAGCATTCTGCGGAATGCGTCGTGTGATGGCCGGTTTCTTCACAGAGAGGACGGTCTCAAAGATTGTGCGCTCGCCCTCCTGCATCCATTGACCCATAGAGTGAAGGTCAGTGGTGAGATCAACAGAAGCCGGGAAGATTCCCTTGCCGTCCTTACCTTCGCTTTCGCCGTAAAGCTGTTTCCACCATTCAGCGAAATAATGGAGTTTAGGATTATAGTTGACGAGGATCTCAATCTTCTTGCCGCTCTGATAAAGGGCATTACGCATACGTGCATAAACTTCGCAAGGATTCTCTGCACCCGGACGGAGAGCTGTCTTCTCCATCTCGGCTGCACCTGCCACTAATTTCGCGATGTCGAAACCTGCACAGGCGATAGGGAGCAGACCCACCGGAGTAAGAACTGAGAAACGGCCGCCTACGTTGTCAGGAATGATGTAAGTCTCGTAGCCTTCCTGAGTGGCAAGTGTGCGGAGCGCGCCTTTCTTCTCATCGGTAATGGCCACGATAAGATCTTTGGCTGCGTCTTTGCCTGCCTGCTTCTCAAGGAGCTCCTTAAAGATACGGAAAGCGATTGCCGGCTCAGTGGTGGTGCCTGACTTGGAGATAACGATGATGCCGAATTTCTTGCCCTCAAGGAGTTTCTCAAGTTCGGCAGTATATTCCTCGCCAATGTTCTGGCCTGCGAAGACAACTTTCGGATTCTTTGGCTTCGGACCATAAAAATCAGCGAAATTGTCAGACAGAGCTGAGATCACAGCCTTTGCGCCAAGATAGCTGCCGCCTATGCCGATGCATACCACATAGTCACAGTTCTCACGCAGACGGGCTGCGGTCTTGTTGAGTCTGTCAAGAAGATCTGCTGATATAGAAGAGGGTAGGTTCAGCCAACCGAGGAAATCATTACCCTCGCCGCTGCCATTGTGTAATTTCTCAAATGCCTCAACTGCCGCTGCCTGATTGCCTTCATATTGCTTTTCGGCGAAATAGACTGCGTGTTGAATGTCAATTTCAATAGATTTCATTGTCTTTATAATTTTAAATTCATAATTTTGGGTTCCCTCTCTGTCTATCCCTTATGTATTAACACTTCGGGAGACGGCATTGTTCAGTATGGTGAGCTATGCTCAGGTAAATGTGTCAGTGATGGCGTTAAACGCCTTTTGCGGGCGCATATTGCCATAAAGGATATTGTAGACGCATTTAAGGATAGGCATATCAACTTTCACGGTTGACTCATTGATTTCATGGATGCAACGGGTGCCGTAATATCCTTCTGCCACCATTTCCATCTCCATCTTGGCGGTCTTGACACTGTGGCCTTTTCCTATCATGGCTCCGAAGTTGTGATTACGTGAGAATAGGCTGTAGGCAGTCACAAGAAGGTCGCCGAGATATGCCGAGCGGCATATGTCTCGCTTCAATGGGGCTATGGCATCTACGAAACGACCCATCTCACGGATGGCATTGCATACGAGCATGGCCTTAAAGTTGTCGCCGGCTTTCATACCATCAACAATCCCGGCGGCTATGGCATACACATTTTTAAGCACAGCTCCATATTCAATGCCTGCCACGTCGTCAGAAAGAATTGTGCGCAGTTTGACTCCATCAATGGCTTTTGCAAACTCTGCTGCCTTGTCGGTGTCGTGGCAGCCGATGGTAAGATAACTGAGATGATCGAGTGCGACCTCCTCTGCATGGCAGGGACCTCCTATGACAAGAAGATTATGGTCAGCCACACCAAAACGTGTGGCCACCCAGTCAGTCACTATCTTATTGACGTCAGGGACAATACCTTTTACAGCCGACACCACATTGCGGTTGGAGATATCAAGAGTGATTTTCTCCACCTCGCCTTTTACATATGGCGAAGGGATTGCCACCACGAGAGTGGTGGCATCAGCTACTGCATCATTAATGTCGGAATAGAAGTCAATACGTGCCGTGTCAAATTTTACGTCGCTGAGGTAGACGGGATTACGTTGCCGGCGAATAAAGTCGTCGATTCTTTCCTGACGTCTTATATACCAATTGATGCGGTCGTTGTTATCAAGGAGCAACTTTGCTAGGGCTGTGGCCCAGCTGCCCGACCCGATAACGGCTATTTTCCCAAGGCCTCCCATAATTATTCAGCCTCTTTCTCGTTGTCTTCCTTTGTCTGCTTCTTTTCAGGACGCATCTGCGGGAAGAGCAGCACTTCCTGAATGGTGGCTTGCCCGGTCATCAGCATTGCAAGACGATCCATGCCGATGCCCATGCCTGATGTGGGAGGCATGCCGTATTCAAGGGCACGGATAAAGTCGCCGTCGATAATCATTGCCTCGTCGTCGCCCTTGTCGGCAAGACGCATCTGCTCAACGAAGCGTTCATACTGATCAATCGGGTCATTAAGCTCTGAGTAGGCGTTGGCAAGCTCCTTGCCGTTGACCATAAGCTCGAAACGCTCTGTGAGACGCGGGTCATTGCGGTGGCGCTTGGTGAGCGGCGACATTTCGATGGGATAGTCGATGATGAATGTAGGTTGGATGAATGAACCCTCACACTTCTCACCAAAGATTTCATCAATGAGCTTACCCTTACCAAATGACTCGTCAACCTCAATACCATTCTCTTTGCAGAATGCACGGAGTTCTTCTTCGGTCTTTCCTGTGATGTCGAAACCGGTCTTGTCAAGGATTGCCTGAGTCATGGTGACGCGCGGGTAAGGGGGCTTGAAAGAAATTGTGTTATCGCCCACCTGCACCTCAGTGGTGCCGTTTACGTCCATGCAGATTTTCTCAAGCATATTCTCGGTGAATGTCATCATCCAGTTGTAGTCCTTGTAGGAGACGTAGATCTCCATAGCGGTGAATTCCGGATTGTGAGTGCGGTCCATACCCTCGTTGCGGAAATTCTTTGAGAACTCGTAGACACCCTCAAAGCCACCCACTATGAGGCGCTTCAGGTAAAGCTCGTCGGCGATGCGGAGGTAAAGGGGAATGTCGAGTGCGTTATGGTGAGTAATGAACGGGCGTGCAGAGGCACCACCTGGTATAGCCTGAAGGATAGGGGTCTCCACTTCGATGTAGCCATGTGAGTTGAAGTATTCACGCATGGAATTGAACATCTTTGTGCGCTTGATGAAGATGTCTTTGATGCCCTTGTTGACCACGAGGTCGACGTAACGCTGGCGGTAACGCTGCTCCGGATCAGTGAATGCGTCGTAGGCTTTGCCGTCTTTCATTTTCACGATTGGGAGCGGACGGAGACTTTTCGAGAGCACGGTGATTTCCTGTGCGTGGATTGAGATTTCGCCCATCTGGGTGCGGAACACGTATCCTTTCACTCCGATGAAGTCGCCTATGTCGAGGAGTTTCTTGAAGACAACGTTATACATGTCTTTGTCTTCGCCTGGGCAGAGATCATCGCGGCTGACGTAGACCTGAATTCTGCCGTCAGCATCTTGCAGTTCCATGAAGGATGCCTTGCCCATGATTCGGCGACTCATGATTCGGCCGGCTACAGTCACTTCGCGTGGCGGTTCCTGCCCGTCAACAAAGTTTTCTTTGATTTCAGCGGAATGACCTGTCACTACGTATTCTGCTGCGGGATAAGGCTCGATGCCTCTGTCGCGGAGCGCCTGCATACTGTTGCGGCGTCCGATCTCTTGTTCTGTGAGTTCCTGGTTTGCCATATATGGTGTCTAATTTATTTTCTTGAGTATAGTGTTTAGTTATCGGGGTTGTTACCGCATTACGTGATAAAACACCCTATTTTGCAATAAAATGCAAAATTAACAAAAATTCCTCAAAGATTATATTTATCTGCTTACTCTTTTTCGTCAAGAAGATTATCAACATTATCAACATGCATAAATGAGTCTTTTTGTTTGGTCAAGATCTTTCCTGAAATATGGGTTGTTAATATGGTCATCAAACACTATGTCTACCTTGCGGTTGAGAATTTCTTCCATTTCATGAAGGAAATCAAAGAAAATATCTGCCCAGTCAAGTTTTTCAGACGAAATTCTATCTTTGTCAAAATCCACAGAAAAATCCACATCGCTTTTATCGTTGAATCTGTCTGTAAGAACTGATCCAAATACGTATAATCGTTTTACTCTGTATTTTTTACAGAGATTCTTGATTTTCTCAATATTTTCCTCAATTAAATGCATGGAATTAAACATCTTAGTTGTAGTTTATTGACTTTTGAAGCTCTTAATTCTTTGAATTGTAAAGTTAAAAAATAAGCCGAATATCCAAGAATATCCGGCTGTTTTGTAAAATCTTGTTTAGTTTTGTTGGGGTTGGGCGGCGAGGGTCAGGGTAATGAAATCCTCTACTGAAAGGCGCTCGGGACGGAGTGCCATTATCGGTTCTTTCATTATCGGGGAATCAGGCGGTATTATTCCGCCGAGGGAATTTCGCAGGGTCTTGCGACGCTGCCCGAATGCCGTTTTGACAATTGTTTTGAATAATCTCTCATTGCAGCCGAGCGATGTGCGGGAGTTACGGGTAAGGCGTATCACGCCGCTCATCACCTGAGGTGGCGGGGAGAAAACTGTGGGTGGAACATTGAAAAGGTATTCGCAGTCATACCATGCCTGAAGCAGTACTGACAATATACCATATACTTTTGATCCCGGTTTGCAACATATTCGTTCCGCAACCTCTTTCTGGAGCATGCCTGCCACAACGGGAATCTGGTCTTTATAATCAAGCACTTTGAAGAATATCTGTGAGGAAATGTTGTAAGGATAATTACCTATCAGTGCGAATTTTCCATCAAATATTTCTTTCAGATCCATTTTCAGGAAATCTCCTTCAATAACGTTAAGGTCGGGCAACATACGGTGCAGATAGGTGACGCTTTCAGAGTCGAGTTCGACGGCTTTTACGTTACGTCCCGCTTTCATCAGGAATTGCGAGAGCACACCCATTCCGGGACCGACCTCCAGCACCGGGAGGTCACTCCATTGCTTTGCTTCCTCAGGAAGCTGTTCTTTCTCTATTGTGTCGGCAATCTGCTTCGCTACGATAAGATCCGTCAGGAAGTGTTGACCGAGCGCTTTTTTTGCTTTTACTAATTTTGCCATATAATTAAAACGCTCACATGACCATAAAAGTTAGTTGTTGATTCAAACTATTGGGGTTATTAATACTGGCTTGTAAGAGATTCGGGAAAGATAAATGATTGCAATGATTAAGCCTACAACATAAAAAAGGGGATGTATCGATACATCCCCTTTTTGAAATTTGAACGGCCTGCTTATCTATTCAGACGCTTGCCAAGTATGTTTTTTACTTTGTGGATTGCTTGGGGTGAACGGGTGGAATAGTCGGAAAGGATGAAGTCTAAAGACAGGGTGCCACCATTCCACATAATGACGCTGACCTGAGATTCGTAAGGGTCACCCTCCTCTTCCGACACACCTATGAAGTCAAACATCGGGATATTTTTCCAAGATGAAGAGGAAATTGAAGGTGTGTCGAGGTCTGCATCTATCATTATCACGGAATTGCCTGTCACGTAAAGTGCTTCGGCATAATCTGTTTCTTTATTATAATAACTCCGGGCATAGTCAGTCTTCTCAGCCTGATCATTCAGGAGATCGAAATCTGAAAAGTCGCCATTATAATAGAGGAAACCGCCTGTCCCCAGCTTCTGGCTTTTGGTGATCACCATAGCTACGGGTGCGGGAGTGGAAAGATGAGGTACAAATGACTGGAATGGATCTGTGGGATAATAATTCTCATGGCGTTCCAATGTCATAAGATGCGATATGCCCACATTGTTTACAGTGATATCGGCAGACATAATATTTGATACGTCGCCATCCGAATCCATATTACCGTAGTAACCCTTGCCGGAGAGTGAATAGTAGTATTGCTCACCCTCTTGAGTAACGGTCAGGGTGCCCTCAAAACATTGCACTATTTTATCATTATCGATGGCTGCGAGGCAGAAATTATTATACTCTCTCTTAGCGGGTGAATAGTCGGGTATCTGCAAAACGAAATAATTGTAACTCTCCTCAAGAGCATTAAAGTCGGAAACAACTGTCATCCACGAGTCTTCAACTATCACGCCTCCGAATGTTGAGGCTGTCGGCCGGGCGGCATTAAGGTAATAAACTTTGCCGTTGCCACAATTGGCGATGATGTCAGGCTGATCGGGCACTACTGAACCTGTGCCTATTTTAATCTCCACATACACATCCTCATCATACGGAATATAGAATTCATGATTTTCCACACTTCCGTTCTGACTGAAAACCGATATGGTAGCTTGACCTTCATATCCGGGAGTGAGATAGTACTTGAATTCACCCTTTTTATCAGTATCGTTCCAACGGCTTGTCATGCCCGGATAGGTTATGGAATATGCGGCCACGACAGGATTATCATGTTCGTCAACTACTCTGCCGTAGACATAATGGAGGGTGGGGAGAGTGATGTCATATGGCAAGGTCGCATAGCTGGCGATCGGTCCTACTTGCTTATCATAATGTTCAGGGGTGTAGTTGCCGTAAGTCTCGGAAGGCACCCGCACGCTAAACACTGTGTTGGATAGGACACGGTGTTTATAATATCCGTTGGCGTCCGTGAAGGTGCTGAGCTGGTTATTGAATATAATCTTTATATCCGACAAGGGTTCGCCCCGGGTGTTCTTGACATATCCTTCAATCCATGCCTCATCAGTCGGGTAATCGATATTCCACCATGAGAAATGAGCCACTTCGCCTATATAGTTGCCGCCGGTCTCTCTGTGGGCGATGCCTTCCTCCTTCCATAATCCGGTGGTTTCATCAAACGACCAGAGAGGCATGGATTCCGGGGCATCTGATGCCAGTGTCATGGGAGTCGGGAAAGACAGGGTAGCTTTTGAGCCGTTGGCAATCTGGAGGCGGTTGCCGTTGTTGTCGGAAAGTTCCACATTCACCATGCCGTATGAAAGCAGCACCTTCGCTTGGTCGGAGCCATCAATAGCAGCTAAGTCACCTCCCGGCATCAGACCGATAAAATTATCCGTTTCCGGTGAAAGATAAAATATGTTGGCATCAACGGTGCCGGAATATTTCTCACCGGTGGCAGCCATTATGTAGCCATCGGCAGGCAGGTTTACCGACATGTCGCCTATATGCAGGATGTGAGAGGAAGATGAGCTGAATCGGTCGGAAGTTGTAGAGCGGCCATTTTTCTGATTCATGGCCACTTGCCATCCGTGATCGGTATAATTCTCCATGTAGCACGAACGGACGATGGAATAGAACCCATCTTTTTCAAACCTGACGATAGGACGGTTGTTGTTGTCGTCAATGCGCTCAAGATTGAAGAATCCGGCCTGGTTAGTAATGACCTCACAGTCGCCGGAGACAACCCTGACTCCCGAAAGGGGATTGCCGGAAGCATCTGTGACTGTGCCCCATACAGGATAATTCCTCATTTGCCCGTTAATCACATCCGGCACTTCCGGTTCCCAGGGATTATCCGGTCTGTCTGAAATCTCGATATGGTTTACTCCGCAACTGCTCACGGCAAGAGCTAAAAATGAGGCTGCAGCAAGAGAATAAATTTTATGTAGTTTCATTCCGATAAAGTTTTATTGATTAAGCATAGCGATCGGATATGCTTATGAGTTTAAAATCTGAAGGAAATATAAGCTCTGAGACCTGAGAATTTTGTAGCTACCTTACGGGAGCCGATCATGTCTGTCCAATCATCGCCATCAGCGTTAGTGTTGGCAAAATATGATTTCATTTTCGACGACCCGAAACGACCTTCTATTCCAAGTCCTATGCGGGCATAGGTCACGCATACGCCGGTGTTGAACATATTGGCAAATCCCCATTGTGCCTCATCATTGTTATACATCATTGCAAGTCCCGGATTATAACGGAAGTAGGCATTTGCCTGCAACCGCTTAAACAGGTTGACAGTTGCCGACAAACCTACCTGCATCCCTATGTCAAGATGGTGAATGTCAAATTTATTGAATGTTTTGTCGGAGCCTATGAGACGTTCCTCCACTTTGAAATTATCATAGGAGAGATCTATCCATGCAGCGTCAATGCCGAAACGGAGACATCCGGCAATAGGGCGATTGAGGTAATAGGTGTTGCCTTTGGTGAATGCGAAGCCTTGGTCGCTGTGTAGCTTCGCGTAACCATCTTGGTTAAGATGGTTGTAGACGAAAGAGATGTTGGTGAACCGTCCGTGTGCTTTCCCGCATTCGTCGGGGTCAAGGGCAAATGCTTTTGGAGCAAATAGAGCCAGCATGAATGTCAGGATGATTGCTTTAGTTGTTTTTGTCATAAAAAATAATGTTTTATGACGCTACTGAGACTTCAGCAGCGTCAAGTGATGTAGGATTTTTGCAAAATTAGTAAAAATGTGATATGATGGCAAATATATTTAAGTTTTTGTGGAAAAATGTATTGGTGATTTTAAGAAGGGAGAGGGTCTTCTTGATCACCGGTTAAAAGGCTTCGGAGATAGACGGTTGTCGGTTCGGTTATTGCCAATTTCCTCCGGAGGTTATATTTTATGTTGTCAACTGTGCGCACGCTTCTGTTGGTGAGATGTGCTATCTCTTTTGAACTCAGGTTAAGCAGGAGGTAGGCTGCCATATTGATTTCGGCTTTCGTCAGGTCGGGATGACGGACAGAAAGGAGATTATACAGGGTTTGGTTAGATTCATCAAACTGCCGTTTGAAAGCCTCCTGAAGCTGCGGGTCAAGTGACGACTCACGTAGGGTGGATTCAATAGTGCGGAGGCGTTCCTCTACCGTTGTTGTCTTGCGTTTCAACTCTGTGCGTATGGTTATGATTGTTGATTCGTTTTGCGCGGCTGCCATCGACAGGTTGCAAAGTTCTTTTTCTCTTGCTGAGATTTCATCCTTATGGGCACGGTCATTTTCAGCCATCTTGTTTTCGGCCAGAAGTGCCTTACGGGTGGCACGTACTTTCAATGTCAGCACCACACAAAGTGCCAATAGCAAGCATGAGGTCACCACGAGAAACCAGATAAGCATGGTTTGGCGGCTGGCCTGCTCATCTTCCACCTTTTTCTCTAATGCGGAATATTCGGCCGGGTCAATTCGTTGTGCAACCAAAGCATTTTTTACCCTGTTGTCATTTGAGACCACCGTATCTAACATCATCAGAGCCTTTGAGAGATTTTGCGCAGCCTCTTTCCATCTCCCTGTTCCCATAAGTGCGTCTCCTTCGGCGTGAAGCAGCATGGCCTGTTCCATTGGATTTTCAATCTTTCCCAAACTTCCCCTATATTTTTTAAGGACTTCTAAGGCTTCTTCATATTTTCCTTGATCAATTTTAATGGCCATGTAACGCAGGAGTAGAGGTAGACGATTATGATCTTTCCATGGACTATCAAGTGCTTTAAGGAGATAGGTAGTAGCTTGCTGGAAATCTCCTTTGTCATGGTATAGGGTTGCTCCTAATCCATACCAAAAGAATTTATTCTCTATATTAGATGTATCAGCCGGTTCAGAAAGTTTCCATTCCTCAATTGCCCTATTGATTTGCCATTGTGATTGGGCAAGTATACTTTTTGCCATGTGTAGTTTTTCTTCCGTTCTAGTTGTGATTTGCTTAAGGCTGCTATTTCGTACTATTGGAAGTATTTCGGTAGCTTTTTTCAAAGCAGTTTCAGCGAGAGTATATTGTTCGAGTGCACAGAAAATATCATTCATGTTAATGTAGGCATTTACATCATAATACCGTAGACTATCCGGTTTTCGTAGTTCAATTAATTTATTTAGTGAGGATAGCCCTTCTTCATATTTTCGACCTCCTATTAAACCAAAGGTATGTAGTCTTTGAAGTTTTAATTTATCTTCTAATAGAATATTATGATGAAATTGTCTGATTGAATCGGTTGCAGTTAAGAGTTCTTCAAATTTGCCTGTTTCTAATAAATGGGATAGGGATGAGAAGTCAATGTCTGTTGCATTGACAATAGCAAAAGAAGAGAGGGTGAAGATCGCTGAAAGGAAGAAACGTATAAGCATAATTATTTAGTTGTAAATCCGGTTGCAAGTTACAAAATCTTTGCGTAACTAAGAGTAATTATTACCTGAATTTTCAGTATGAGTAGGTAATGGTATGAGTGGTAAAGTGCTAATTAATAATATATTATTAAATTATGAGTAAAATATGAGTAGTTTCGACAAAAGATATGAGTAGGAAAATGAGTAATGAAAAAGAGTGATGGCATTAAAGGTAATATCTAATTTTGCCATGCGGCTATTAGTCATGGTGACTATGCGTCATGGCCGGGAATAGAAGTAAAACATCTTCAGACGCAGAAGAAATAATGTCATCGACATGAAGAAATTTTTTATTACGTTGATGTTGCTTACAATAGGTTGGTTGGCCTATGGAAGTGATTTTGTGGTTACCCACAGAACTCCTACCGGTGAGATTATGAGTAGGGTTATAGACGAAGAGGAAACGGATGGATTCTCTACAGCCGCTATGCGACCCAAAGCTCCCGTGTTTAAAGAGGGTGAAGCGCCTGAGAGGATCACTCTTCACATCAAGTTTGAATATCCGGAGAATCTTGTACCGGATTATGTTTCTTATTCTCAAGTTGGATATGGTTACTATGCACCATATAATGGGGAAGACGAAGTTGACTTAGTAATAGGAAAGGACGCATTTGGCCATAATATCATTACTGCATCTTTTGTTTCTACAGATCCTTTAGCAAACCCTGATGATGCATATTTGGTATTTTTACGGGTACCTGAGTTTATAGATGGTATGGAACTCATAGTTGATGCAAACACTATATGCAACAGCTATGATTTTGAATTCTTAGATCCTGAGGGCAATCCATTTAAAATAAGACATCAATTGTATGATCCGACTACTGGAGAAACGGTGATAGATGGTGATGGCAACATAGATGGGTTAGACGGGGAGATTTCAGTATATGATGCCAATGGGTTTGAAATATGGTGGAATATGTTTGAACTGATTAACCGTTCATATACTGATGGCAGACCCGAAAAGATTAATGATAGGATTCAGACAATACATATAAATCCCTTACCTGATGATTTAGCAGTAATTGCCGGAGCTATGGGAATGAACGGAAATGATGAAATTTGGATGATGAAAACTGTACCAGGTAATGTGTCAGGACATTATAATAATGATTTAAAACAATATGCAGAACAAGAATTTAAGATATGTAATACTCCTTATATGTTTGGGGAGGAGATGCTGATTAATTATTCTCTTTTTACCGCATTTAATGGCTACTTAGGTAGTGAGATGAGCATATATTTAGATAGGAAGATAGATGATGAAGTCTCAACAAATATCATTATGCCTACTCTCAACTGGCAACTGCAAAATTAGCGATTTGTTTGAAGAAAGCATT
>CAZQSD010000080.1:0-14382 GCA_964595885.1 uncultured Sangeribacter sp.
AGGCTGAGGAAGAAATAATTTTATTTGCGGATTACGATTCTGTTTTGTAATTTTGCAAGTGATCGGATTAAACGGTTTATCCCCATGTGTGCAAGCAGGAAAGGCAATGTTATAGTGAAGGCATTGAAAATCTTTGGGTGGACGCTCCTGACGGTTGTGGTTGTTGTGGGTGTTCTGTTTTTTTGTGCCGTAAAGTTTCTTGAATCCAAGGAATTTGCACCGACGGTGGAGCGCATGGCCGATGATTATGTTGACGGCCATGTGAAGTTGGGTAGCCTGCGGTTTGCATTCCGTCCCCGGTTCCCTATCTTGGGAGTGGAAGTAGAAAATCTCTCCATTATTTCCGAAGCACTTGACTCATTGAGTGATGAGGAGCGTGGGCTTTTGCCGAATTATGCCGATTCCTTGCTGACACTCGACCATCTGTCCGGCTCACTGGATATAAAGCGTCTGATCATGAATAATGAATTGGCCTTGCGTGATGTGGTGTTGCGCGGGCTCAGTGTAAATGTGGTCATCGCCCATAACGGCAAGGCTAATTATGAACTGGTGAGAGTGCCCGAAGACACGGTGAAGTCGCCAAAACCAAAAAGGGAGCTGCCCGGATTCCGGATCAACCGGTTTGCACTTGAGCGACCTAAGGAGATACGTTTCTACAACGCCGCCGATTCAACGTCTGCCTCGGTGCTGCTGCTGACCGATGCTTTGGTAGATGGCGACAGGATGCCTGACTACCGCCTGAAAATCAATGGCAATGTCACCTCTCCTAAAGCCACCCTTATCACTAATCTTGACCGGATCAACTTCGGGCTTAACGGCAAGGTCTATTGGAACCCGGCCCGGCCCGGGCTGGTGGCGGTGGATGAGATGGAGCTTCAGGGGGCTTTCATCAAGGCGGTGGTCAAGGGTGAAATTGATTTTAAAAATAACCTGATTGCTGAGAAAGCCTCTGTTGATCTCGCTCCGGTTGCCCTTGCCGATCTGCTTACGATGGTGCCTGACTCAATCAGACGTATCCATAGGCTCCATGAACCCTATTTCTCAACTGACCTCACGATAGGGGGCAGATTCGAGCTTATAAAACCTATGGATCTGACAACTGACACCCTCCCTACGGCTCGGATCCGGTTATACGTTCCCCCCTCGACTTTGCGCTATGGTAAGGCTCGGTTTGAGGAACTGGCGCTGGACGTAACTGTAAACACTCTGACCAACTGTCCTGACAGCACTGTAATCAGCATCAACCGTTGCATAGTGACCGGGGAGGCAACCAAGTTCAAAGCGTCGGGTGTGCTTACCTCTCTTCTTTCCGACCCGACTTTTGATGCCGACTTGCAGGGACAGATTGATCTGGCCAACCTGCCGCCGATTATTCGTGCAAGGATTCCCGGTTATCTTTCCGGCATTATCTCGACCGACCTTCATGCCAACGGCAGGGCATCCATGTTTAGCCGGGAACATTTTCATCGGCTTGTGGCAGACGGATCGGTGATGGCGCAAGATATTTATTTCCTCGCGGCGGATACCAATAAGATGGTGGAGGTAAGCAAGGCAAGGATAGACTTCGAGTCCAAGCGGATTGCAGGTGATAGCCCGATGTTGAAGGCCAAAGTGGATGTTGACACGGCCACAATTCTTGTTGGCGGTGTAGACATTGCTTTGGGATCGGTTAAATTCGGTGGTGGCATAGAGGGGGGCAGGCTGAGTGTCGGACGCCTCAACATCATATCCATCACTGACAGCGCCGGGGGACGTATACGCAATGTGGACGGCCATGTCAGGTTGCGCAGATTCAAAGACCGTGACCGTATGCCCGAAATACTGGCCGATCTGCACACGGGTCATGTGTCGGCAGGAAGTCTTTCCGACCGTATCCTCCTGACCGACACAAAGATCAGGGCCACAATGCAAAAGCTGCCCTCTGCTGTCAACAAACCGGCTTCCCCACACCGGGAGGTAGACATTGACAAGGAGTATCCCTACATAGCTCCTGCCACTGTGTTCAGGCTCGTTTATGCCAAGCGGCATCGCAAACCGGGCCAGAAGCGTACGCGCAGGGTCTATGGCGCGTTGACCGCCGATGATAATGAGGTGTTGGAATGGAACCTTGCCAAGGGATTCAACAGGTTTTTAACCGAATGGAAGCTGAAGGGATCGTTGACAACCCACAATGCGCAGTTGCTCACACCGCTGCTCCCGTTGCGTAATCATTTCTCACGCCTTGATGTGAATTTCAGCAACGACACAGTCAACGTGTCTAATATGACTTTGCGGATAGGCAAATCCGACATGGCAGTGTCGGGACTGGTGACCAACGTGCGCCGCGCCCTCACATCGAAGACCCATGACACCCTCAAGGTCAACTTCTCATTCGTGAGCGATACCATAGACGTCAATGAACTTTCAGCCGGCGCTTTCACCGGCGCTTCATATGCAGAGCGGCGTAGGCGAGGGAAATCTCATGCGGTGCGTACAGATGATGATGCGGCCTTGCAGAATCATCTTGATGCGCTGGCAAAGGCCGGACCCGGATTGGGGGGGCCGTTGCTCATCCCCGTCAATATCGATGCGAAGCTGAATATCGAGGCTAACAATGTGCTGTATAGTGATCTGGTCATGAGGCGGATGGGCGGGGAACTGCTGGTGTATGATGGCGGCGTAAATATACATGGGATAAAAGCGAATTCAGATGCTGGCAACATAACTGTCTCGGCTCTCTATTCCGCCCCCAAGTCTGAAGATATGTATTTCGGTTTCGGCATGAGGCTTGATGATTTCAATATAGCTAAATTTGTTGACCTCGTGCCGGCGGTTGACTCTATAATGCCGCTGATCCATGACTTTTCAGGCACTGTCGGCGCGGATATTGCCGCCACTTGTCGCCTTGATTCCGTAATGAACTTCAATCTTCCCACCTTAAATGCCGCGATCCGTATCACCGGAGAAAATCTTGCCTTTATCGACCCGAAGAAATATCGCACTTTAGGCAAATGGCTGGGGTTCAAGGATAAGACTGATAACACCATCAAGCACATGAATGTGGAGATGACTGTGGCCGACGGACTTATGCGTGTTTATCCGTTTGCGTTCAATATCGACCGCTACCGTCTTGGCATTTATGGCTCAAACGACATAGCCATGAATTTTGATTATCATCTTTCGGTGTTGAAATCGCCTCTGCCTTTTAAATTCGGAATCACCATCAAGGGTGATCCTAAGAAATATAAGGTGAGGTTCGGGGGTGCTAAATTCAAGGAAGACACCGCCGTTGAGAGCGTTGACATTGTGAATGACGTACGGATAAATCTTCTTGACGAGATAGAAAACGTGTTTAAGCGCGGTGTGCGGAATTCACGCTTCGCAAAGTTGCAGATTCCGGCAGTCCCTGTCTCCCGGCAATAAGCTACTGCCCGGTAAGGAAAGCTATTCTGATGCCTATTAAAAATCAAAAGCCTCAATTGCATTGCAATTGAGGCTTTTGATGGTGATCCGGTTGGGATTCGAACCCAAGACCCACAGCTTAGAAGGCTGTTGCTCTATCCAGCTGAGCTACCAGACCGATCCATGTGTGCTTAGGCTTTGGCGTGGAGGGCTTTTGTGAGTCCGTGCGCAAAGCTTTCGCAATTCACGCTGCAAAGTTAATAATAATTTTTTATTCTGCCTATACCCGATGCATATATTTAACACTTTTTATTTCGCAATCTTGTTCAGTTGCTCTTTTCCCATTCAATCAGGTAGGGGATTCAATCAGATAGGATATTCAATCAGGTGGGGGATTCAATCAGGTAGGGGATTCAATCAGATCGGAGGTACGCGTCGGGTAAAGGCGGCGGTTGCCATGCCGTTTGCCACGCCACTGAGGGAAAGCATGATCTCCGTCTTGCGGGCTGACCAATGGAGGGCAGCCGACGGAAGGGTGATCGATAACCAGCCATATAACACGCACGCTATCATGTATTCCCTTGCCAGTTCCGTAAACTTCCGCACCATTGCTTCTGTAAATTTGCCACCTGTAGCTGATAAATCCGTGTCCTTACAGAGTAAATTCGTGTCCTTACAGAGTAAATTCGTGTCCTTACAGAGCAAATTCGTGTCCTTGCAGCGTAAATCCCCGTCTTTGCAGGGCAAGGTATTGAAAGTCAGTTGATAGCCGCTTTTCCGAACCGTCATCCTCACATGACGCGAAACAGCTGAAATCTCGGCTGCCGCTAAGCGGAGAAGGGAGTCAACACGCTCAAGGTTACCCTCCTCGCAGATGTCGAAAGTCTGATGTAGGGTGTGGGGAGATTCCTTATCCTCGCTCACGTCGGCGATGACGTAAGCGAGGTTGGAGATAGAGTGAAGCAGTTCGGAGCGTCGTAATACTGTTTTCATATTATAAGTTCACTTAAAGGTCCGTTGTCATTATAAGTTCACTTAAAGGTCCGTTGTCATGCCATAGCCTGTTTGTCGGTAGTCGCGCGCACCGGCCGGCTTCGTTTGCTTACCGCCTCCGAAATTATTTTCAGACTGAGCTGGGCAAGCGACGCATATTCGTCGGCATCTTTCTTGTCGGTGATCACAAACCAGTCATATATGGCCATGCTGACCACATACTGATGAGCGGCCGCCGCCACTGTGTCAACGGTTGAGGTGTTGTAGTTAGATGGCATCTTGAGTGTCAGATTAAGCACCACGTCTGTTGACAGGGGTGCATTGTCGGAAGATGTCTTGGGTAGGTCAAGATACTCCCCGAGCTTCATCTTCAGGTTGGAAAACGCCATAGACACGCTGCGTAATATCTGGTTGGCGTTTTCCTCATCATCGTTGGCTTGCATGTTTGCCACCTGCTCATGATTGTCGCCGTCCTTGCGGCTTTTGCCTGTGAGATAGGTTTTGTTCTGAATGTCGTAGACCACTTCATTCAGGTCAAGGGTAATGTCGATTGTCTTCATAATTTCATATATTCGAGGATGATTGATTTTTGTGTTGAGAGATTATTGAATCCGGTGGTGTGAGTGTGATCAGCGTCTTGCGGGTTTACGGCGATGGTAGAGCTTCCGGTCCGTCTCTTTCAGAAGGCGCACGCATTCCGCTTCCCACTCCGCCGCTTTCTCCGGATAGGTCATGCTGAACCATGATTTAGCCATCGCCGCAGCCACCAATGCCGCCGCTCCCTCCTTTAGCGAAGGGGTAAGGGAGTCGTCGTAGGCACCGCTCATTTCAAGCGCGAAGGAAATTCCGGCAGTGTCGGCAGATGCGGAGGTTATAAACTCCTTCAGATGCTCGGCGAGCATGCCGGCGGCGTTCAGCCAGTAGCGGTCAAGCATCGCGGCGTCTTCATCGGCTGTGGCCACGCGGTCGAAATCCTCCTGTGAGCCTCCGGCAATGCTTTTGGCCCCGGTGTAGGCTGTGATCTTCGACAATTCTTTGTCGATCTCGCTTCGTGCTATATTAATATTAATAGTTTTCATATAAAAAATTGTGCAATACTATAAAATTTATTAACTTTGCTTTCGATTTGGTTTAGTAGGGTATTTTACATCTCCCGGCTGAGCCGCTCCCAACCATAACCATAAACTCTAAACCGATATGGAAACAGTAAAAGAACGTCTTCTCCGTTTTCTGCAGCAGGAGGGCATCTCCAACAGTGAGTTTGCCAGAAAAATGGGTCTCTCGCCCGCTTATGTCGGCGCCATGCGCAAGTCGATGCCTGAAGAGAAAGTGGCGCGTCTCATAGAACTCTATCCCAGCCTTAACCGCGACTGGCTTCTTTACGGGGAAGGGGAGATGTATCTTCCGGAGAAGGAGAGCTATGGGGTGTCGGGCGATCTTTCCGACTATATAGTGCCCCTGCTGCCGGTAGAGGCATATGCCGGCAACCTGCAGATGTGGTCGCAAGGGGTTGCGCTGAAAGACTGTGACAAGGTGGTGGCACCGATGAAGGGGGTTGATTTCGCCATAAGGGTGTCAGGCGACAGCATGGAGCCATTCGTGTTTAACGGCATGACGATGCTAATCAAGAAAATCAACGAACGCGCATTCATCCCCTGGGGAAATCCGCTCGTGATCGACACGGAAAACGGAGTGCTTTTCAAGGTGGTGCAGCCATCTGAAGAGGGTGACTCTTATATTGAGGCACAGAGCTATAATCCGAAATACAAGCCTCTGCAGATCCCCACTTCCTCAATCTACGGCCTTTATCGTGTGCTCGCCACCGTAAACGCCATCAGCACTCTCTACTGATCCTCCCGGCGATAAGTCGCACCAGCCGGGCCATTGCGCCCGGGGGCACATTGATATTGCCCTCGCTGTCGATACGTGGAGCGGGCATATACCACCCCTCTGCCATGCTTACCGGCACATCATGCTGCCCATATAGCCGCAGCGCCCTTCCTCCGTTGGCGGAAGCCTCCAATACCGCTACCGGGCGCTGTCGCGAGCCGCGCAGTCCTGCCCAGCGGCTGCCCTGCATCATTGCCGCCTGTGAGCCGGGAAGCCGGATCTCGGTCACTCCCCGTTGCCAGCCGGAAAGACGCAGGATGAACAGCAGCAGGAAATCATCGGGAAGCGGGAGCCTTGCGCTCCCCTCTTCCAGCGTCTCAAGTCCCTCGTCGTCGAGAAGTTGCCATCCGGTCAGCTCTGCCGGTGGAGTGGATGCCACAGCCTCCGCCGCACAATCCTCCATCTCCAGAAGGATACGGTCAGCAAGTGTGGCCGTCTCGCTCTCCTCCCGGCTAAGCATATATGTCGGATTCTCCCCCAAAAGGAGAGCCACATCCTTTATCAGTTGCTCTGTTTTCATGACCGTCGTTTATTTCCACGGGAGCGCCGTGCAGATACACCATTCCGCTGCGGAAATACCCGCTGCTTTCGATAAGGCGCTGGATGGCAGGGCTGTCGGTTACGTATTTTGCCGGGATCACACCGTTGCCGCCCATCGAGCCTCCGGTGAATGCCACTCTTATCCTCGCTTTCCCGGCGCGGAGGGTCATCTTCCACTCGAGCAGTCCCCTCACGCCATAAGTCTTTCTGTATGTCGCCATAAAAATATGATGTATTTAAGAAATTATCCGTTTATGTCATTCTCCACCTGCTGCCAGGATGCCACCCCGCCAGTCACAGTCATTCTCCACAGCCCGTCTTTCTTCGCCGCCGGGGAAATGTCGGGGCAATTGACGGTCAGCATGAAAAGGCCGCCGTCAGGATAGTCGGCAGGGTCGGGTGCGTCTGCCGATTCCCAGAGGATGATCCTCTCCGCGTCGGTGGTCTGCGGTTCCCCTTCGCCGTCAATCCAGATGTGGCATGTGCCTTTAAGGGCCAGCGCATCCCAAATGAGGATGCCGTTGCGGGTGGCTTCCTCACCCTCCACGCGGTCCTTGAAGCTGTGTTCGGATGCGTAGACATAATGCACGAGGCGGTTTTCTCCGATCAAGGCTCCCGACTTGCTCCAGCCCAGACGGTCGAGGGTAGGCTCCCGCTTTATCTCAATGTCGCCAAACACAGTGTGGAAATTGGTCACCGTCCAGCCCACGCTGTTCTGTTTGGTGGTGATGTGAATCTCCGGATGCTTGGAATAGTCAATCTTCTGGATGGCTTCGAGAAGATCTTTCCCCGCGAGCAGCAGCGCGCTTTTCGGAACGTCCTCGCCCGTGAAAAACATCTTTGCAAGAGCTATGATCTTGTCTACATTCCATGTGCCGGTCTCCTGGAGCTCACGTTTGAACTGCCACCGGAGCCCTTCGGTGGTGTACACATACTGCATTCCCATCTTCGGCACGCTGACCTTGAACTTCCCGGCGCGTCCGGCCCACAGGGTCCGGTTGCCCCTCACTTTGAAATTTGCTATCGCCTGCTCGGCAATCACCGCCTTCGAGAACGGCAGCCTCTTCTTCTGACTCTCAAAATAGTCGCTCACCACCTGGTTCATGCCTCGCTTCTGGAGATAGATGCGCGTGGGGCGAGGGAGCAGTAGGTCGGGGTCCACCTCTTTCTGGGTTTCGTAGAGGGAGTTGGCGAGAATCACCACTGTGGTGCCCGCAGGAATCTTCGGAATGATGCCGAACTCGTCTTCCGGGGTGAGCTTCCTGCCGTTTACGGTTCTCACCACCGGGCTGGTGGATGTTGAGTCCTGTCCTGTCACGAAGAGCATCAGGTCCTTGCCGGGGGTTTCGTTGCGTCCCTCCGCGTCATAGCCGTTTACGCCCTTCACGAGCAGGGTGGTGTAGGGCCGGATGGCGTTGCCGTCGGTCTCCGCCACGTGGAGCACACACTGGCCCTTGCTGTCGCCGCCGCTTTCCTCTGTGGTCACCACCGACGACTTTGCCTCGTCGATCATGAAATGATCCACTTCCGGACTGTTGACATTCACTCTCTTTGCCCTGAGCATAAGGTTCATGAGCGGAGTGTCTTCACTGTTGAACCTGAACAGTTCCTCATCAACTGCCGTGCCGATGAAATTGCTGTCGCTCACTCCTCCGGTCGCTTCTGCCGCGCCGCTCACCGTAGCTGTCTTGATCTCTTCCATTGTCGAAAATTTTTGATTGTTATACGTGTGTTTTTTATATTTGTCTTTTTGTCATTCGTGGTCCTTTAATCCGCTCTCACGCATCTTTGGCTATGTTGAAGATGCTCTCGTCGTCATCGGGATCGTCTTTCTGCATCCCGCCGAGATGTGGCACCTCCTTGTTTTCAGGAAAATATTCAGTCTCTATCTTCTCGTTGCGCCCGCGTATGTAGGCATCGTTCACGTGGCGCGTGTAGTTGAAGGCGTTAAGCAATGTCTCAAGTGCCTTTTCTCCCACTTTCCCGTGAAGCGCACCGACCGCCATCTCCGCAAGCAGCGTCAGTAGCGCGCGTGTCAGTGTGGCGGCGAGGTTATGCTTCTCGGCGAAACGCCTTATCTCCTCAAGCGACACCACTATGTTGCGCTTCATGGCATATGGGCACGGACATCTCACCGTGTCCTTCAGTTCCGTTTCATGGCGAGAGAGGATTTCTCTTACCCACGTGAGCAAAGTCTTCTTGCTCTCTGTTTTACGTCTGTTTTTCATACTCATGCTATATGGTTTGTAAAAGTTTTACGCTGCAAAATTATAATTTAATTTAGCAATACTATTGTTATTTTGAAACTTTTGTATTAACTTTGCACCCGATAAAAATGTTTGGAAATAAATTACCATTGAAAAACAGGCAGCCATAAAACCGCCGCAAAACAAAATTATGAGAAAACAAAATTCCACAGCAGAATTTGAGGCAGAGCGCCGCAAATTCCTTATCGACACTTTCCGGAGAGTGATAGCCGGACAGTCGCAGGTCGCCATTGAAAATGCCTTCCGCACCACCGCAGGGTTGCCTGCCCCGCGTTTCTGGGTGTCGGAGGCCCGGGCCGCAGCAGTGATCGGGAAAATGATTTCCGGAGAGGTCCGTCCGGGTTGTTCCCCTGAGGAGGATATGTTTGAGCAGAAAAGCGAGATGTATCGCGAGATTTACCGCCGCTTCATGAAGATACGCCTTCAGCAGCCGGCCAGGACCATCTGCGACATTATCTTTGAAGTGGTCAATTCTCCGGCCCCGAAATCCTACATCTCCTGGCACCGTGTCCGCACGATAATCTACAAGGAGCGCAAAAGACTCAGGAATGAGAGAAAGGAGCCTCTATGTCGCTGACCATGACACCTTCCGACATCATCGGCGAGAATGGTAGGCGGCTCGCCGCCATTTATGCCCCTTACGATCCCATAAAGGGGAATCCGCGCGACCCGAACCGTTTCCACTTCAAGGCCGGGGCGCTGGAGGCGTGGCTCCCCAAGGAGATGGAGCGGGAGCCCCTCGTGAGGGAGCTGCTTCAGGGCAAGCCACTTGATGAGCACACTGCCCGCGAACTGACGCGCCTGCGCTCGCGCCATGATTTCCCTTTCTGGGCAGCTAAGTTTGCCTATATCAAGCAGAAGGGTGGGGGAGAGGATGTGCTGTTGGTGCTGAAGCGTCCGCAGCGCAAGCTTGTCAACACTCTGGAGCGGATGCGCCGCGCCGGGAGGCCCATCCGCCTCGTGCTGCTGAAGGCGCGCCAGTGGGGCGGAAGCACCTGTGTGCAGCTTTACATGGCCTGGCTGCAGCTGGTCCATCAGAAAGGTCTCAACTCACTGATACTCGCCCATCAGGGGGTGGCCACCGACGAGATAAAAGACATGTTTGACCGCATGCTGCTGCACTATCCTGTCTGGATGCTTCATGAGCCGGGGGAGGAATATTCAGATTCGGAGAAGAAGGTGGAGCGCGTGGGCGGCTCACGCTCTGCGTTCCGCGTGATCTCACGCAATTGCAAGGTGAAGGTAGGCTCTGCCGAGAAGCCTGACGCTTGCCGGGGCGGTGACTATAACCTTGTGCATCTCTCCGAGGTGGGGATATGGCGCAAGACCGCGCTGAAGTCGCCCGAACAGATCATGCGTGCCGCCTGTTCCGGCATCCTTCTTAAACCGATGACAATGATTGTGCTTGAATCAACCGCCAACGGCATGGAAAATTTCTTTCATCGCGAGTATAATGCTGCCCGCGAGTCGCAGAGCCAGTTTGAGGCGCTATTCGTGGCATGGTATGAGATAGACGACTATTCTCTTCCGTTCGCCTCCGAGGCTGACCGCCTGGAGTTTGCCGCACGCTTGCTGGGAGAGAAAGATGCTGAGCATCCCCTTTCGCGCCGTTGCCAGCCGGGTCGATACCTGTGGTGGCTCTGGACGCGGGGAGCCACTCTGGAGGCCATAAACTGGTATGTGGCGGAGAGGGCCAAATACTCCGACCATGACCTGATGGCCTCCGAATATCCTTCTGACGATGTGGAGGCGTTTGTGCATTCCGGCGCGAACGTGTTTGACAAGTATAAGATAGATGCCATGCGGCCGGAGTGCAGCCTCGTGCCACTCCGGGGGGAGATAGACGGGGAGGCCCCGTCCGGGCCGGAGTCGTTGCGCGGGGTGCGATTCACCCCCGACGGCAGCGGCGCACTCCTTGTGTGGAAGAAGCCGGAGCGCGACCGTGACACCCGGGTGGCCGACCGTTACCTGACGGTGGTTGACATCGGAGGACGCTCGCATAAGGCCGACTGGTCAGTGGTTGTGGTGTTTGACCGTTTCGGGATGATCACCGGAGGCAAGCCGGAGGTGGTGGCGCAATGGCGCGGCCACACCGACTTCGACCTTCTGGCCTGGAACGCCGCCCGCATCGCCACGTGGTATGACGATTCGTTGCTCGTGATAGAAAGCAACACCCTTGACACGCGTGATCCGGCGCGCTTCACGGAGGGCGACCAGTCTGATTTCCTCCTCAACCAGCTTCGCGACGCTTATCCCAACCTGTATGCGCGGCGGCGCAGCGAGCAGGACATCCTGACAGGCGCACCGCTGAAATATGGCTTCCACACCAATGTCAGCACCAAGCCGATGGTTATCTCCATGTTGGTGAAGGCAGTGCGCGAGGGCCTTTATGTGGAGCGTGACAGCGAATGCCTGTCGGAGCTCGCCACCTATGAGTTGCGGCAGAACGGCAGCTATGGCGCTTTGCCCGGCAGCCATGACGATATCCTCATGACCCGCGCCATCGGACTCCACATTTGTTTCCGGGAGATGGAGATGCCCCGTGTCGTGATGCGCTCGCGGCGTTTCACACCGTCAGAGCGCCCTGCATCAGCCGCTGTGTTTTAGTAAATTATGAAAAAACCAAGATTATGAAAAATTCAACAGGTCTTTCCCTTTTATGTGAGGCTATGTCATGCTGGCAGCGTCTCGCCCCGTTCCGCCGTGAGCGAGAACGAAACAAGAACTATGCCTATGGGCGCCAGTGGAGCGACATGATAACAGTCAACGGCCGCCGCATGACCGAGCATGACTATATTGTCTCCGAAGGTAATATCCCGTTACAGAACAACCTTATACGCCGCATCATGCGCAACGTCTTGGGTGTGTTTCGCAGTCAGCTCAAGGAGCGTATGGAGGAATGGGATGCGGAGATGGTCAGCTATGCGCAGGCCAACTCACTGCCGGAACTTTTTGCCCGCACGCTGGAGGAGTTCCTTATCTCCGGCTTGGCCGTCCATCGCAAATGGATGGGGGAGAGGAATGGTAAGAGCTCGCTCTGGACCGACCATGTGTCGCCCGAATCATTCTTCTTTGACGGCTCATGCCGTGACATGCGTGGCTGGGACGTGCAGATGCTCGGTCAGATCCACGACGTAACTCCCGGCGAGTGGTGTGATGCCTTCGTGCGCACCCGTGCTGACCACGAGTCAATGCTTGCACGATTGCGCAGCGCGGGGACGCGGGGATTGCGGGTGGTGGAGGTGTGGCGCCATGAGCGGCGTCCGCGTCGCCTCGTGCATGACACCCTGCGCGGACGCGTCGTGGTGATTGATGACGAGAAATGGGTTGCCGACCGGAGGCTGCATAAATTCCCGTCACGATGGTTTATTGCGGATGTGTGGCGTTTCTATTTCATTGATATGGAGGGCACGATTCTGCGTCAGGGAGATTCCCCATATGCTTCGGGTCATCCCTTTGTGTTTAAAGCATATCCGTTTATCGACGGGGAGATACATAGTTTTGTCAACGACATCATTGATCAGCAGCGGTATGCCAACCGCCTCATAACGCTCTACGATTGGGTGATGCGTGCTTCGGCAAAGGGGGTATTGCTTATTCCGGAAGGCTCTGTGGATGCTGATTCCCTTCAGGATGTGGCCGACCAGTGGGGAAAGTTTAACGGGGTGATTGTCTACCGTCCGAAGCCCGGTATGCCTGACCCGAAGCAGGTGAGCGCGAACACTGCCAATATCGGTATCGGTGAACTACTTAGCATACAGCTCAAGATGCTTGAAGACGTGTCGGGAGTCAATGGCGCGTTGCAGGGGAATGTGGCAGGGAGTTCGGTGAGCGGTACGCTCTACAGTCTTCAGACCCAGAACTCTCTGACGGCCCTTTCCGACCTCCTTGAGACTTTCTTCTCCTTCATAGCCGAAACCCTCCCCCGGTAACTATCCAGTGGAATTATATAATTGCAAATAGCATACAACGTCAAAATTCATGAATTTTGACGTTGTATGCTATTTTTCTGAAGGTTATTTGGGGGGAGATTTGTGGTTTTGGGAATTATTTATTATTTTTGGCAATAAAATCACTCAGTTGCATATTTTAAAATCACTCATCTGCATAATTTCGTATGTGCTCCACAAAATCCATCTATATCAATCCCCTCACGGACTTTGGTTTCAAGCGCCTTTTCGGTCAGGAGGAAAATAAAAAATATCTGATCTCGTTCCTTAACGCCCTGTTGGAGGAGAATATAGAGAATGTTGTCTATATGGACAAGGAAGACGGTTCCGAGTCACCTGAGGATAGGAGCCTGATATACGATGTGCACTGCCAGACGTCTGATGGGCGGACGCTGATAGTTGAGATGCAGAACCGCTACCAGGATTTCTTTGACGACAGGGCTTTGTTCTATGTCTCCAGGGATCTGGTCAGACAGGCGCGGAAGGGTAAGGAATGGACTTACCGTCTGTCGCCGGTCTATGGCATATTCATGATGAATTTTGACTGGAGGGATTACAGGGATAGCGGTCCGCTGAGCGGCAGGAATGATTACCTGTGTGAGCGGGTTGGGTTGGTGAACCTCACCTCGCAACAGTTGTTCTCAAATAAACTGAGGATGTATTTCATCAAACTACCTTTGATGGAAAAGACACCGGAAGAGTGTGAGAATATGTTTGAGATATGGACTTATCTTTTAAAAAACCTTGAGAATATGGATAGTATGCCGGCAGTATTTGCAAGACATAAGATATTTGATGAGTTTGGAGAGTCAGCCCGTGTTGGGGCACTCTCTGAGAGAGAGCGGGAGGATTATGACAGGTCGCTAAAGATCTATCGTGACAACTATGCCATTGCGCAGACAGAGCGGCGCCTCGGTAAAGAGGAAGGTTTAGCTGAGGGTCGTGCCGAGGAGAAGCGGGAGATTGCGTTGAAGATGCTGGAGTTTGGGATGGATGCCACCAGTATTTCCAGCGTGACCGGGCTTTCTGTTGACGACATTCTCCGGCTTAAGGACTCCTCTTGCGTTGAGTCATAGTTTGACTTCCGTCAAGTCACGATCCAACTTCCATAAAGTCATAGTTTGATCTTTCTGAGTGTATGGGTTCCTTCCTAAAATAGAATATGGATAGTATGCCGGCAGTATTTGCAAGACATAAGATATTTGATGAGTTTGGAGAGTCAGCCCGTGTTGGGGCACTCTCTGAGAGAGAGCGGGAGGATTATGACAGGTCGCTAAAGATCTATCGTGACAACTATGCCATTGCGCAGACAGAGCGGCGCCTCGGTAAAGAGGAAGGTTTAGCTGAGGGTCGTGCCGAGG
>CAZQSD010000081.1:0-14321 GCA_964595885.1 uncultured Sangeribacter sp.
CTGAATGTGGGTGTCCGTATGAGGGGGCTAAGGAGGCGTATATTCTTGATTTCAGTGACAGGGGTAAGACACTGAAAGTGATAGAGGCTGTATGGGAGGAGTTGCCATTTCCCAAGCCTAAGAAAAAGAAGAAATAAATAGCTTTAACCTCTGTGCATATTAAGAGCAAATAGGATATTCGGTAGGTAGGCTTGACTATGGATGTTGGAGGGGGAGTTAGAGGGTGTCATTTTGGGATAAAAATAGAGCTAAAAAGGAAAAATAAGCGAATTGCTTTATTAAAATATTTTTGCAGTTATGATATATTTAATATAAAAATTAATATATATTAACTAAAATAGGGTCTTGTTAAAATTATTTAATAATTGGTGGTATGCGATTTTTGCTTAAAAAGTTTGTAGAATGCGAAAATGGCAGTAATTTTACACCGCAATTCGTAAAATGATGATTTCAGCCTGTTGAAGGCTTGGGGTCTTATTTGAATTGGTGGTTTATCATCCGGCTTTCCGACAATGTGAAAGCCAATATCAAAACAGAAAACAATTAAAACTGATAACAAACTTATGTCAACACAGAAAGCAGAAGCTCCCAAAGGGAAACTCGGTGTGCTTGTAGTTGGTCTCGGAGCAGTGGCCACAACATTTATGGCAGGTGTGCTTGCAACCCGCAAAGGTCTTGCAAAGCCTATCGGCTCAATGACTCAGTATGATAAGATCCGCATCGGCAAGGGTGAGGACAAGAAATATCTCCATTATAAAGACATCGTGCCTTTGGCAGAACTTGACGACATTGTGTTCGGCGCATGGGACGTTTATCCGGCCAACGCTTTTGAGTCAGCTGTAAACGCAGAAGTGCTCAAGGCAAAAGACATCCTTCCCCTGAAGGAAGAACTCGAGGCCATCAAGCCTATGAAGGCTGCTTTCGACAAAAACTATGCAAAGCGTCTTGACGGTGACAATGTGAAGGAAGCAAAAGACCGTTGGGATATGGTTGAGCAACTCCGCGAGGATATCCGCAACTTCAAGAAGGAAACAGGCGTAGACCGTGTTGTGGTTCTTTGGGCTGCTTCTACAGAAGTTTATGTTCCGGTTGACGAGAATGTGCATGGCTCAGTAGAGGCTCTTGAGGCTGCAATGAAGGCTGACGACAAGGAACACATCGCTCCATCAATGTGCTACGCATATGCTGCCCTGTCAGAGGGTTGCCCCTTCATCATGGGCGCTCCCAACACTACTGTTGACATTCCTGCTATGTGGGAACTCGCAGAGAAGACCAAGATGCCTATCGCCGGCAAGGACTTCAAGACAGGCCAGACTCTCGTTAAGTCAGGTTTTGCTCCGATTATCGGCACCCGCTGTCTCGGTCTCAATGGCTGGTTCTCAACTAATATTCTTGGCAACCGCGATGGTCTCGTGCTTGACGAACCCGCTAACTTCCGCACAAAAGAGGTCAGCAAGCTCTCTACTCTCGAGAGCATTCTCGTGCCTGAGGATCAGCCCGATCTCTATGGCCATGGCAATGATGAGGACACCCAGTATTATCACAAGGTGCGCATCAACTATTATCCTCCGCGCAACGACAATAAGGAAGGCTGGGACAATATCGACATCTTCGGCTGGATGGGCTATCCGATGCAGATTAAGATTAACTTCCTCTGCCGCGACTCTATCCTTGCCGCTCCGCTCTGTCTTGACCTTGTGCTCCTTAGCGACCTTGCCCAGCGTGCGGGCCGTTATGGCACACAGCGCTTCCTCAGCTTCTTCCTCAAGAGCCCGATGCATGACTACACTAAGGGCGAGGTGCCTGTCAACCACCTCTTCCAGCAGTATGTGATGCTCAAGAACGCTATCCGTGAGATGGGTGGCTACGAGGCTGACGAAGAAATAGATTGATATCATAACCAATAAGATATGACAGACACCGTCCGGCTGCGGAAAATATGCCGGACGGTGTCTGCTTTAGTTTTTAGATTATTGGTGTCTGCTTAAGTTTCAGGTTATTATGGAAGAAGTGATTTACAATTTTTTAGTTCGCTTTATGAGCGAGAGTGCGGCCTCCGTTGCCACGCCCTGGGTGGGATTAGGAGTGATTGGTTTGGCAGCGTGGCTGATATATGAGATATGTGTGCGTCTTTTCATACCTTTGGTGGATTTCCTAACACGTAAGACTGTGACCACATGGGATGATGACCTTCTGAATGCCGGTGTGCTAAAAGCTGTGGCTCAGATCATTCCGGCAATATGGCTGGCGGCAACTTTACCGGATACATTGTCGAAATATGCACATGTGGCGGAATGGTGCGGGAGGCTTACAAATCTTTATATTCTGTGGGCTATAGTGCATCTGATCCTTGTTTTTTTACACAGTGTGCAAGACGCTTTCGATAAACGTCAATTACTCAAGCAACATAATCTTGAGATATTGCGTCAGACCATCGTGTTGTTTGTGGTGGCAATGGGTATCATCATTGGTATCGGCATAGTCATTAACCGCAGCCCGGTGGCGATCCTGACTGCATTGGGTGCTTCGGCTGCTGTGCTTATGTTGGTGTTTCGTGACACTCTTCTTAATTTTACCGCGGGCATCCAGCTAACGGTCAATAAAATGTTGAGCCGGGGGGATTGGGTCGTGTGTCAGAAAGCAGGGGCCAATGGTGAGGTGGTTGAGATAAAGCTCACCACCGTAAAAGTAAGGAACTGGGACAATTCGATTGTGACGGTTCCTCCTTACACTCTTTTTACCGAGTCGTTTCAGAACTTTCAGGCCATGAAGCTTAGTGGCGGCCGCCGCGTGTCTCGTTCAGTGTTGATTGATGTCAATTCGGTGCGTTTCCTCACACAAAAAGAACTTGATGCTCTCTCGGCGGCCGGGATGCTTGAAGGAATAGCTGACCATGTCAAAGAAAAGACGGTAAACCTTTCACTCTTCAGACACTATATGGAAAATTATATAGGCACTTATCCGGAGGTGATAGCCGAAAACCCTAATATGCTCTACATGGCACGTCAGCTGCAGCCTACACCACAGGGCATCCCCATAGAACTTTATTTCTTCACCACGCGCACTTCATGGAAACCGTTTGAGCATCTGCAGGCGGATGTATTTGATCATCTTTATGCTGTAGTCAGTCAGTTTGGGCTGCGTATATATCAGGCTCCCTCCGGACGCGACATACTTGCCCTCTCAAGCAGTAATTGAGAATTAGCTGAAAAGATAAAATTGGCTCATAGTGTTAGAAAATGATGTGACTTGGATAGGGATATGAAATTATTTTACTACCTTTGTGACTATCCAAGACCACTTTTAATAGTGGGAGGGAAAGTTATTAAATAATAAAATGAGGATCGATATACTGACAGTGTTGCCGGAGATGTTTGACTCTCCGTTGGGATGCTCCATATTGAAGAGGGCTCAGGACAAGGGCCTTGCGGAAATTGTGGTGCATAATCTCCGTGACTATACCGTTGACAAGCACCGCAAGGTTGATGACTATCCTTTCGGAGGAGAGGCGGGGATGGTGATGAAAGTTCAGCCTGTGGAGGCGTGCATAAATGCCCTAAAAAAGGAAAGGGATTATGACGAAGTGATATTTACGTCGCCCGATGGAGAAACCTTCAACCAGAAGATGGCTAATAATCTCTCAATGCTTGGAAACATAATCATTCTCTGCGGACATTATAAAGGGGTGGACTATCGCATTCGTGAGCATCTGGTCACCAAGGAAATCTCAATTGGAGATTATGTCTTGACCGGCGGAGAATTGCCTGCCATAGTCATGACTGATGCCATCGTGCGGCTTATTCCGGGTGCCATAGGCGATGAGCAGTCGGCCTTGTCTGACTCATTTCAGGATAACCTCCTTGCGCCTCCGATCTATACCCGTCCTGCGGACTATAATGGCTGGAAAGTGCCGGAGATACTGCTTTCGGGGCATGAGGCGAAAATCGCCGAGTGGCGTCATGAGCAAAGCTTGGAACGCACACAAAGACTTAGGCCGGATCTGTTGAACGGGATATGACCCATAAACGCTATATGCTATGCCAATTAAGGAAAAAGAACAGGTGATAGTCTCGCTGACATCGTTCCCGGCGGCCATATCTTATGTGGTTCCCACAGTAAGGTCTCTTCTTAATGGCTCTGTGCTTCCGGATAAGATAGTGTTATACGTGACCTACTCACAGTTTGGGGAGGAGGGACTGCCTGCGGATTTGCTTAAGCTCTCAAAAGAAAATCCTGTTTTTGAGATACGTAACTACGATCATGACATAAGATCCTACCGCAAATTGATTCCGGCTCTTAAGGATTTCCCTAAGGCAGTAATCGTTACTGTAGACGATGATGTGGCGTATCATAGAAATATGTTGTCTGACCTTCTCCGGCTACATTCCCGGTTCCCGGAGGCTGTATTGGCCCATAGGGCAAAACGGATGAAACCGTATAAGCCATATCGGACATGGAGCAAATACCGATGGTATGATTTCCTTTTTAAAAGTATACATTCTGGATATAAGAATATACAGACAGGGGTGGGGGGAGTGCTTTATCCTCCGGGATCGCTAAATGACGAGATGATGGATGAGAAGCTGTTTACACGTCTTGCGCCGACCACCGACGACATATGGTTTTGGGCAGCGGGAGTGGCCAATGGCACAAAGGTGGTGCCGGTGCCGTTCGGACATAATAAACCAAAAGGGGTTGGGAAACCTCGGGAACTGTCGTTAAAGACAGTAAATTTCAAATCCGGCATTGACCGTAATGCGGCAGCCTTGCAAGCTATATTCGAACATTATCCTCAGATTAAGAAAAGAGTAGAAAATGAAGAGTGACAGCGATAAAAGTAATATTGGAGATGTTGATCTTGTCTATCTGTGGGTTGACGGTAATGATCCTGCATGGCAGGCAAAACGCAATGCCGTAATAGGGAAGACCGTAGAAAAATCTTCAGTAAATTGCGAGGGCCGCTATGCCAATCATGATGAACTTATGTATAGTCTGCGGTCAGCTGAAATGTATGCCCCCTGGATAAGGAGGATATTTATTGTCACTGATAATCAGATCCCGAATTGGCTTGACACTTCAAATCCCAAGATCCGGATAGTTGACCATAAGGAGATCATGCCGGAAGAATGTCTCCCGTGCTTCAATTCTGCTCTTATAGAACATTTTTTGTGGCGCATACCGGATCTTAGCGAACGCTTTCTGTATGCCAATGATGATATGTATTTTAACCGGAGTGTTACTCCAGATATGTTTTTTGCTCACGACGGGTTGCCTATTATCCGTCAGAACAGACGTCCGTTTAGAAAATTCACATGGTTTCTTAAGGAAAAGATACTTGGACGTCCATTGAGTAATTATAACCTCACGATACGCCGCACTGCAGAATTAGTGAAAGCCAAGACAGGAAAGTTTTATGGAGGGAAAGCACATCATAATATCGACGCTTATCTGAAAAGTGACTGTCAGCATGTGGAAACTATGTTCAGGGATGAGATAGAGCCCACTTTTGTTAATCATGTTAGGCGGAATAATGATGTGCAGCGGAGCATATATCATTATGTTGCCTTAGCTGAAAAACGCGGACATCTGAGATATGTTTCACAACGGGAGTCGTTGAGGGTACACATACAGAATGAGAAACATTACCTCAAGCTGGAAAGATATAATCCGATTCTATTCTGTATGAATGATTCGGAATATGCCTCGGAAAAGGATAGGGAAAGGGCTGCTGATTTTTTGCAAAAACGCTTTCCGGATAAATCACAGTTTGAAAAGTAAGCCTTGTTTACCTTACTCCGGTAGGTCTCAAGGTCATGCTATGGTTCCTCTATGTCATTGAGATCATATTCTTCAAAATATGCGGTAGGCACGTTTCTTTTTTTCCCGCTTGCACGGCCGCGTAGTTGTTTCTCAAGGAATTCCTCCCATGAACGCACAGCATAATGGTTGATGCGGATCACGTCTTGCTGTGGTTCTCTGTCACGGAAGTTTCTGGTGATAGGATTTCCGTGAGAATCATATGCCTTTCCTGACAACCGGGCCACCTCATGGCAGCCGATCACGGAATATACCCGGCGGGGATTAACAATGCTTTTCACATGGCGGTTGAGCCGATGGCCCGGCAGGGAGTGACGCCTGAAGCGATCCATTACTGTCCCGGGAAGTTTTTTCTTTGCGCCTCCGCTTCCGTATACGAGCCAATTTATTTCCACTGCTGAGGCATCTTCAAAGCGTTGGAGAAAATCGGGTATCGTTTTGTCTTTCACCGGCACTATAAACTCGTCAAGATCAATGAAAGCCAGCCAACGTGTGTCAAGGCGATGACGTTCAATACAATCGTCATAAGCCGCCAACTGCCGGCGATAACCGGGGAAATAATTATATTCCACTATTCCTGCTTCAATATATGGGGCGAGCACATCGCGCGTGGTGTCGGTGCTCTCATTGTCATAGATGAAGAATTTTTCTACCCCCATTTTCAGGTGCCAGTCTATCCACTCTTTGAAATAGGGGCCTTCATCTTTGGCAATCGCGCATATGGCCAGATGATATTGTGGAGTGGTGGCATCATGTCGGAGTCGATGCCTTAGCTTTATGCCTTTGACTATGCCGTAGCGCAATATGCCACGCCATCTGTTTCTTGCCATCTTGTTGGGGATAAGACCCGCTATTATTTCCGCAGCTACTTTATGCATGGATGGGCGAGATAATGTTATAGTTCAAAATTTGACTTTTCCGGCAATATTGATTCAAAAGCATCCCTGATGTTGCCCATCACCCGGTCATAATTGCGTATATGCACATTGTCGTTTAAGCATATCAGTGAATAGGACTGTGTGCGTATGGCTTTCACGGCCTGTTTCGGTTTGATCATGAGCGGAAACATCTTCGTGTCAGAGTAGGTGTTATAAGGTTCGAAATTGCCCCGGCATATTTGCCATGTGCGGAAAAGCTCGGGAGTGTAGTCTGTCACTTTGCGAAATCTGTTGACAGATGTCTCCGTAAGTTCCTTTTCCGCTGCCTCCCACACTTCTACGAAAGTTTCCTTCAGATAAGGCTGGGCATTATGCGGAGTGCGGAGGGTTATGAATTTTCCGTAAGGCTTTAGCAGATAGTTCCAGCGTGCGCGTGAACCATAGCTCTTGTCAAACCATTTGTCATGGTCACGCTCCATGACTTCCTTCTTGTTGAAACATCGGTTGATGATCCGTATGTTATTCTTGATTCTTTTGTACCATTGTGACCATGAGGGATTATAATGGAAAACAGCTATGTCACATGGAAGGCCGTTTTTAAAAAAACGATCCGGGCTGACAGGCCTGATTATGAAAAAGTCATCATTGAAATAGACAAAATGTTCCGCGAGACCTGGAATTTTATACATGTAGCGTTCAATAACTACAGAATTATAAGTAGGCAGAAACTGAGCTGGGATAAAATCCTTATGGTCAACCATATTAAGCTTAGGATTTGAGGTGTCAAGCCATTCAGGTTGTTGTCCTGATGTGACGAAGTGAATTTTTCTTACCCAGGGAGCGAATTTTTCAATGCCGCGAAACCAATATCTTAGGAAGCCATAGTCGCGGAAGCGAGCTTCCGAAACGCCGTTCTTCTCGTTATCCTGTCGGCCGGAGTATTTTGCAAACTCCTCTTTCCATTTGGGGTCGTCCATATTGACCCAAGTAATGATAAAATCAATTTCCACGTGTAGGTTCTGAATTTTGGGATGGTGTTTTAGGGTTTAATGGTTTGGCATATCTGAAGCGTTTGTGGGTCCATAGATATAGTTCAGGGTGGGACCGGATTTCCTGTTCAAGCATCTTATAATATATGTCGGTCAGTTTAAAATCCGGTAGAGAATCAGGATCGGAATGCATGTGGACGAATTCCGCTTCATAAAATCCGCGTCTCACTCTCTTTACCTTTATGAACCAGGCATCAAAGCCGTAGTGCTTTGTGACTTTCTCAGTGCCGGTCAGCACCGGGGTGCTGTGGTTAAGAAACGGTATAAAGTAGTTGGCATCTTTTTTCCTGGGTGATTGATCGGCTATGAATCCGATGATGCTTACCTTATTTTCTGCTGCCATCTCGTTGATGAAGCGGGCGGTCTTACGCATCTCTATGTTTATGGCCCCGAAGTGTTCACGGTTCTCAAACATGATCTTGTCGAAATCTTCGTTGGAGAGCTTATGATAGATCTGCGCTCCCACTGCGCTTTTTTCCAGATGGAGCGGCATTGATGAAATCCATTCCCAATTGCCATAATGTCCGAGGTAGAGTGCTATTGACTTCCCTTCACGCAGGCGCCTATTGATGTCTTCCACATTCACAAAATTCATACGCCTGCTCATCTCTTCCGCTGACAGCGCCCCCATCTTGCACGTCTCTAGAATATTGTCGATGAAATACCTGTAGAAAGCCTTTTCAATTTTTTTAATCTCTTCCGGACTTTTTTCAGGGAAACACTCGGTTAGATTCTTACTTACCACTTTCTTACGATAGCCAATAACGTGGTAAGTAAGAAAATACAGCCCTCCTGAAAGTGCGTATAGCATCCTGAAGGGGGTCCGGGAGATTATCCGTAGGAAAAAGCGTAGCAGATGATATGCCATGTCTCTGTCGTTGGTTTTCTAATGAGATTGTAAAATTACATTTTTTTCTTTACAACACAAAAATATATCCTTATAACCCATAATATATATAAATGAAAAGCCTCCCGAAGGAGGCTTCCCATTGTGTGGTTACTTCCACACTATTTAAATTTGTCTTACAATTATCTGTAATCTTTAAGTAAGGTCTGGAGGCGTTTGCGGGCGAAGAATATACGGCTCTTAACTGTGCCTAACGGAAGACCCATCTTATCGGCGATTTCGCTATATTTATATCCTGCCACATACATTGAGAACGGCACCCTATATTCCTCAGAGAAGTTCTGGATGGCATTTGAAATTTCTTTAGCTGCGAAACTGCCTTCCGGGGTAGACAGTCCTGATTCCTGAGAAAGGTTAAGGTGGTAAAGGTCTTCAGTGGTGTCAACAACTGTCGCGCTTCTTACCTGACGGCGATAATTATTGATGAAGATATTACGCATTATGGTAAATACCCAACCCTTGAAGTTAACATTATCAACATATTTGGATTCGTTATCAAGCACCTTTAACGTGGTGTCCTGCACGAGGTCCTGTGCTGATTCACGACTTGTCGTGAGCTGGTAAGCGAAATTAAGGAGGTTACCTTGTAATCCCATCAATTTTTGTTTGAATGTGCTTGAATCTGCCATAGTTGTATAGTTTTTAAGTGGTGTTTTTGTTTGTTTATACCATTATAACACCACCTATATAATTTCTATCATCAGTATTATGTTAAAATATGTTAAAGGTAAATTAATATATTGCTAACCAATAAAATAAATAATTGAAAATTGACTTTAATAAAATTGTAAATTACCCATACGGTCTATTTGGTAAGGAGCAGGCAGTCCCTGTTCGGACGTATGTGAGAAAGTGAATAGTTCAATTCAAGAAATTGATTCCTTTTTTGAATTATATCCACGTCGTTTTGATGCTTTTTGTGAAAAATACTATTCTTCGTCGGGCAATATTAATGAATATTGCAATTATTGGTGAAGCAACTAACAGGATTATTAAAATTAATCCTGATGTTGCTATCACCAATGCTAGAAAAATTGTAGATACACGCAATTATGTGATACATGGCTACGATAGTTTGCGTCCGAAAATGATATGGGCAATAGTCATCAACCATCTGCCATTATTAAAGAAGGAAGCATCTGAAATCCTTAACAAGTTAAAAGAGGGTTGGGGGACAGAGTGAAAAATTTGGTTATCCTTACTTTATCCAGATTCTTTCAGGAAGTAAAATTTGTTGTTCACCTGCCGTTTGTGGGATGATCAGCTCAACAAATTGGATGTCGCGGAAACCGCCTACAGGTTTTGTCGATGCCGGCGATTCACGGGTGACGGTGACCGGATAGGGAGCAGGCATGATTACGCCTTTACGCGGTTGCAGATCGGCGATTTTTGCAGATGCCACTCCTGTCTCGTCAAGAAGGACCGGAACGGAATAGGTGAACCCTGCGGCTGTCACCACTGCAAGTTCCGTGCCGACGGGCAGAGAAGTAGCTTTGACATTACCTGATTGGTGCTGGAATTTTACATTTATGGTCTGAGGATCCATCTGTGACGGTATGCGGGCGATTTTATCGGCTACGTAACGACGCATCACGATTATTCCGTCGGTGTCAGGATCAGATGTCAACTCATAGATCGGTGCTTCGTCCCAGCTTGTTGGACGCTGATTGAATCGGAACGTCCATGATTCCGGAATCATGTTGACATCCAGGGCAGCGTCTGCACGCTGTGGAGCAAGCAACGTGAAAGGCATCGGATCGGAATCAGGGGTAACAAACTCTGTCAAGCCGATATTTCCGGCCACCTTTTCCACCTTTTCTGCTGCCGCCAGCTCGTTGTCTGTCTTTGCAAGGATATACACTCCCGGCGTGACACTGATAGTGCAGTCAGTGGCTTTTCCCTCGGCTGTGTTGCCACCGTTTATGCCTTTGAATATATAATTCGGACCGAGGGAGGGAAGTTTGATTCTGATAGGATGGGAATTATTGACAGTGACTATCTTTGCGTCTTTCAGATCAGTGTTGCCGAAGGGGTCGTCAACCATTGCCATGTCAGGCATCACCTCAAGTCGCCATGCTCCTGTGTTGCCTACTGCATCAAGGAAATATGCTCCTGTGCCGGGATACGTAACCACCGGAGAATTGCCATGTCCGGCAAGCTGCTGAAGTTGCCCCAGGTCAGCGGGGATAGTCTGCGTGTCGTTGGTGTAAAGGAATTTTTCCGGTGAGTTGTATTCACTCAGATCCTCCTCAAAGGAAATGCGTGTGTGGCCGAAAGTAGTGTTGGCAGGATATGCACCGAAATCTGCGCCACGTGGAATCTCCTTTGCTGCTTCAGTGGCGATCATCATGCTGATGGCTTTTGCCGGAGTATATGCAAGATTGAGGTAATGGGTGGGATACTCGGTATTATAAGGAGCCAGATCTATTGGATCATATGCAAACTGTGTGATCCATTGGAATCCCTCTTTACGGAATGCGCGGGCCACAGCGGGATAGAGGTGGGAGTAGAGCACGTCGGCCGGATCGAACTCATAGACTACCCTTGCTAACTTGTCATAGTTCTGCATTGTGTCCTTCCAGGGGATAGTGTAGTCGTCAAAAGCCGGAAGCAGGTTCCCTTTTCGCTCATGGCCCGACACAAGTCCTGTTGGATACCATTGATAAGTCGTGCCGTCAATATCGGCATCGTAATAAGCGGATGTCACCTCTGGATTATGTGTGACGTTATAGAGAATCGGCTTGTTGAATCCTGCATTACGGAGAGCCTTTGCCATGCGGTTGATATAGGCAGTCACTTCCGGTTTTGTGCCGGAATGGCAAGGCTCATTATTTATCTCCATAGCTATGATTGCGTTGTCATTGGCATAGCTCCGGCCTGTATAAGGATTTATATGCGTGGCAAGCTGATGCAGGTATCTTTCCTGAATTTCCTGGGCTTTGGGATTATCATGGATGTCACACTTGTCGAAATCATATGTGAAGGCCCCTGTGTCGATATTGCGTTCCGGATAACCGTTGCCGAAGTTTGTCTGGGCTGTCAGTATGATGTCGATGCCGCGTTTCTCCAGTTCAGCAATCATATAGTCGAGGAGATCCAGATGCTCATTTGGGAGCAGATTACCGGCTGAATCGGCCAGCTCAGCATCCCATAGATGAAGACGGAAGCCATTCATGCCGAGACGCGCGATGTGATATACATCACGGTCTATGGCCCTTTTGCGGTCTTTCCCTAAGTAGCCGAGGGCACGATAGGAATATGCAAATGGTGCTGTATAGTTGGTGCCGTAGTAAGCTACTTCATCTTTGGTGTCAGACCGGCGCATCACGCCGTTGTCGTCCACATATATTTTATAACTCTGTCTGTCTTCGGGTGCTTTGTCAGACTTAGCTTCGGCAGTGGCCGGGATACTGACAACGGCCAGCATGAGAGGAATAAGGTTGAGATTCATGAGAAGAATGTTTAAATTTATTGCAAGTTAATACTTTTTTTCCACATTATAATGATTTAAGTCTATAATTGTGGGTTGTCCTTTTAATTATTATAAAAGATGTTGTTCTTTTTTTTCACTCATTGGTGCAAAATTTGGCCTGCGCAATCATAGTGTAAGATTAATCCTGGGCAGACTGATGTCATACTTATATGTTTAGGAGTGATTGCATTAGTGCCAAATCGCTTGCCACTTCTCCTTGGAAAAGGTATTGGTCTTTTGTTGACTTTAGGGAGGCATATATTTCCATGGCTTTTTGACGGTTATTGTTAATATATAATTCTATGGCACAGAGGATACGTAGCTTTGAAGACATCATCTTGCGGTAGGTGTCTATATATTTACGAAGCTGGGTGTCGAGCAATTCTTTGGCTCTGTCTTTGCGATCGGTCACCAATGCCAAGAACACTAATTCACACGCCATTCAAACCACTCCTCCGGCATATGTTTTGGTCTTACGCCATTTTGAATCATGGCATTTGAACGCAGTTGGGTCATCACAGCACGTTTAATCAATGGGTCATGACGCATGTGGAGAAGATCATATCCGTCATTGCCCATTCCATTAAGTTTCATGGGCAGCCCATTAAATATCATGGGCAGCAGGTCTGTGAGGCAGAAGATTGTCAGTATCTCAGCGACAAAGGGATTGAGATTCAGGAAGAAGAAGGGCAGAGCAATTATCAGTAGGAGCAAGTTGATTATAATCCCTCCTGCAAGATATAGCTTCGTCGGGATTTGATTTAGGGGTAAATCCGGTGGGGAGAGTAGGCATTGTCCTCCGGTGCCTGCTATTGAGAACTTTTTAACCCTTATTTTGCCCTCAATTTTGATGAAGGTGTAATTAAAAATTCTGAATGATACAAATTTATACCCAGTGAGGAGTCCGCCAACAAGGTGTCCTGCCTCGTGGGCGGTGACTACAATCATCAGTGATACAAAGAAAGCCATAACACCTACCAGAACCACCAACACAGTCTCAGCGGCTTTCATAGACCATAACTTTGATACAAATTCAGATAATGTAGTGTCGGTAAAAACTACAGTTATTATCGCAGCGATAAGTAAGCCGGCGGTAATGCCAATCAGCAGTCCTCCGATATTCCTCAATACGTTTCTCATCTTATGGTTACATTAAAAGACTCTCTATCTCATAAACGAGCAGTAAAAGCTCTTTATTACGGTCTCTAAAACCAGACCAAACTAGCTTATGAATTAGATACTTGTATAGATTTTCGCTTTATATGATTGATTACACATTTACAACAGTGGGAACGTAATGAACGCATATTGCAAGGTCCTGATATTAAAATAATTATATGTTATAACATATAATTAATATTAAAATTAATTATGTATTAATGAAATTATTATTATCTTTGCAATGAGAAATTAAAAGTAAAACCTTTAACAGACAGGAGGTGTGATATGGATTGAACTAAGAACAGATAAAACAGATGGTTGCAATTATTCAACGTTTATTAGACATCCTGGGGAATAACCGCAACCAAAGAGTGGTCGCTCACATCAGAGGACTGCTAAACGAGATTATTAACCTTATGTAAAACCGGCTCCCGTTTGATTGACGGGGGCAAATTTACAAAAAAAATATGTATTTAGGCAAACGGAAATTTCACAATCCTGAATTAGCGGAACAACATAGGGAAGAAACAATATCCTTTAAGGAAGGGGCCATATTCACCGCCTTTCTTGATTTGGAAGGACTGCTGAATAAAACAGCACTCGCAAAACAATATTTCGGAAAGACACAAGGTTGGTTCTCGCAAAAGCTACATGGGGCTACCGTATGTGATAAGGAACGAAGTTTTACTCCCGGGGAGGCACATCAATTAGCGGAAGCATTTCGAGACATAGCCAATAGGCTAATTGCTCATGCTGAGGAAATAGATAACGCTGAATAAAATATTGGATCTTCTTTTTGGCATCAATTCCAGCATCTTCAGCTAAGCAAACCATTGAAGTAAGGAGATCACCATTCAATTATAGCAAAAAGGTGATAGTATTTTAATTAAACAGAGTGGTTTAGTGGGGATTAAGTGTATCCCTGTCAAAGTTGCGCTTTAATATGTGAAGCAGGAGGGTCACATCAGACCCTCCTGCTTCCTTATGTTCGCCCGACATGGGCATAATCTAACGGGTGTAAGTCCCGAGTGCGCCCT